>JBLWKA010000226.1:0-5708 GCA_048381555.1 Oscillochloridaceae bacterium umkhey_bin13
ACCCGGCGTGGTCGCCCTGGGCAGCCACGCGGGCTGCCCCTACGCGTCCCTACGACGCTTCTTCGGGCAGACCAATAATTGCCATGCCCAGGCCCATGGTGCCCCAGAGCAACGCACCCATGTGGCTAAACTCGATATTGAAGAAGTAGTGGTCAGCCAGCCCCACGGCGAGCGCGGCTACCACCCCGGCCTGACAGCCGAGTACCCAACTGGTGCGTTCTTCATCGAGGCGCGGTAGGGCGCGAATGGTCTGGACAAACCAGGCCACGACGATGCCCAGGAAGGCGGCCAGTCCTACCAACCCGATCCGTTGCCCCATCGCCAGGTAGATGCTGCTCACCCCGGCGGTCAAGTCAAGGTCAGGGGCCTGACCGAAGCCAATCCCGAAGGCTGGATAGCGTTCGATAATCGCGAACGCATTGCGGAACTCGGCCAGACGCATTTGCTGGGCCTGATCCTCGAACTGGACCCCGCTCACAAAGCGGTTGATGAACTCATCGGCATAGCCGAGGGCCAATAACAGACCGCCGCCAAGTAGTCCGCCGATGATCATCACGATCCAGAGCCGGTGGTAGCGAATCGTTGCCAGGTAGGCTGCGGCAATCGCTAGCCCGAGCAGCGCGGCGCGCGAAAAGGTGAGCAGCAGGGTCAGGGTCATGGCCCCCACAATCAGGCCGAGCAGCCAGCGGGGCAGGATCGGACGCTGGGCCACCAGTTGGGCGGCCCCGAGTGCGACCACCAGCGCCAGCATGCCCCCAAAGCTGTTCGGGTCCACCGACAAGCCAATCGCCCGTTCGAGGCCGTTCACATCGTCTTCGACATACCGTAAGACGCGGCCCTCGGTGGGGTAGCCAAGCCGTCCCAGACTGACCAGCAGGCGCAGGGCGGTCTGATCATTGAGCGCCCAGAGTGCCAGGGCGAATAGCGCGGCCAGTCCACCACTGATGAGCAGGCCCCGCAGGGCGAGCCGGGCCTCGTGGCGGGTGGTTACCACATTGACGATGCTGAGATAGAGCAGCACCGCCAGGACAAATTTGGCATAGTTATGCAGGGTCGAGGGATTGGGCAGGCCGCGCGCCCCCAGAATGAGTGAGAAGAAGGTCAGACTGAGGAAGCCAAAGATCGGCAGGCCCAGGGTCGTGACCCGTAGCTCATAACGGTCAGGGCGCGCCAGTAGGCGCAACGCCCAGACCCCAAGCAGGGCGACCAGCGCCAGGGTTAGGAAGTTCGGGGTGATCACGGCGCGAAAGGGCAGGGTCGCAAAAGGCAGCATCGTAATGATCGCAAAGACCACCAGCAGCCCCAGGTTGGTCGAAACCAGCATGGCCGTGCCCGCTGCCAGACCCAACAGGCCAGCCAGGGCATAGAGCGGCCCAAACGCGGCGGCTCCACCTACCACGCCCCCTGCCGCAAGCGCCAGGGCGGCGGTCAGGGCTGGCGAGCGTACCAGCGTATCACGAAACGAAAGCGATTGTTGCATGGGTATAATTTACGATCTGCGGGGGCATGGGGGCACATGGTGCCCCCTTTTTTTCAGGGAGCGCGGGGCGCAGCCCCGCGCTCCCTAAGATCTCATCCGTAGGGCATATTCGAAATGCGCATCAGCTTATCCCAGCGGTGGGTCGCATCAATATAACGCACCGTCCCCGAGCGCGAGCGCATCGCCACGCTATGGGTGCGTGCTCCGCCGCCAAAATACTCGGTGCCGCGCAAGAACTCGCCGGGGGTAATCCCGGTTGCGGCCACATACACATTGTCACCGCGCACCAGATCACGGGTGGTATAGACCTTCTTCAGATCGAGGCCCAGTTCGGTGGCGCGATCACGTTCCTCGTCGTTGCGAGGCCAGATCTTGCACTGAATTTCACCGCCCATACATTTGAGCGCCGCAGCGGTAATCACGGCCTCGGGTGCACCACCGATGCCCATCAACAGATCGGCGGGTGGGTTTTCGATTCCGGTCATAATCCCGGCGCTCACATCACCATGAAAGATCAGCTTGATGCGTGCCCCGGTCTCCCGGATCTCACGAATGAGTTGCTGGTGGCGGGGGCGATCAAGCACTACTACCGTTACATCTTCGATCTGCTTGTTGAGAGTGCGGGCGATCGCCCGAATGTTGTAGGCGACGGGCGCGTTAATGTCTACCACGCCCTTGGCCCGCTCACCCACCGCGAGCTTGTCCATATAGGCGAGGCCCTGCCAATTGTAGAGCGCACCGCGTTCAGCAATCGCAATCACCGCAATTGCCCCGGGCATGCCTTCGGCCAGCAGGGTTGTACCTTCAACCGGGTCAACCGCAACATCTACTTCGGGGCCATCACCGGTGCCAACCCGTTCGCCCGTATAGAGCATCGGGGCTTCGTCCTTTTCGCCCTCGCCAATCACGACGATGCCATTCATTGGCACACTATCAAGGGCATAGCGCATGGCATCAACCGCGGCCTGATCTGCGCCGATCTTATCGCCACGGCCCATCCAGCGACCACTGCGCAATGCGGCAGCCTCGGTCGCACGTACCAGATCCATGCCCAGATTTCGCTCGATTCGCATCGGATTCCTCCATCGGTGGTTGGGCAATCTAGGCTGGGATTGTAGCACACGGGCTATAGGCTGTCGAACCTTGTACCCTGACCCCGGTCTTTTGTTATAATCACAGCGCACACCAGCCGAGCCAGATGGAAGGAAGCGCCAATGAGTGCCGAGATCACAGGGTCAATGATTCAGGCCGACCGCGACTATATTCTGCAGACCTATGCAAAGCCCGACTTTGTGATCGAGCGCGGCGAAGGGGTCTATCTCTTCGATAGCGACGGTCGCCGCTATCTAGATTTTGTGAGTGGGATTGCGGTCAATGCGCTTGGGTATGGCGATCCCGAGGTGACGCGGGTGATTGCCGAGCAGGCCGCCAAGCTGATTCATGTCTCGAATCTGTACCATACCGCTCCGGCGGGTGAACTGGCGCGCATGTTGGTCAACAGCAGCCCAGCCTTTGATCGGGTCTTTTTTGGCAATAGCGGGGCCGAGGTGATCGAAGGCGCGATCAAGTTTGCGCGCCGTTACGCCCGTGCCCACGCCGGTGAGCATAAAACCACGATTGTGGCCTTTGATGGCTCGTTCCACGGACGCACCATGGGCGCAGTGGCGGTGACGGCCCGCGAAAAGTACCGCGAGCCGTTTATGCCGGTGATGCCAGGGGTGCGCTTTGCCAATTATAACGACCTGGCCTCGCTCGAAGCCGCGATGGGCGACGATGTCTGTGCGGTGCTGGTCGAGCCGGTGCAGGGCGAAGGCGGGTTACGGGTGGCGACCCACGAGTTCCTGGCCGGGGCGCGGGCGCTCTGTGACCGGTTTGGGGCCGTCTTGATCTTTGACGAGATCCAGTGTGGGGTTGGTCGCACTGGAACCCTTTGGGCCCACGAGGCGACCTGTGTGCTGCCCGATATGATGACGGTTGCCAAACCATTGGCCGGTGGGCTGCCGATTGGTGCCGTCCTGTTGAGCCAGCGGATTGCCGATGCGATCCAACTTGGCGATCACGGGACGACCTTTGGCGGCAACCCGTTAGCCACCGCCGTGGGCGCAACTGTGTTCCGCCGGATCAGTGACCCGGCCTTCCTGGAGCATGTGCGGGCCGTCGGTGATTATCTTGATGAGTCGCTGCAGGATCTGGTTGCGGACTTCCCTGATACGATCCTTGAACTGCGCGGCCGTGGCTTGATGCGTGGCCTGCGGGTCGCTGGTTCGGCGAGCGCGTTACGAGAAACTGTTCAGCGCCAGGGCCTGTTGGTTGTGACGGCTGGCGAAGATGTGCTGCGCCTGTTGCCGCCCCTAGTGATCGAAACCCAGCACGTTGATGAGGCGATCAACGGATTGCGGGCAGCCTTGCGTTAAGTAGGCTAGATCAAATGCGTAGACTGTCGATCAAGTTTTTCGTTGTGAACCACTTGTGATAGGTGCACTAGCTGAAAGGATCCACCCATGCCCGTTGTTGCGCTAATTGGCGCCCAGTGGGGCGATGAGGGCAAAGGTCATCTGGTTGACCTGCTCGCAAGTAAAGCGCGCCTGGTGATTCGCTATGGCGGTGGCAATAATGCCGGGCATACCGTAGTCAATCACCTGGGAACCTTTAAGTTGCACCTGATTCCCTCCGGGATCTTTGATCCTTCGACGGTGAATGTGATTGGCCCCGGTGTGGTTATCAACCCCGAGGTGTTGCTCAAAGAGATTAAAGAGCTTGAGTCACGTGGGATTAGTACTGCTAAACTGTTTGTCAGTGAGCGTGCCCATGTGATTATGCCCTACCACGTGATGCTCGATCAGTTGCAGGAAGAGTCGCGGGGCGAGGGCAAAATTGGGACGACCGGACGCGGGATTGGGCCAGCGTATGCCGATAAGATGAGCCGCACCGGCATCCGCATGGCCGATCTGCTCCACGAAGAAACCCTGCTGAACCGGTTGCGGGTGGTGCTCGAAGAGAAGAACCGCGTGCTTTCGCGGCTCTACAATACCAAGCCGATCTCGCTGCACGATACCTATTTGCGCTTTTTGGAGTTTGGGCGTCAGCTTTCGGATCATATCTCGAACGTCCATCCAATCATCTACCGGGCGCTCGATAAAGATTTGCCGGTGCTGCTCGAAGGGGCGCAAGGCAGCCTGCTTGATGTTGATCACGGCACCTATCCCTACGTGACCTCGTCGCCGCCCGGTGCTGCCGGGGCCTGCCAGGGGGCCGGGATTGGGCCGACGCGGATCAATTCGGTGATTGGGGTCTGTAAAGCCTATACGACCCGGGTTGGCGAAGGTCCCTTCCCGACCGAAATCGAAGGCCCCGACGCTGATACGCTGCGCCAGATCGGAACCCCCTGGGCCGAAGTGGGCACGACGACCGGGCGCTTGCGCCGCGTCGGGTGGTTCGATGGTGTGATGACCCGGTATGCCGCGCAGATCAACGGGATTGATACCCTGGCGATCACCAAGCTTGATGTGCTCGATACCCTCAAGACGATCAAGGTCTGTACCGGCTATCGGCTGGCCGAAACCCAACTTGAATATCCGCCTGCTACCGTTGCGGTGCTCAGTGGGGTCGAGCCGATCTACGAAGAGTTGCCCGGCTGGGAGACGCCAACCAGTGGGATTCGGCGCTTCCAGGATCTGCCCGACAATGCCCAAGCCTATGTTGCCCGGCTCTGTCAGATTGTCGGGGCACGCCTGGGGATTGTTTCGGTTGGCCCCGGCCGCGACCAGACGATTATGGCGTCCGAGGTGTTTTAGGGCAGTTGTATTGTGGGGGGACGGTAGCCACATCGCCGCACGATGTGGCTACCGTCCCCTAGTTGTGTTACAGCTTATCGATACTCACGCGACGTTACATACCCTTGTAAGCGCCTCTCACCCCTCGTCCACGAGCACCTGAACGTACTGGGGCGCTACAGCTTCAGCCTTCCAGAAGACCTTCAGCGCGGCGAGTGGCGGCCGCTTCGGGTTCCCGTGGCAAGGCAATAATAGGCTCCTACACGGCAACGGTTATTGCGTTTTCTGTTCCTATGTTGCACAGAGCCCTTACTTGTCAAGTATCGTCGTATCCTCTCCAAAAGCGCTGGGCGGTGGGTGACGACATGACAAAGGTCTGGTAGACTACCTGCGTATGCAGATTCCTGACCTCAATCCCGACCGTATTGCCGATGTGGCAACGCGCCAGATCGTGG
>JBLWKA010000227.1:0-5651 GCA_048381555.1 Oscillochloridaceae bacterium umkhey_bin13
ATCTGCGGGACGCCCACCCGAGGGGCGCCGACCCCCCCGGGGGGCGGGGCCCCGGGGCGCGGGCGGGCCCCCCCCCCCCGCTCCTGGGTTCGCCAGCAGGATCTTTGCAGCAGCCCTGCGCATAGGGACGCAGCGTGCTGCGTCCCTATGCGCATCCCTGCCTAACCAGGGTTCACCCAATCAACAGCCACATTTAGGGGCTGTTTAGGTTGGGATGCTACGGTGCACATAGTCAACACGGTTGCGACGCAATGCTCATGCTGCCTCAGCGGGGTAACTATGTGCCCAGGCAGGCCAGACTGTAGCCGGATGGCCAGTCAAATCCGGGGCTGGCAGCAGTAAATGCTACCAAGGCCAGAGCCAGCGTTCGCACACAAGATGATGGTACTTGTGGCAGAGAGGAACCTGGCTTGTGAGACGACACTTTTCTAACCCATGGCTATTCCTGGTCAGCGGGGCAATGGTATGCATTGCCCTGATCGTTAGCATTATTCCCGCCAGCCCGGTCTCGGCAACCATCCCTAATCGCCAGACTTGGGTACATCAACCTGGCGTTTGCCCTCCCGCCTTGCAAGGGGCGGTCTTTGGGCGTGCCAACGATAGCTGTGGTGGTACAGGCACCAGTTTCGATACGGCCCAGGTCTATGGCCACACCCTGATTGTTGATGCGGCTCGGCCCGACGCCCCCTGCGAGGCGGGGCGAACCAACGGCACCTGTTACCGCAAATGGTATACCGGCTTTGATAGCAGTGGGGGCCGACGCATCGGGCTGGCTCTTTCGCCCGATGGCATAACCTGGAGCCGTGTGGTTGGTAGCACCGGCCTGGGCAGTGTGCTTGGCTTTGGCCCGGCCGGTCGCTTCGATAGTGCCAATGTATCGTTCCCAAGCATTATTCGAACCGCCACCGGCTATCAGATGTGGTACACCGGCGGTAACGGCAGTGTCTTTAGCATTGGTACGGCCACCTCGCCTGATGGAGTGAACTGGACGCGCCTCAATGGCCCATTAGCCGCAGGGGCCGTCCTACGGCCCTCAGGGCTGGCTGGTACGTTTGATCAGACGATCATTGCAGCCTCACGTGTTTTGCTTGATCAGGCCAGTGCCGCCGCCCCCTGCGAAGGCGGGCGTAGCAGTGGAGCCTGTTACCGGATGTGGTACCAGGGTATCAATAGTAGCAACGCTTTTTACATTGGCTATGCGCTTTCCCCTGATGGCCTGAACTGGACGCGGGTGGCTGGTCCTGGCACCGGTGGTTCCGTGATCGGGCAGGGCCCGGTTGGCACTTTCGATGCTCAGAATGCCGCCGTGGCCAGTATCATCAAAGATGGTGACCTCTTCCGCATGTGGTACAACGCCCAGGATAGCAGTGGGATCCATCGGATCGGTCACGTTGTTTCGAGCGATGGCGTAAACTGGGTGCGTCCCGTACCGAATAGTGCGGTCTGGAGTGGGGCCGATGACCCTGGTACCCTTAGCCCGGATAATGTCTGGTCGCCCTTTGTGATCAAAGAAGGCACCAGCTACCGGATGTGGTACAACACGACCACCCGCGAGAATTCGCAACGAGTCAGTCTGGCCAGTATGACGCCCGGCACCGCCCTGGCGAGCCTGGCGATCAGTGCCGAAACTAATAGCTATACGCTGAGTTTTACCACCGCTAGTGCGATTCCTGCCGGCGGTTATGTGCTGGTCAGTCTTCCGGCGAGTATTCCCTTCGGTGAGGTAAGCCTTGGCAGCCTTGAGGGTTTTGATCCGATGGCGGTGCTGGTTGCCGAACCAGCGGCCCTGACGGACGCTGCCGCCGGAGGGGTCAGTCGCGGGGCCCTGATTGTGCGCTTGCCCCAGGGCACCGGGCCAGGCCCGAAGAGTATCAGTTTCAGCCTGGCCGAGGTGCCCGCCGCTGATGCCCTGGTGGTAATCCAGAGTTTTGACCAGCGCGAAGTGCTTGAGCAAGGGAGCACCACCATTATTGGCAGCGGCATCTTCCCGACCCCTACCCCTCTGCCAACGGCGACCGAACTCCCAACCCCAACCGCAACCTTTACCCCCGGGCCAACCGCGACCCCAACCAATACGCCCCTGCCCACCAGTACCCCAACCGTGCCCCCCTCGCCGACGCCGCCCCCCGGCGCTGACAACCAACCCTGGCAGCAGGTCCTCGGTCCCTGTGCGGCCCTGGGTGGTGCGGTCTTTGGGCGGGTGGGCGATAATTGTGGTGGCACTGGCACCAACTTTGATCAGACCGAAATCTTTCCGCCCCAGGTGTTACGGGATCAGGCCTCAGCAACCATGCCGTGCGAAAACGGGCGCACCAGTGGCACGTGCTATCGCATGTGGTATGTCGGCACTGGCCCATCGCCCTCCTTCGAACGCCGTATCGGCTACGCAGTCTCGCCTGATGGTATTAGCTGGAGCCGCGTCGCGGGCACTGCCGGTGAAGGGGCTGTTTTTGCTGGCTCGGGCATTGCCGGGCGCTTCGATAATGCCGGGGTCTCGACCATGAATATTATCAGGGTCGGTGGCACCTGGCGCATGTACTACAGCGGTTTTAGCGACGCTTCAACGATTGCGGGCATCGGTCTGGCCGAGTCACAGGACGGCCGAAACTGGACGCGGATCAATGGCCCGCTCAGCAATGGGGCTGTGCTGACCCATTCAGGCAATCCCAACCAGTTTGATACCACCTATATCGTGGCCCCGAGTGTCCTGGTTGATCAGGCCACCACGGCTGCACCGTGCGAAAATGGCCGTACCAGTGGTACCTGCTACCGCATGTGGTATGAAGGCGTGCGCACCAGTCCGGCCTATACCTTCCGCATTGGGCTGGCGCTCTCGCCCGATGGGTTGAACTGGACGCGGGTTGCGAGCCAGGCCGATGGTTCGGTCGTGAGCCAGGGGCCGTTTGGCACCTTCGATGACAATAACCTGGGTGTGCCCTTCGTCAGTAAGGACGGTGCAATCTATCGCATGTGGTACGAGGCCAATGGTTACACAGCGGGGTATACCACCGGCTACATGGTCTCGACCGATGGCCTGAACTGGGTGCGGGCTAATCCCAACCTGCCAGTCTGGACCGGTGCCAACGATACGATTGTCGCAGGAACCCCCGATGAGATCTGGGCCGTGCGGGGCTTGAAAGAAGGGGTAAGCTACCGGCTCTATTATGCGACCAGCACGCGCCCTAGTTCGTTCCGCTTCGGTCTGGCCCAGATGACCCCCGGGTCACCTCTGGTCTCCACTTCAGCCGAACGTAATGGGACACTCTATACTCTGCGCTTTACGAGTAATGCCATCCCGAATGGCGGCAGTGTGCTAATCACGCTTGATCCGGTGGTGGATTTTGCCGGCGTCAGTGCGGGTAGTCTGGCTGGTTTTGGCGCGAATGTCACGCTGGTGGCAGATGCGGCCGCAGTGACTGATGCAGCCGCCCAGGGTGTCGCCCGCGGAGCCTTGCTCATTCAATTGCCCAATGGGGCACCAGCAGGCGAAAAGACCGTGACCTTTAATATAACCAGTGGGGTGCCCGACGGCAGTCCGGCCCTGGTGCAGGTCTTCAACCCGCGTGACGTGATCGCCTATGCCAATCTGGCCCTGCCCGGCAATGGGCTGGCCCCTAGCCCGACTAGTACGCCAACCGCTACGCTCATTCCTACCGCAACCAATACACCGCTGCCTCCCACCCCAACCATTCCACCAACGGAAGGGCCGACTCAGACGGCTTCGCCAGTTGCTCCGGGTGGTTCGACCAACTACGCCCTGAGTTTCGCGAATGACGATTTCGCCCGCACCGGAGCCATCGCGGGCCTGAACGGCAGCCAGACGGTAGAATTCTGGGTGCGCCCGGCGACCACGGGCCAGAATACGATCCTCGCCACCACCTATGTGAATGGCAGCAATGCCGGGTGGGCCGTCGAACTCGAAAACGGGCGTCCGGTCTGGTGGGTGCGCACCAGTAACAACTGGCGTGAACTGCGTAGCAATACCGCTCTGGCGGTCAATACCTGGTACCACCTGGCTGGCACCTACAACGTCGCAACCGGCACGGCCCAGTTCTATGTCAATGGTACCCTTGCCGCCAGTGCCAACCTGGGCGCAATTACCACCGGGGGCCAGTTCCAGATCGGCGGCCTGACGGGCTATGGCTTCTTTAACGGCCAGTTCGATGAGATCCGGCTCTCCAATCTGGTGCGCTACAGTGCCAACTTTACGCCACCCACCACCGCCTTCACGCTTGACGCCAATACCCTGGCTGTCTTCAGCCTCAACGAAGGCAGCGGCCAAATCACCCAGGATCGCACACCCAATGGCTACAGCCTGACCCTGGGTAGTACCAGCAGCGCCGATCCCGCTGACCCAACCTGGGTTAGCTCGACGGCACCGAGTAACTAAACTATTTGAATACTTTGCCGAGGATGCCTTTGAGGAATATACCACGTGCTAGTGCAAACCGGCTGTTGGTGCGATTCGTTCCAGTCGTTACGCTTGTGCTAGGCATCGTCCTCTGGACAGAGCAGCGCGGCGCATCACCGACTATCGCCAGTAATGGCTCCTCGCTGCAATTCTTCGGAACTGGTCAACTGGATGCGGATCGGGTCAAGATTCCGCTTGGCCCGATCAGTGGTCGCCGGATTACCAGTTCGTACCCGATCAATGTGGGCAATGATTTTACGATTGAGTTCTGGATGCGTGCCAATGCGGCCAATAATACCGCCGATCCATGTGGCAGTGGCAATGTGGGCTGGTACTACGGCAATATCATGATTGACCGTGATGTGTTTGGTGATGATGTTGGCGACTATGGGATCGCCATTCGTGGTAATCGGATCATTTTTGGCGTCAACAATGGTAACAGCGAGGCTAATCTTTGTGGCAATCTTCAGGTCACAGATGGAGCATGGAACCATATCGCGGTGACCCGAAATGCGACTAGCGGCCTGATGCGCATCTTTGTGAATGGGCAACTGGATGTGCAGATGAACGGGCCAACTGGCTCTATTGCCTACCCCGTTGGCCGTGATGCACCAGCTGACTTCCCGAATGATTCCTATCTAGTCTTTGCTGCCGAAAAACATGACTATCCTGGCAGTCTCTATTACGCCGGGTTGCTCGACGAGGTTCGCATCTCAAATGTTGTACGCTACACGGCAAGTTTTACCCGTCCGAGTGAACCTTTTACCCCTGATACTAACACGGTAGGGCTCTATCGCTTTAATGAGGGCAGCGGCACAACGATTCTGGATAGCTCAGGTGCGCCAGGTGGGCCAGGCCATGGCGTCCTTGTGCCCCGCAATGGTGGTGCCGCCCAGCATTGGTCAAGCCAGACCCCGTTTGTTGGCGTTCCAACTCCCACGCCGACCAATACGCCCATCACCCCGACGGTCACCAACACCCCGGTGCCGCCAACGGCCACCAACACCCCGGTGCCGCCGACCGCGACGATCTTTCTCCCCACGATTACGAATACACCCCTTCCGCCCACGGCAACCTCAACCGATCTACCACCTACCGTCACCAACACCCCGGTGCCACCAACGGCCACCAACACCCCGGTGCCACCGACCGCGACCAATACACCCATCACCCCGACCGCGACCAATACACCCATCACCCCGACCGCGACCAATACACCCATCACCCCGACCGCGACCAA
>JBLWKA010000228.1:0-5641 GCA_048381555.1 Oscillochloridaceae bacterium umkhey_bin13
GCAGGGGCCGTTACACAATTCGTTGCTGCGCAGACCACCGATCAGGTTGTCGCTGACCCCTTCACCAAGCAGAATGCCATCGCCTAAATTCGCACGGCGCTGGTTGCCGAGCAGACCGATCTGGTTGCCTGCAACCGTATTCTGGCTGGTGCCTGCGCCTAAGAGCATCACCCCGGCGACGCTGTTGGCCACAATCGTATTGCAGCCGTCGCTACAGGCCACCGTTGGGCGGGTCGTCGTGCCAATCAGGTTCTGGCTGGCCCCCGCGAAGATGCCGACCCCTGCCTGGTTCGGGCGCGGTGAACCAGGGCTGGCGTTGCCTCCAAGCGCATTGCCCGCCACCAGGTTGCCGTTGGTGCGCGCATCGGCAATCGCCACGCCCACATCCCAGCCACCCACCAGATTGTCGCGTACCACGGTATTGGTCGCGCCAGTGCGGATCAGCACGCCATTGCTGCCCAGCGCGGTGCCCCGACTCTGGTTGATTAGGTTGCCCGTGATCACCGTACCACTGGCCCCATTGCTGACCTGGAGCCCATGCGTTCCGCGTAGATCGGTGGGATTGCCGGCATGATCACTGCCAAGATGATTTTGCTCGATACGATTTTCGCGGGCCAGAAAGCCTTCAACCGCGAGATTGATCGTCGCGACGGCCCGCACGGTATTGCGGGCACCGGTGATGCGCACGCCAACGGTGGTCAGATCGGGGGGCAAAATCGTCACATCGGGCAGCGGGCCGCCATCAATCTGACCGTCAATCGTCACATTGCTGGCCGCCAGGGTCAGGGTGGTACGCAACTGGAGCGTGCGCTGATCGGCGGGCAAGGCAAAACGGATCAGATAGCTCTGGTTTGGTGTGGCGTCATTATTGATCGCGGCGAGCACCTCGGGCAGCGACAGTTTGCCATCGGCCCCTTGGTTGGCGAGCAAGGCATTAACACTGGTGGTCGTTCCATCGGTGGTCGTAGCGTTCGTATCAACCTCAAGGGTACGGATCACCCCGCCAGTGGGAAGCGGTGGCAGGTTGGTTGGTGGGGTAGGTGTTGGCAGGGCCGTGCAACCCTCGGCGCTACAACCGGGCAGCAGCGCAGTCTGTTGGAGCGTGGTTTGGGCGGATTGGGCCGTCGCCTGGGGCGTGGGTACACCCCACAACCCCAGGCTTACTGCCAGCAACAGCAGCAGATTCAGGGGCTTCGGCTGCCAACGCCGACTGACAGAAGGTGATCCAAGCATAACGTAGGCTACTCCTCTGGTGGTTCAAATGCTTCCCACCCGTATTGAAGCAGCCGTACCCCATGATCAGAAGGCACAAACTATGACAAAGAGTCGCACACATGACGTGGTTCTTGTCACACTTCTTGTCGTGCTCACGTACTCGTTGGATGGCTTGGTCTATGGTTCAATAGCAGCACGACACCGGACACAGTCCGGCTTACCCAAGAAAGGATAACCATTATGATTGCTGATACGAGCCGAGTTCATACGAATGACCGAGTTGCCATTACGGCGGCAGTACAAGATTATGTACAGGGATGGTATCAGGCGGACGCCACCCGCATGGAGCGCAGCCTGCATCCTGATCTGGTAAAACGTTTGGTGCGTAACGAGGCCGATGGACAAATCCGCATGCACGAACTGGATGCGGCGACGCTGGTGAATGCGGTGCGCGAGCGAGCAGGGAGCGAGGCGCCGGCTGTGCAGCAGCAGATCATTGCCATTTTGGGGATCTATGCCGGGATTGCGACGGTACAGGCCGAGATGAACGACTGGGTGGATTATCTTCATCTGGCTCGCTTCGAAGATGGCTGGAAAATTGTCAATGCGATCTGGGCCTTAAAACCACGCGAGGTAGCCTGATGAGTACGCTTGAACCAACCCCTCCTACACTCAGTGCGAGCGAAGCAATTCGCACGAAGCGGGCGGTGCGTCGTTATGCCGAACGTGTCGTGCCCGAGGCCGCAGTTCGGGCGATTCTTGAGGCCGGACGACGTGCCCAGAGCAGCAAGAACGACCAGCCCTGGACTTTTGTCTTGGTGAGTGAGCGGGCGCAGTTGCAGCGCCTGAGCAGTGCCGGGATCTATACCGCTCATGTTCCTCAGGCGGCCTTTGCAATTGTGCTCGTGGCCCCTCCCGGCTACGAGTTTGATCTGGGGCAGGCCGCCGCCTACATGCAGCTCGTCGCCCTCGAACACGGGGTCGGTTCGTGTCTGATTTCGTTGCAGCACCGTGAACTCGCCTGTACGATCCTCGGTGTGCCTGACGAACTCCGCTGCGATTTCGCGATCACCTTTGGCTACTCCAACGAGCCACCCCGTCCGCTGCGGGCAGGTGGACGCCGCCCGCTGATCGAGCTAGTGCGCCACGAGCGCTTTGATTAGGTATGATGCTGATGCAGCGTTTACGCTGGTTCTCTTTCATGTTATTGATCGCCCTTACTGCCTGTGGGGGCGTCAGTAACGCCGGGTCTGGCCCTGATACGGATCTGGCCGCCACCCGCCAGGCCCTCCAATCCACCTTAGACGACGTTTCGTTAGAGGCAACCGTCGTAATGGCAACCATGATCGCGACCGATCCGCAGGGTCAAATCGGGGCGAACCAAGACGATACCATCACCCGTCGCTACGAGGCGAATCTTGCCACACTTACCGCCTTGCAACCCACGCTTGAGGCACTTGAAACGCCATTGGAGCCATTGATTCGCCCACCGCGCAATCCTACTGAGGCAGCACAGATGGCGACGGCCTTGGCAGTGGGGGCGGCTGCGAACAATCTGACACCAACCCCCTGGCACACCCCAACCAATGAACCAGCAACGACTCAACTTGAGTCGGCTACACCTCAGTTGGGTGATCATGCCATGCCAGCCGGAGCCAGTTTGCCCGAGGCTGCGCTACCCGCCGCGCTTGCCGGGATTCAACTCCCAACCAGCCGCGAGGCGGTGGAAACCCTATTTGCGGCGCTGCCCGCCCAGATTGGGGAGGCCGAGCGGGTCGAGTTTGGGCCAGTACAAGCCCATGTCATGAATGCCAATTATGGTATGTTTCAGCTTGCCGATGGCAGTCAGGCGGCACGCATCAGCCTGAGCGCAATGACTTTTCGGCCCGACGAACCGCTTCCGGCGGACTGGGACGCAGCGAGTTATGTGCAGCAACTGGCCACCAGTCATGCCGGAATCGTTGCAACTGGTCGTGACGGTCAGCTTGTCTGGCTACGCCGCGAGTTGGCCCATGGCAATGATCCGCGCCACATTCGTTACGATCTGATGCTCGGCGCAGTTGCCAGCCCATGGATCTTTAGCCTGAGCGCATTGTCGGCAAGCGAACTTGATCAGCTTAGCGCCGTCTTTCGTGCCCAGTTGCCCTGAAAGGAGCCTTATATGCAAAACTCATTCCCACCCGAGTCGCCCGGCTTGCATGGCCGTCGCGCCCTTGTCACGATCATCCTTCAGTTGGTGGGTGCCGTCGCCGCTGGAGCGGGCGGAGGCTACCTGGGCATGGAGATCGGCTTCCGCTTTTTTGCCGGTGATCCGGCTGGTTTTGGCGATATTGTGGCCCGCCTGGGCGGGATTCTGCTCGGCTACCCCATCGGTTGTGGGCTTGGTTCTTGGCTGGTTGGACGCTGGCGCGGTTTGGGTAGTCCGTTCTGGGCCAGTTTGGTGGGCGCGATAGCCGGAGTCAGCCTGATCTTCCTCTTTTTTATCCTGTTCCCGTCGGGCGAACTCGTGTTCGGTTGGTTGCTGATCTTTGCCTGTGGGGCGATCGGGGCGGTGGCCCTGCCGTGGTTGATCCTGCGTCGTAAGCACAAGCCTGGAACGTTAGGAGCAAGTCATGCTTGATGTTAGCAACGCCTTTGCAAGCTTCCCGGTGCTTACAACACCCCGCCTGCGTTTGCGTGCGCCGCGTGCTGATGATGCCGAGGCCATGTTCGCGATTATGGCTGACCCCGAGGTGCTGCGTTATTTTGGCAGTCCGCCGATGACGGCCCGCGAGCAGGCCGTAGAACGGATTGCCAGCATCCACGTAGCCTTCGCCGCCCAGGAAGGGGTGCGCTGGGCGATCACCCGTCGCGACGATGATACCTTGCTCGGAACCTGTGGCTTCTGGCGGCTGATCAAGCCCCACTTCCGGGCCGAGATTGGTTACGAGCTTGGGCGGCAATGGTGGGGCCAGGGCCTGATGCCCGAAGCGCTCGCGGCAATCTTAGAGTTTGGTTTTGCCCAGATGGGTTTGCATAGTGTTGAGGCCAACATTGATCCTGCCAATGCCGCCTCGCGCCGGGTGCTCGAAAAACTTGGCTTTGTGCAGGAAGCCTACTTCCGCGAAAACTATTACGAGCCGGATAAGGGACGCTTTGCCGACTCGGAAATCTTTGGCTTGTTGCGGACGGATTGGCAGCGTCGGGCCGGTTTGGCGGTTAGGGCGTAGGGATGCTACGTGTAGTTTGGTGGCGTAGCCGCCAAACTACACGTGATGATATTTGCTTAAAACTGGGTGCATCAATAAAATAAGAGATAGCCGTCATGGCGATGCCTGATTCAAGCGAATACGGATATTCTAAACGTCAAAGAAATACGAAACCGTCAAAATCACTTCAAATAGAATTCCGCCACCCGTAATGCAATCCGCGGTTCATCGGGATAGTTGTAATTCCGGTTGAATATCACAACGACGGAGAATTGCTGATCGAGAAATCTTACATAATCCGACTCAAATCCCAACCATGCACCAGAATGCGCCACATACGCTGCGCCGTTCCATTCCTCTAGTTCCCATCCAAAACCGTAAGGCTCAACTCTCCCGTCATTCAATTCCACTGGCTGAAAAGCTTCTTGAAGCGCAGAAGCAGAAATCAATGTCCCCCGATATAGCGCTTCGTCGTATAAGACCATGTCGCCAACCGTGGTGTAAATGGAACCAGAACCCACCAGGTTATCCAGCGGGTCATTGGGATATGCTTCGATCGGCCCATCTTCGTCGGTATAGCTCATTGCTACAAGCGGATCCGCACGGCGCACCTCGTTTGGCAGCGAGAAAGTGTGCATCATGCCAAGCGGGTCAAAAATGCGACTTTCCATGAAATCCGGGAAACTCAGCCCACTCACCCGCTCTATCAGCGTACCCAATAGGTCGTAGCCAGGATTGCTATATTCAAATACCTCGCCAGGAGATTGTTGGGGACCATCCCAATCGCTTAATACAGCAATCATGTCTTCGTTGTCTGGTTCGTCCGATCGCGCAAACATCGCGTCCATCAAGTCGTCTTCATAATCCAGTAGACCGGAAGTGTGCGTCAATAGATGGCGGATAGTGAAATCATCACCGAAATGCGTGAGCTCTGGAATGTATTTTCCAACCGGATCGTCATAATCCAGCAAGCCATCTTCGGCTAGCAGCATGATTCCCAACGATGTCATTTGCTTGCCCGCCGAGGCAATGTGCATGATGTGATCTGTCGTTAGCGGTTTATTCTCTTCCAAACTTGCCAGTCCATAAGCGGCTTGATACACTATTTCGCCAGTATCCGTTCAGGCCCCCCCGGCAGGAAGCAGTTTCGGGGCAGGTTGATTCGCCCAATACGCAGTAACCGCCGCGATCAGGTACGGCAACAGGGGACGCTCGTGCTGCTGACAGGTTGCGCTGAC
>JBLWKA010000229.1:0-5626 GCA_048381555.1 Oscillochloridaceae bacterium umkhey_bin13
TCGCGGCGAGTTGGGCATATTCGGTAGCAAATTCAAGCAGGGGCATAGTAATCTTCGGTGTTGGCGAGGGGCTTAGGACACACGCCGGATGATAAAATCGCGGAAGCCTACCCCGTCCCGTTCAACCCAGGGGGCGTCGCGTAGTTCTTCGACTTGATAGCCCAGCGACCCATCGCCGTAGTGGCGCACATAGATCACGAGCGGCAGTTCTTCCCCACTTGCCAGCGCGATCTCGGCCGCCCGCAGTTCGGATCGCTCGGCCAGCAGTTCGGCCGCAAAGCGCCGAATCCGTTCGCGGCCAATCGATCGTGTTAACTGGCGCAGGGTGCGTTCGCGGGCCGCCGTTAGTTCGGCTTCGCTCAGGCGTGGGCCAGTTGGCGCGGCAGGCACAAACGTCGTCGTGGCCCGGGCTGGAGCCGTCAGCGATTGCTCGTCGAGCAGGCCCAGACCAAACAGACTGATCGTCTGTTCGGCTTCGGCGGCCAACCCCGCCGGGGCGTCCGCGTCAAGCAGGCTGGTCAGCACGGCATGGAGTTGCCCGCTGGTGGTGGTACTCGCCGCCAGTTGCAGTTCGACGGTCCGCACGGCCGAGTCAACAAATTGGCTATGGCGCAGGTCAATCAGTTGGATCAGGCGATCCAGGCCCTCAAACTGTTCGCGCACTTCGCGGATCTGTTCGAGCAAACGGGTTGCAGCCGCCTCGACACTGGGTTCATCGCCGCTGGCCCGTAATAGGCGCGCAATCTCGTGCAACTGGCTTTCGCTGCCGAGCACGGTCAGGGCTTCGAGCACGCCAGGGCGGAAGCGCGAGACGTGATCGGTGGTGCGCAACTGGTGATAGGCCCGATCAACAACGTCGTTCCGGTAGCTGGTAAAGATCTGGGCCAGTACGGCACTCGCCGAAAGTTGGCGCAGAACCTGTTCGATATGCAGCCCAATATTGTGCTGCAACTCTTTCAGGCCATTCATTAAGGCGCGGGTCTGGCGATGGGCTTCGACCAGGCGAATATGGGCCGTACCTTCGCGCACCGCCATCTGGAGCATATCGTGGATGGCGCAGATCAGCCCTTGCAGGCGCAGCGGTTCGTTGTCGGCCAGTTCTTGGAAGGTCGCCAGTAGTCGAAACGCAAAATCGGGCAGGGTATAACTTTGGCGAAAATCGCTCTGGGTTTCGATCCGCAGCCAGCCACACTGGGCCAGATAGCGCAACACGGCCCCGCTCCGGGCCAGGCTCGGATCACTCTCGCTGCTACTCACCTCATCAAGGCCCGGCAGATCGCTCAGATCTTCGTTCGCAAACTGCTCGATCACCTCGGCAACCAAGCCTTGGGCTAGTTCGCGTGACAGCGGCTGATGGTGGCGCTGGGTCTCGGCATAGAGGGTCAGCAAGACGGCACTGTAGAGTGGTGCGTGGCGGGCTGCTAGCGGATTAAAAAGATTGCGCGGCAGAACGGCAAACAGATCACTCATACGATTTTGGATTTTGGATTTTAGATTTTGGCTTGGGGATGGTGGTCATGAGATAGCGGGGGCAAGTGTAGCATAGATTGACGCAGGGTTGCACCACCCTTGCCTGCAATCCAGGCTCATGGTACCGTACTTAGAGAAGGTAGTTCTTTTGTTATAAAACCCAAGGTAACACGCGCAACCCCAAAATTCTATGAAACGTGATCGCAGCCCGCTGAATGCTTCCTACGATGTGATTGTGATCGGTGCCGGGATTGGCGGCCTCACGGCGGGTGCGTTGTTGGCCGCCCGCGGCCGCGAGGTGCTGGTGCTCGAACAGCACTACCTGGCGGGTGGCTCGGCCCAGACCTTTCCGAGTGGCCGGTACCGTTTCGACGTTGGCCCCAAGCTCTTTTTTGGGATGGACGCCGCCCGGGGCAATATGCGCTACCACGAGCAGGTGTTCGCCGAGTTGGACGAGTGGCCTGAGTTGTCGCATTACGAGAGTTACTATACCTTTCAGCATCCCGGTGGCGCATTGCGGGTGGCTGGCTCGATCGAGGCCTATCTTGATCAACTGATTGCCGCCTTCCCGCGCCACGAACGGGGGATTCGCGCCTTCTACCAGCGGCTCGAAGCGATCCACGGGTTGTTTATTGGCATGCCTAATTTGCCGCTCGATGATCCCTGGGCCCTGGCTGAACTCGTGTGGCGCGTGCCGCTCGATCGTTTGGTCGAGGTGAACCATTGGAGTCAGGTGACGCTGGGTGAGTTGTTCGACCGTTATCTGCTCTGCCCTGAATTGCGGGCCATCCTGAATGCCGAACTGGTGGCCTTTTGTTATTCGGATCTGGACGATACGCCGGCAGTGTTGGGTGCCCTGGTGCTGATCGAACGCCATAAGGGTGGCGGCTCGTTTACGAAGGGGGGCAGTGGGGCGCTGGCGCAGGTCTTGATCCGAGGGTTGGAAAAATTTGGGGGCCGGTTGGCCTATCGCAGTCCCGTGCGCCAGATTCTGGTGGACGCAGGCCGGGCGCGGGGCGTCGAGTTGGCCGATGGCACACGGATTGGGGCACGCTGGGTGATCAGCAATGCTGGGGTGGTCAATACGTTTGGGCGGGCTGGCACGCCGGTGCAACCACTGGTCGATCGGCACTGGCTGCGTTCGGCTACGCTCCAGAAAGTTGATCGCCTGCGCTTAACCGACTCGTTCATTACCCTGTTTGCGGGCGTTGACGCGAGCGTCTTCCCTGAGGGGACCGACCCGCACACCCTGTTTATGGATGGCTATTATCAACGGGCCGCCGACCTGCGCATGATCTGTTTCTGCAACTCGTCGTTCAAGGATGCCAGTTTGGCTCCACCCGGCAAACACGCGCTCCAGATCGTCTATTTCGATCCCGACTATAGCCAGTATGCCTCGTGGCAGCGCGACGAAAGCTACGAAGCGCGCAAGGAACAGGCGACCGAACGGGCCTTGACCATGGCCGAGCAGGTCTTTCCGGGGTTGCGAACGGGACTGGATCGGCTCGAAGTTGGTACACCCTTGACCTATGAATTTTATCTGGCCAAATGGGGTGGCGGGTGGGGTGCCCAGATGACGGTTGATCAGTTTGCGTTTGGGCGCTTCCAGCACAAAACCGATGTCGACGGCCTGCTCCTGGTGGGGGCCGATACCCATCCTGGGATTGGGGTGGTCAGTGTGACCATGAGCGGGATCAACTGTGCCCGCCATATCGCTCCGCCGCAGTGAGGATGCAGCCGTACGAGCCCCAGACTCATCTGGTGCAGGCCGATCAGGCCGGTCTGACGGTTGAGGAGCTAGCCGAGCAGATCGCAGGGTCAGCCGGATTGATTGCGGCCCGCCGTGGCGGGGCCTGGCTCGGCCAACGCCGGGTCGAGCCAGCGACACAACCGGTGGCCCCAGGCGATCAACTCACGCTGCGTTTCCCTCCAGGGGGCCACTACGCCGATTATGTGCTGCAAACGGCCCAGATCTGCTACGAAGATCCCTGGCTGCTGGTCTTGGATAAACCGTCAGGCATGTATGTGGCGGCAACACCCTGGGATACGCAGGGTACGGTGTTGGCGGCACTTACGCGTTTTCTGCTAGCCCGTGATGGGGTTGCTCCACCGTTGCACCTGGCGCACCGCCTTGACCGCGACACCTCGGGGCTGCTCCTAATCAGTAAGCACCCTGGCATAAACGGGCCACTCCAGGCAGCGTTTGCCGAAGGGCGGGTCCAAAAACAGTATTTAGGGTTGTGTAGCGGTTTACCAAACTGGGAGCAGCAGCACCTGCAAACGGGCCACGGCCGGTCGGCGGGCGGGCGCTGGCGGATCTACCCTCTCGAAGAGGTTGGGCGCATATTGCCGATGGGTGGCGGCAAGGTCAAACTGGCCCATACCAGTTTCCATGTCCAGACGCGCCTGAACGATGCCGCACTGATTGTAGCCGACCTGCATACCGGGCGCACCCACCAGATCCGGCTCCACCTGGCCCATCTTGGGCATCCCTTGCTGGGCGATCAGCGCTACGGTGGGCCAGCGCACTACCAGGAGCACCCCCTTGCGGGGCACATGTTGCATGCCGCCACCCTGAGCCTGCGCCATCCCCATACCGGTGAAGGGTTGCGTTTTAGCAGTGATCTGCCAGCCGCGTTCCAACAGATTTTGCTGAGGGAGGGATGAAGGATGAAGGATGAAGGATGAAGGATGAACGATGAACGATGAACGATGAACGATGAACGATGAACGATGAACGATGAACGATGAACGATGAACGATGAACGATGAACGATGAACATGTTTCGCAGCAGGTTGGCATTCCCGCGCCAACAAACCCACCGTCAGGAATGAGGCATACGCTGCCAGGTTTTCCGCATACAAATGCCGTAAATTGGGGTTCGAAGGGGCAGGACCCCTCGCGGGGGTGTGGGGGCTGGCCCCCACGAAAAAAGTAAGAAGGGACGTGGGGGCTGGCCCCCACGAAAAAAGTAAGAAGGGACGTGGGGGCTGGCCCCCACGAAAAAAGTAAGAAGGGGCGTGGGGAATAGCCCCCACGAAAAAAGTAAGAAGGGGCGTGGGGAATAGCCCCCACGAAAAAAGTAAGAAGGGGCGTGGGGAATAGCCCCCACGAAAAAAGTAAGAAGGGGCGTGGGGAATGGCCCCCACGAAAAAAGTAAGAAGGGACGTGGGGGCTGGCCCCCACGAAAAAAGTAAGAAGGGGCGTGGGGAATGGCCCCACGAAACTACGACCCCACTCCCCCATCACGATCCATCACTGCCCGAGCAATCAGCGCCCCCACCGCCCCACTAAGCAGACTCAAGGCTTGGGTGATGACCAGCGGGCGGGGTACGGGCACAATCCCGGGGTTGCTGATCGCCGTTGCGAGGATCCCGGTGACGCCAACGAGAAGGCCATGGAGGGCGGGGCTGTGTTCGGCGATCCGCCCGGCTACGAAGCCGCCGAGCGCGGTCGCCAGCAGCAGCAGGGCAAGAACAACCAGGTGGGCTGGAACAGAAGGATCGGTTGCCGTCAAAGCTTCGCTGAACCCCAGCAGGCCCACCGCAAGTTGCAACAGGATGCGGAGCGCAAAATCGGTCATCCAGCCAACGGCAACTGCGGCCCACATCGGGCCAGCATCGGACGAACGCTCGGCACTAATGGCTCATGCCCCAGGCAATCAAAAAGATCATCACACTGACTTCCACCGCCTTGAGGCAGTCGGGCATCACGCCACGCCAAAACTCGTCCTGACCCAGCCACCACCAGATCCGACTCATCCCCATCCGGACACGGGTATCTTCCCAGTTGCGGAGCTGCTCGACGCGGGCGAGCCGTAAGAGACGGCGGGTGTGAATCGCAACGGTCATGCTCCAGACGCCCATCATCACCAGGTGTAGCAGCAGCGGCATACGCCCTTCTTTCTCAGTTGACGTGTGGGGCGTGAACCGGGTTCAGGCCCACGCTCTATTGCCGTGTCGGGGTTGTGTTCGTATTATGCACTGATTTTGTTCAGCTTAGCAAGTGTATGAGCAACATTCGTGCCAGGGACCTGGTTCCGAAACGGCCAAATCCGCTCCCATAGCCGAGGCGTTCACATCCATAGCAGGGGAGCCAGGTTCGCCAGCAGGATCATTGCATCAGCCCTCGTATCCCCCCAAAGCCGAGACCGCT
>JBLWKA010000230.1:0-5583 GCA_048381555.1 Oscillochloridaceae bacterium umkhey_bin13
TCATCAAGCGAATCCGTCCGACGAAGGCTCCTCCACCTGCCGAGCAGATTCGTCGCGCATTGCTCGCTTTTCCGCTTCCTGATGCCAAATGTGACAACGGACAACTTCCTTAACCTTTCACCATTACTCCTAGAGGTTGGCCCCGGCCTTGATCCCTGGCTGATTATGCTGGCGCTGGCCCTCGGGCCAACCATGATTGGCTATGCCCTGTTTACCACGAGCCTGCGCCATATTCCTGGCAAGATCGCCAGCCTGATTGTGGTAATCGAAGCCCCAATTGCGACCATGGCGGCGGTGCTTCTACTCGGCGAAATAATCGAACCCGCCCAGATTGTCGGTATGTTCTTTATTCTGGCCGCCGCCATTCTACCAGGGTTGCCCCTACGTCGCCCTGTGCTCACCCGACCCGTCGAGAGCCTGCCCTAATGCCCGTACTTCGACCAGAAGGCCCGCTGATGCTCAACCGCGGCGTGCTCGAGACGGGAATTGGTGATCATCTTCAATTTGACCATAATCTGACCTAGGCTCAGGTGCTGGCCCTTCTGATCGAGCCGGATCTGCTCGGCCAGCGCCAACTCGAGCTGTTGGGCCGTAATATGTCCATGATCAACGAGATACTCACCCAAAACCTGGGGCGCAATCCGCAGGCGGCTGCGCTCCTGCTGTTGGGTGATCAGGGCATGGGCCAATTTGGTTGGCGTGATCAGGCCTTTGCGCAGGAGTAATTGACCGATCCTCCGATCCGTTGTGATTGGGAGAGCGTTGTTCTGGAGCCGCAGCATGTCACGGAGTTCGGCTGCGCTAATCGCGCCTTGATCAACCAGAATGTCGCCAATCAAACGCACTTGCTGCTGCTCATGGAAATGAGCGGTTTTTACATCCGAAAGCAGGCGCATGGTTTCGATCTCATTCAAACGCGCCTGCGCCTCACGGTTCTGGGGATCAACCGCAAGTACGGCCTTCAACCAAGCTTCACGGATCTCCATGTTTTCAGGAGCCAGCACGGCAGCACGCTCTAAGCAGTCTCGGCGTTGACGCGCATCAGTCACCAGGCGGCCCAGCGAGAGCCAGGCGTCCAGGCACTGATAGCCTTCAAGCAAGTGAGCCCGTAGTTTGGTAAGATCGTCACGGCTAGCAGCAACCACGGCACAGGGAAACGAACACTGCTTCATAGATACCTCTGCGATTACCCGGCACCCGTCTTCCTCATTATTCAGGATCTGGATCTTTGATTATACAATGGAGTACACAATGTTGCCTACCCATGCTGAACCAATTGTCACGATTCCTTTTGTTCTGACGGGATTTGGCAATATTGGGCGCACCTTGCTGGCGATTCTTGGCGAACGTCATGCTAGCTATGCCGCCCAGTATGGCCTTGATTTGCGTTGCGTCGGACTCGCTGACTCGAGTGGGGTCGCCTACGAGCCAGCGGGCTTCGATATGGTCGCAGTTGCCACCGCCAAAGCCCAGGGGCAAGCCGTTGCCACCCTGCCGCAGTACGATCCTACGCTCACGGGGGTGGCCCTGATCGAACGCGCCCAACCCAAACTGTTGCTCGAAGCCACGCCAACCAATCTGCGCGATGGGCAACCAGGCCTTGATCTGGTACGCACGGCGCTGCGCCAGGGTTGCCATGCCGTGCTCGCTAGCAAAGGGCCGCTGGTGCTGGCCTATCAGGAGCTCGCGGCCCTGAGTGCGGATCGCCATGGCCCCCAATTGCGCTTCAGCGGGGCGGTCGGCGGGGCCTTGCCAACCGTAGCGATGCGCCATCATCTGGCTGGAGCCGTGATTGAGCGGGCCGAACTGGTTGTAAATGGCACGACGCAAGTTATTCTTGAGACCATGGCGACCGGGGCGGATTTTGCTACTGCCCTGGCCGAAGCGCAACGCCAGGGGATTGTTGAACCCGATCCAAGCCTTGATGTGGATGGCTGGGACGCCGCCAACAAGTTGGTTATTTTCGCGAATGCTGTCCTTGGCCAGCCCACCACCCTGGCCGATCTTGAGGTCAGCGGGATTCGCGCCCTGACGCCCGAAACGATCAAGGCTGCCTGGGCCACGGGCGGGCGCATCTCGCTGGTTGGTCTGGCGCTACGTCAACCTGATGCCCGCTATACGCTCACGGTTGGCCCCGCAACCCTTGCGCCAACCCATCCTCTGGCCCACCTGAATCTCGGCGAAATGGGTTTTGTGATCACGAGTGACCTGGCTGGGCGCACCACCGTCGCCAGCCTTGAAGATGGCCCGGTCGGCACCTGTCAGGCCATGATCCGTGACCTGATCGAGATTTTAGCCTCATGATTGCAGGGAGTCAGCGTATGCTCACACCGGCCGAACTGCTTGTGGCCCGCCAACGGATTCACGGCATCGCCCAACCGACCCCGCTCGAACTCAGCCGCCCGCTTTCGGGGTATACCGGGGCCGAGGTCTACCTAAAACTTGAGTGTGCCCAGGTCACCGGGAGTTTCAAGTTGCGTGGGGCCACGAATGCCTTGCTCGCCGACGAGAGTCGTTGGCCGGTCGTGACCTGTTCGGCAGGCAACCATGCGCTTGGCATTGCCCATGCCGCTGCCCTCGCCGATATTCCGGCCACCCTGGTCTTGCCCGAAGGGGCTTCCGAGGCCAAACTCGCGGCCTTGCGCCGTTATCCAGCCACGATCATCCAACGCGGGGCCGACTATGGGGCCGCCGAGGCTGCCGCCCTGCAACTGGCCCGCGACGAGGGGATGCGCTACATTTCGCCCTATAACCATCCGGCCGTGATTGCCGGTCAGGGCACGCTTGGGATCGAGATCCTCGAACAGTTGCCCACTGCCGAAGTATTGATCCTGGGGGTTGGGGGTGGTGGCTTGATCAGCGGGGTCGCTTGTTGGGCCAAAGCGATCAATCCGCAGATCCGCATCATTGGGGTGCAGGCCGAAGCCTCCGCCGCCATGATCGCCTCGTTGCACGCTGGCCAGATCGTGACCGCCCCCGATCTGCCGACCCTGGCCGATGGGCTGGCTGGTGCGATCGAACCTGGTTCAATCACCTTCCCGATGGTGCAGCACCTGGTTGATCTGCTTGTGGCGGTCAGTGAGGTGCAGATCGCGGCCGCGATCCGCTGGGTGCTCGAAGAACATCATCTGGTGGTCGAAGGGGCCGCCGCCGTCGTGATTGCGGCCCTGCTCAATGGCCTGATTGCCGGGTTGGCCGGACGCCGGGTGGTGGCGGTGCTCTGCGGGCGTAACATTGCTACCACCACCCTGTTGCGAATTCTGACCACCTAAAAAACTGCCTGCCGTTATCGTCCAGCCGTAAAGAGATCCCCGACGATCAGATTGAGATCGCGTTCAAACGGCCAGAGCATCACCCCGCGTGCGCCGGCTTCACGCGACGTGTTCAGGCTCAGGCGCAGATCGCGCTGCACTTCGGCAAGGCTGCGCCGACCCTCGGGGGCCAGCGGAAAACCCAATTCGGTAATGATCACCGGCTTACCCTGGCCCAAATTATGCAATTCGCTGATACTGCGCCGCAGATCAGTCGGCAAGCCCTTGCCGTAGTACCAATGCTGCGCATAACGACCCGAGTCGAACGGATCATCGTCATAATAGTGGAAGGTATAGATGTCCACCATGTCGGCTAGGCGCTGCTCGGCAGCCAGGGGCCGGAAGTAGTTCTTGGCAAAGCCAAGCCCAATCGTGATTGGACGCCCCGGATCAAGTTGGCGGACTTCGTTACTCAAGCGCTGCATAAACGCCAGCCGTTGATTCGCCAGGGTCAAACAGAGCGGGAAGTCGCCATTGTCCCAATCCCAGCAACGGCCATCAATCGGACTGCCCAGATCTGGCTCGTTGAAGAGATCCCAGGCGATAATGCCGGGGCGGGCCGCCAGGTGACGCACGACAGGTCGTACATGCAGCTCAAAAGCCTGGTCAAAGCCCGCAGGATTGAGTTGATCCTGCGGAAACTTAACCAGCAGCACCGGCATCACATAGATGCCACGCCGACTGGCACTCGCCAGCAGTTCATCCAGGTGGGCCAAGGCCAGATCCATGCGGTAGTTGGGATCCTGGGCCCGCGCTCCCCCAAACACATAGTAGTTTAGGAAGACCCGAATCGTATTCACCCCCAATCCCGCCAGGCGATCCATGTCGGCATCAATTGCGGCCCGATCCCACGGACAGGTTGGATCCGCCCCGAAATGCAACTCTGGGCACCCAACCGGCGAACCAGTGTAGTGAATATAGTTCAGGCCCCGTACCTCGAAGGGCTGCCCCAGCAGCCAGAGTTGGCCCGCCGCCGGGGTGATCGGGTGCAAGGGAGCCACGGCTGAACGCGGCTGGGCCGCAACCACCGGGGCTAGGCTCAGGCCAAGACTGAGCAGGATCAGCGCTGCAAGGGCGCGCCAGGCTGTATGGGTCATCATCGTTTGTGTTACGCTGCACCGTTATATGCGGGCAGACGACATCCTTTCCAGGTAATAGTTTCAAGCGGGCCTATCATACCATTAGACTCATGTCGTGCTGAATAACAAGGAGTAACCCTTATGGATTGGCAAGACCTTATTCTGACCACCCCTGCCCAGATCGAGGGGTTGTTGCGGCAGATTCAGCGGGTGGCGGTGTTAGGGATTCGTCCCGAACGCGCCGCCGACCGCCCGGCTCACTATGTGCCCGCCGCCTTGGCCGAAATGGGCCTCGAGATTCTGCCCGTGCCGGTAGTAGACCAGGACGTGACCACGATTCTTGGTCGCCCGGTCTACTCCAGCCTGGCCGACGTACCTAGCCCAATCGACGTAATTGATGTGTTTCGCCGCAGCGAGCAACTGCCCGATCATCTCGATGCGATGTTTGCGGCTCAGCCACGGGCCGTCTGGTTCCAATCCGGCATCCGCAACGATACCGTTGCCGAGCAACTCGCCCGGGCCGGCATCCAGGTCGTGCAGAGCCGCTGCTTAATGGTTGATTACCGCCGCTTCCTCGCCAACGCCCCCAAGCGCTGAACTGTCTTACCGCTGCACCAACGGCAGATAGCGCCGCTCGGGCTCTGGTTCAGGGTCGGGCAACAGGACCGGCGTCACCCTAAAGGCACTCACAATCGTTGGTGTCCGGGCCAGGATGGTGGCTGGATTGGCTTCGAGTTGGGCCTGGCTATAGGCGTCAATCCCGTAGGTGGTCACGCTTAAGACCTGGGTCGCCGGACTCAACCCCGTAAGTTCCACCTTGGCTGGTTGCCAGACCTCGTCCACCGCCACCGTCATGGTCTGCTGTTCTATGATGTATGGATTATTGTCACCTACGGCTGGCTGAATTCGATTCCATTTGTTAATCAGGATCTCACCTTACGCACCCCGGAACTGAACGATATGCTATCATCTAAACTATGACAAACGATGAACTTTTTGACCTCATTTTTTTCGATCCTATTGAAGTTGCATTTGCGCCGTTGGTTGCGTTCAGTATACCAGCAATTTCAAGAGTAAGCTTTTTTTGAAATGCAAATCACAATAAACGCTTACTCACGTTTCTTCTTTTTCGTTTCTCATTCCCAGGTATCGATATACAGTGGCCTTGGAAATCTGGTAGTCCTGCATCAGCG
>JBLWKA010000231.1:0-5498 GCA_048381555.1 Oscillochloridaceae bacterium umkhey_bin13
GCACCTTGCGCCGCGGGGGGTGGTTGTGGTCCAGCGGCGCCCCCCCACTTGTTGTGTTGTTGTGTTAGGGCGGCTTCCCCCCCAAACCACCCCAACACCCGGGGCCTGCCTGTAAGCCTGGCAGGTGTTCGATCAGAATTGGTGTAAGATAAGATAGTATGGATTCACCGCTTGCGCAACGTACTGTTCGGGCTGATCTGCGGCGGCGCCACCCCGTCAAGCAACTGTTGGTCTGGCTGCTTGCAGCACCCTTGTTGCTATTCCTCCTGATCCCCCTGCTCTCAATCGTGCTGCGCCTGGACTGGTTCTCGGTATGGGCCAATCTGAGCAGTCCGCTGGTGCGGCAGGCCCTACGCCTTAGTCTGCTCACCAGCCTGAGTGCCACCATCCTTGCGCTTGTGCTCGGTGCGCCCCTGGCCTATGTGCTGGCCCGCCACCAATTTCGTGGGCGCACGATCATTGACACCCTGATTGACCTGCCGATGGTGCTGCCGCCTTCGGTTGCCGGTATCGCGTTGCTGATCGCCTTCGGGCGGCGCGGGGTGGTCGGTGGCCCGCTGGCAGAGTTGGGCATTTCGATCTCGTTCACCATCATCGCAGTAATTATGGCCCAATGTTTTGTCGCTGCCCCTTATTTTGTCAAAGCGGCGACAGCCGGTTTCAGCAGTGTCGAACGCGAACTCGAACACGCCGCCGCGCTCGACGGGGCCAATCCCTGGCAGGTTTTTCACTTGATCACGGTGCCCTTAGCCTGGCCGATACTTTTTAGTGGCATGGTGATGACCTGGGCCCGCGCTCTGGGCGAGTTTGGGGCCACG
This sequence comes from Oscillochloridaceae bacterium umkhey_bin13, assembly GCA_048381555.1. Taxonomy (GTDB): domain Bacteria; phylum Chloroflexota; class Chloroflexia; order Chloroflexales; family Chloroflexaceae; genus Viridilinea. Next base: position 819 of record JBLWKA010000231.1, read on the forward strand.
ATCATTTTTGCTGGCAACCTTCCGGGGCGCACCCAGACCATGCCTCTGGCGATCTACCTTGGTTTCGAGCGCAATCTGAGCCAGGCCTTGACCCTGGCGGTGGTGCTGCTCGTGATCTCGTTTGGCGTGCTCGCCCTCGTCAAGCTGTTGCTGAAGCAACGGGTAACTCTAACGTAGGCGCACGTTCGGCCAGCACCACCAACGAGCGGGGTTGCAGGGCGTAGACTTCGCTAGTCGGGGGATGTTCGCCATCGGCCTGGGGACTTGCCGTATCTACCAACACCTCCCAGACTGGATCATCGGGCCAATCAGGCAGAATAAACGGCACGGCCTCGTGATCGGCATTGAAGAGGATCAGCAGCACATCATCGTGCAAGGGGCGGCCCTGGCTATCCACTTCGCGCATCACCCGTCCATTCAGGAGCAGGCCAATACAGCGCAGATCGGAACTGTTCCACAGCCCCGGACTGATCTCTTGGCCGTCCGGACTGAGCCATTCAACATCATAGTCGGTGCTACCCGCGCCCAGCGGGCCCTGAAAGAAGTTGCGGCGGCGCAAGACCAGGTGCTTATGGCGCAAGGCAATCAGGCGGCGCGTGAAGGCCAGCAGTTGATCAGCTTCGGGATCGGGTTCCCAATCGAGCCAACTGATCGCGCTATCCTGGCAATAGGCATTATTGTTGCCCTGTTGGGTGCGTCCGCGCTCATCACCCGCGACCAGCATGGGCGTGCCCTGCGAGAGCAGCAGGGTTGCCAGGAAGTTGCGGATCTGGCGTAGGCGCATGGTGTGAATCGCGGGATCGTCACTCGGCCCCTCAACCCCCATATTCCAGGAATTATTATGGGTATCGCCGTCCCGATTACCCTCGCCGTTGGCCTCGTTATGCTTCTCGTTATAACTCACGAGATCACGGAGCGTAAAACCATCGTGAGCGGTCACAAAATTGATACTGTGGAAGGGCCGGCGTCCATTGTGGCGAAACAGATCCATCGAACCCATCAGGCGCGAGGCAAATTCGGCGGCCTGGCCCCCATCGCCCTTCCAGAACTTACGCACATTGTCGCGGTACTTGCCGTTCCATTCGGCCCACGGTGAGGGAAAGCGCCCGACCCAGTAGCCATCGGGGCCAACATCCCAGGGTTCGGCAATCAATTTGACTTGGGAGAGCACCGGATCAAGTTTGAGCACTTCGAGAAAAGCACTGAACCGATTGGGCTCACCGCGCACCAGGGTGCGGGCCAGATCGAAGCGAAAGCCATCCACATGCATCTCGCGCACCCAATAGCGCAGACTCTCGACCACCAATTGCAAGACCCGAGGATGGGTCAGATCAAGGCTATTCCCGGTACCCGTATAGTCAATATAGTAACGGGGATTATCTGGCACGAGGCGGTAGTAGGCGGCATTATCAACTCCACGGAAGGCCAGGGTCGGCCCGAGTTGGTTGCCTTCACCGGTATGGTTATAGACCACATCAAGCAGCACTTCGATGCCCGCCGCGTGCAGCGCCTTGACCATGACCTTAAACTCGGCCACCACCCCACCGGGGGTGTGATCGGCGGCATAACGGGGATCGGGCGCAAAGAAGCCCAGGCTCTGATAGCCCCAATAGTTGATCAGGCCCCGATCCACCAGTACATGATCGTCTACGAAATAGTGGATCGGCAGCAACTCGACCGCCGTGATTCCTAGCTTTTTCAGGTAGGTGAGCGCGGTCGGGCTCGCCAAGCCGGCATAGGTTCCGCGCAGGGCCGCGGGAACCCCTGGCATCTGCTGCGTAAAACCCTTGACGTGCAGTTCGTAGATTACCGAGTCCTGCAACGGAATGGCGGGCGGCTGATCGGCCCCCCAGGCAAACGTAGGATCAACCACCACCGAGCGCGGCGCAAAGGGCGCACTATCCCGCTTGCCAATCGTCAGGTCGGTATAGGGACTACCAACCCGATAGCCATACAGGGCCTTATCCCAGCCAGGAAGCGCCGTGAGTGCCGCAGCACAGGGATCAATCAGCAACTTATGCGGATTAAAGCGGTGGCCCTGACTCGGATTGTACGGCCCGTAGACCCGGTACCCATAGAGTTGGCCAGGGCTCAGGCCAGGGACATAGCCATGCCACACATCTTCGGTCCGTTCAGGCAAGGCCAGGCGGGTCGCTTCACGCGGAGCGGTGGGACTATCAAACAGACAGAGCTCAACCCGAGTTGCATTGGCCGAGAAGAGCGCAAAATTCGTACCTTCACCATCCCAACTGGCACCGAGGGGATAGGGTTGGCCGGGCCAGATCAGCGCCATAAGGTCGTTCCTCCATCATAGCTTGCGCGGAAGATGGTACCACAGGTGCGCTAATCCGACGTATACCAATTATTTTCGATACACTGCGCAATCGTTGCCGCAACAGCATTGATCGTCACCTTCGAGCGCAAATAGGTATCGGACGAAACCAGGGCCTGACCCTGGTGGATGGTCAGTTCGGGGTAACGGGCCACCAACTCCTGTGCCGAAGGTGCGGCCAGATCATTGGTAAAACTGGCACACATCGTTGCGATGGCGGCCAGATCACCTGGCTTGGTAAAGAGCACTTCACCCTGAAAACGATATTCAAGCTCATGCGGATTAAAGCTCAGATGAAAGGTATGATGGATAAAATCGAGCAGACCCAGGGCACCGCGCCCGCCAAGGCGCTGCTGCTCGATTTCGGCATTGATCAAGGCCAGAAAGATCTGATCGGGCGCAGTAAAATCGGCGGTGGCCTGCGCCAGGGTCGCATAACTAATCATCCGTGAGGCAGACGCCGCAGCCAGGCGCACCGGATGGCGCAGAAACAAGGCCCGCGCCGTATTCGCCAGAAAAACCTCGAAAAGCTGCCATTCCAGCCGCAAACAACAGGTATGCAGCACCTCGATGGTCTGGTCAAAGCCCGGATCATCAGGCAGGGCATCTGGTTCGTACAGCGTGCGCTGGGCAATCTGGTACGAGAAACGCGACTGTTCGGCGAAGTTTTCGATCTGCGTAACCCCAGCCGAATAGAGGCGATAGGGTTCGAAAGCAAGTTCGGGGGGGATAAAACTCATGGCAGGACTCCGTAAACGCAATCGGTTTGTTAGTTACTCAAACGAGCAGTCGGTGCCATTTCAACGTTGCTCACGCTGTTCGCGGGAGCGAAAGACAATCACTATCGGGGTGCCACCGAAGCCATAGCGTTCGCGCAGGCGATTTTCGAGGTAGCGGGCATACGACCAGTGGACGAGATCGCCATCATTGGCAAAGAAAAGAAAGACCGGCGGCTCGATCTGGGGTTGCACCGCATAGTATAAGCGCAGATGGGCACCTTTTTTGACCGCCATCGGCGGCTGGTCAAGCACGGCCTGGCGCAAAAAGGCATTCAGTTCGCCGGTCGGCACCCGTTTCTGGCGCTGATCATAGATCTCGTGGGCCAGTTGCACCACCCGCCCGGTGCGCTGGCCGTCCAGGGCCGAGATGAACAAAATCGGGGCGTAATCAATAAACTTGAAGGCCTCGCGCACCTGGGCTTCAAATGCATTGTAGGTGGAATTATCTTTGGCGATCGCGTCCCATTTGTTGACCAGGATCGCCACCCCTTTTTTGGCTTCGAGAATCATGCCCGCGATGTGGGTGTCCTGCGCGGTAACGCCTTCGGTCGCATCAATCAAGAGCATCGCCACATCGCAGCGTTCGATCGCCCGCAAGGCCCGTAAGACGGCATACTTTTCGATCCCACGCTCGATCCGCCCCGAGCGCCGAATGCCGGCTGTATCAATCAGGGTTACTACTTCGCCATTCACAGTGATCGTAGTATCAATCGTATCGCGGGTCGTACCCGGCACGGCCGAAACGACACTCCGTTCCTGGCCAATCAAGCGATTGAGCAGGCTCGATTTGCCGACATTAGGCCGTCCGACAATCGCAATCCGCAGATGGCGCTCGTCTTCGGCATCGGTCTGGTTTTCGGGAAAGATTGTCACGACCCGGTCGAGTACATCACCGGTACCCAAACCATGAAACGCACTCATCGCTACCGGATCGCCCAGATTGAGCGCATAAAACTCAACGGCATCAAGCTGGCGTTCGACACTATCGGCTTTATTGACGGCCAGCACCACATGTTTAGCCATGGGGCGCAAAATCTCGGCGACCTCGGCATCAGCACTCGTCAGACCTTCGCGGCCATCAACCATAAAAATGATCGCATCGGCCTGATCAATCGCCAGGCGGGCCTGATCACGGGTGCGCTGATGCATTTCGCCCGCTGATAGATCCGGCTCATCAGAGCCAAACAGCAGCCCGGCCGTATCCACGACCGTAAACTCACGCCCGTTCCAGAAACTCTCGCCATAGAGGCGGTCACGAGTCGTGCCCGGCACGTCTTCGATGATCGCACGACGCTCGCCAATCAAGCGATTAAAAAAAGTTGATTTCCCTACATTCGGCCGCCCTACCAGGGCCACAATTGGTTTTGCCATAACTCACCTCCGGGCGGCACATGTTCCACCTCGGTGAGATTATAGCAGAAGGATGGGGATCGGGCCGGAAGAAGATCGGGGTGGGGGGCGGGGGGCCCCGCGCGCCCCACCCAACGTTTTCCGCGGGTCCCCGCCCCCGCCCCCTCACCACCCAACCACTCTGTTTTTAAAATACAAGCGGCCACCCGGGGGATTTTT
>JBLWKA010000232.1:0-2323 GCA_048381555.1 Oscillochloridaceae bacterium umkhey_bin13
CGGTGGCCGATGGCGTCGCACTTGCCGTTGCACTGGCGGTGGCCGATGGCGTCGCACTTGCCGTTGCACTGGCGGTGGCCGATGGCGTCGCACTTGCCGTTGCACTGGCGGTGGCCGATGGCGTCGCACTTGCCGTTGCACTGGCGGTGGCCGATGGCGTCATTTGGAAGGCGGGATTATTCCAACTTCCCTTGGTTGGTGGCCCACTGCTCCAGCTTGGTCCACCATCAGGTTGGCGCGCAAAACTCTCGTCGGTTTTGGCCGTTCCATAGCTATAGGCGTCCACGACAAGCTCGCCCGGTGCAATCAGTTGGATCGTGTCGCCCCCATTATTGAGCATACTGGCGCTCCATTCGATCACGTAGAGCGTACCAGGAGCGAGGATCAGACCTGGGGGCAAGAATGTTCGCACACTATTTGCCGGCAGATCGTCGTCAATGCGCCAGCCGCTCAGATCAACCGCTTCCGAGCCGAGATTGATCAGTTCGGCCCATTCACCGCCAGACGATGGCGCAGCCAGGAATTCGTTGATCAGTATGCCCGAGGGGTGGGCCAGTGGATCCATGGGTGCAAGTGCCGCCAGGGTTTCCACTCCCGGTTGGGGTAACTGACGACTGAAGGCGGCGACTGGCTGGTTGGGGGCATCCGTCGTGGCTGCGCAGGTGAAGGCAATCCACGGCTGGTGCAGCGTGCAGGCAAAGGCCGGACTCGTCATGAGGGTGACACAGCCAGTGAGGATGAAAAGAAACGTGACGGCTTGGCGCAACCCAACCATGGTGGCCTCCTGGTGGGCATACAGGTACTGCACCATGTACCGCACCAGGGGCGCTGAGGATACGGTTATTCACATATTCCCGTGGCCTGCAGGCCATCGAATCCTCGGGGAGAGCCGTCGGTGGTAGGTCGTGGACACCCGGCCTGTTGCCGACGCGCTGGCTGAATCTATTGCAGCCAGCGCGTGACCACATGTTGCCCTACTTGGGGGTGTCTTCGCCGGCAATGAAGCGCTCGGTATAATCACGCGCTTCGTAATCGGTATACTGCTTGGGCGGGGTCTTCATAAAGTAGCTGCTCGGGGCATAGAGCGCCCCGCCAATGCCCCGGTCAATCGCCAGTTTAGCACAGCGGATTGCATCAATCACCACACCCGCCGAATTGGGCGAGTCCCACACTTCGAGTTTCAGTTCGGCGTTCAGGGGCACATCGCCAAACGTCGTTCCCTCCATGCGAATGTAGGCCCACTTGCGATCACCCAGCCAGGGCACATAATCGCTCGGGCCGACGTGGACGGAATCTTCGGGCATGGGGTAACCAAGCTGACTAGTCACAGCGTTGGTCTTGCTGATCTTCTTGCTCTCGAGCCGCTCGCGCTCAAGCATATTCAGAAAATCGGTGTTGCCACCAAAATTGAGCTGGTAGGTGCGATCAAGGCGCACGCCCCGCTCTTTGAACAGGGTGGTCAATACACGGTGGGTGATCGTGGCCCCAACTTGGCTCTTGATATCGTCGCCAATAATCGGCAGTCGTTTGTCCTCGAACCGCTTGCGCCAATAGGCCTGACTCGCAATAAAGACCGGCACACAGTTGATAAAGCCACAGCCCGCTTCGAGCACCTGCTCAACGTACCACTTCGTAGCCATTTCGCTGCCTACGGGCAAATACGAAATCACCACATCGGTTTTGGTGTCGCGCAAAATCCCGACAATGTCATCGGTCGGGCCAGGGGCCTTGGTGATCACCGTGCTCAGGTACTTGCCGATCCCATCATGGGTCATGCCCCGGGCGACCCGTACCCCAGCATGGGGCACACTGCTGAACTTATAGGTATTGTTAGGTTCAGCAAAGATCGCTTCCGAGAGATCCTTGCCTACCTTTGTGCTTCCGATATCAAATGCAGCACTAAACTCAATATCACTAATATGATACCCGCCCAAACTGACGTGCATCAAACCTGGAATGTCGTCGCCCTCACGGGCATCACGGTAGTAGTGAACGCCCTGTACCAGCGACGAGGCACAATTGCCAACCCCGATGATCGCCACACGAATCTTCTTGCTCACGGGATGCTCGCCCTTTCAACTCACAAATAGTCGAAACCTCTAGCTTTACTAGCGATCCTCTATCATACTCTGGCTTGTTTGACTTGGCAAGCATCATGGATCGTTAAGCTAGGGCTGATGCAACGATTCTGCTGGCAAACCCTTGCCAGGGGCGGTGTGGGGGGGGGGGGGGGCGCCCCCCCCCCCGTCCATTTGGGGTGGGGGGGGGGGCGCGCGCCCCCGGGGCGTCCCGGGGGGGGGCGCCCGTAGGGCGGGGGGCCGCC
>JBLWKA010000232.1:2333-5430 GCA_048381555.1 Oscillochloridaceae bacterium umkhey_bin13
TTCCTCGCGATCATATATCATGCGGGGGTTTTTTTTACTGGCACGCAATATTGTTGCTTTAAGCTGGGGCTGATCAAACGATGCGGCTGGAAACCCCTGGCCTGGGGGGGGGGGGCGGCCGGCCCCCCCCACGAAACGAGGATCATTGCGGTTGGGCGCGTAGCAGAGCGCCAGGGCGCGATCCCTGGCGTTGAGCGCCTTAGGGCGCTGAGCCTGCGAGCCAGGTGCGGATCTGGGCATACACATCAAGACGATGGAGCAGGTCAAGATGGTTCATGTCGTAGCCGATCCACTGCTCGGTCGCCGAGGGTGGCATCGCCAGGCCCTGGTCGGCATGGATTCCAAGCGCACTCTCGACTGGCACCAACCCATCACCATTGTGATGAAACTGGAACTCATCCTCGATACTGCCGGTTGTGGCCGCGATCATATAACATGCGACCCCAGTGGGAAGCGGTACTGGCTGACGCGGATCGGCGATGGGAGCGAAGCGATCCCGCCCCTGCCAGTCCTCGTCAAGCAGGCTCCCATAGCGTAGATCGGTAATCCCGGCGCTGCGGATCTGGCCCACCCGGGCGAATGCGGCACTGTAGGGACTGACCTGAAGCGCAATGTCGAGCCAGTTGCCAGCGCGCTCAAGCGGCGAACCGTGGTGCGGTGTGCCAAGGAAAATGATCGTGCGCAGGTAGCCCAGCCAAGCGTGGTCAGCGATGCTCGCATAGTGGCAGGCGCTACGTGATACCAGCCCGCCCATACTGTGGGCCAGGATGGCCAACTCTTCGACGGGCACCGGCCAAGCGTTGATCAGGGCCGCAAGCATATCGGCGAGGGCACGGCCATTCGTTGAGATATGCAGGCCGGTATTGTAGTGCAGATAAACCGGCGTATACCCCAGTTCACTCGCCAGGCGGGCACCATGATCATGCCCTTCCTGATCCCAATGCTGATCCGTCAGACACAGCCCATGCGCCATCAGCAGGATCTTGCCGCTCACTTGGGGCAGTGCCGCTGCCAGAGCCGGGGCCTCTAATGTCAGGGCTTGCCCGTCCACCCGCAGTGACATCGGAAGCGCCAACGGGTTGCCAGTTGCTTGCAGATAGTCACCCACCACCCCATTGAGGGCAGCGATCACCGCTTCGCGCTCAGGTGACGACGACTGTGCTTCGATCTGTTTGAGCAGCGGCATGAGTGTCAGATCCAGTCCCGTACCAACCAGGGTGGTGACAGTGCGAATGCTCGCGTAGACCAGGCCAGGAATACCCATGGTCGGGCGGTTAACCGCTTGCCCAAAGATCCAGGGCACCTGCAGAATCGTGCTATGCACCGCCTCGACCAGATCGGTGATCCCAAGCGTCGCATCAATCACCATTCGACCGACCCCGTGCAGATCAGCAGGGCGGATGTGCGTTGGTTCAGGCATGGCACCCCCAAGTGTAAAAAAGCATAGCAGCAGTGTAACACGTTCGCGAGCCAAGTGCCCGCACTTTACGGGCAAACGTGCCACACGCAGCGATTGACGCCGTAGACGTTTGCGGGTACCATCTAAACATCCACCGCGTCCTTAAGCCAGATGGAGCCAGCCATGACTGCGACCGCCGCTCGGAAGATTCAGCTTGTCACCGAAATTCCCGGTCCCCGTTCGCGTGAACTTGTGGCCCGCCGCGAAGCCGCTGTGGTCGCCGGGTTGGGCAAAGCCACCAACCTCGCAGTGACCGCGGCCAGCGGGGCCCTGGTCACGGATGTTGATGGCAATACGCTACTCGATTTTGTCAGTGGTATCGGCACCCTTGCCGTCGGCCATTGCCCACCCGAGGTTACGGCCGCCATTCAGGCCCAGGCCAGTGAACTGATCCATTTTTCGGCCCTGGTTGGCACCTACGAGCCGTATGTCGCCTTGAGCGAGCGACTGAATACGTTGGTGCCGATCACGGGTCCCAACAAGACCCTGCTGGCCAACTCGGGGGCCGAGGCGGTCGAAAATGCGATCAAGATCGCCCGAGCCGCCACAGGCCGTCAGGCGATCATTGTGTTTGATGGGGCCTACCACGGGCGCACCCTTTTGACCCTCACGCTGACCAGTCGCACCTATTTTAAGAAGAAGTTCGGCCCCTTTGCCCCCGAAGTCTACCGCGCCCCCTTCCCCTACTCCTACCGCATGGGCCTCAGCGAGGAGGCCGCAGTCGAGCAGTGCTGGGAAGCGTTTGAGCGGATGCTGATTGCCGGGGTGGATCCCGAAGCGGTTGCGGCAGTGTTGATCGAGCCAGTCCAGGGCGAGGGGGGCTTTATGCCGGTGCCCGCCGAGTTTATGCGACGCCTGCGGGCCTTCTGTGATCGCAATGGTTCGTTGCTGATTGTGGATGAGGTGCAGTCGGGCTTTGGGCGCACCGGCACGCTGTTTGCGGTTGAGCAGACCGGGGTCGAGCCTGATATGATCGTGGCCGCCAAGAGCATTGCGGCTGGCATGCCGCTGGCCGCAACAATTGGGCGGGCTAGCGTGATGGATGCCGCCCACTACGGCGGGGTCGGTGGTACCTATGGTGGCAATCCGCTGGCCTGTGTTGCCGCGATGGCCACGCTTGATATCATTGAACGCGATCAACTCGTAACCCGTGCCAACGCAATTGGGCAGCAGATTCGCGAGCGTCTGAACCCACTGCTGACCGCCGAACATCCCGGCATCCTGGTCGGCGAAATCCGGGGCCTTGGGGCGATGCTGGCCCTGGAGTTCGTGACCGACCGGGCCACGCGCACGCCCGCCCCGGCCCAGGCCGTGCTTGACCTGATCGGGCGTGCCCTCCAACGGGGCCTGATCATTATGCGCGCTGGCCTCTATGCCAACTGTATTCGCCTGCTCGTCCCGCTGATCATCAGTGACGACGAACTCGACGAGGGCCTCGAAATTCTCGAAGCCGTGATTCGCGAAGGATGATGCGCTGAAGTTTCAGGTACAAGCACTGTGTCCTACGCTGTATGCTAGCCCTATTCCCCCCACCCCCCCGGCCCCCCGCCCCCCCCCGGGGGAGGGGGGAGCATTCCACAACGCGCGGGCTGCTGCGGTGCGGCTCCCCGCCCCCCTTGAGGGGGAGGGGCCGGGGGA
>JBLWKA010000233.1:0-5419 GCA_048381555.1 Oscillochloridaceae bacterium umkhey_bin13
ATATGCGCAAAGACCGGCGCGGGCGCGTGCTCAGCCGAATTGCCACCGGTGATTGGGATATGATCGTGATTGCTCACACCAGTTTTACCTTGCTGCCGCTCAGTGCTGGGCTGGTGCGATCCTTCCGCGACCAGGAAACCGACCGGCTGCGGGCCTATCTTGACGAGCAGCGCGCCAGCGCCACCAGCAGTGACGAGAAGCGATCACTCAAGCAGATCGAGCGGGCGATCAAGCAGTTTGATGCCCGCATTCAGGCGATGCTGGATCGCATTACGCGCGATAGTAGTCGCACGATCACCTGGGAAGAACTGGGCGTCGATCTGCTGATCGTGGATGAGGCCCACGCCTTCAAGAACCTCTTCGTGCCGACGCGGCTCACCGGCATTGCGGGGTTGCCCTCGGCCCACAGCCAGCGCGCCCTGGATATGCGCCTCAAGACCTGGGATCTGCTGCGCCGCCAGGGCAAGGTCGTTTTTCTGACCGCAACCCCGATCATGAATACGATTGGGGAAGCCTACGTGATGCAACTGTACCTGCAACAAGCCCAGATTGAAGCCCTGGGCATCCACCACTTCGACGCCTGGGTCTCGCTCTATGCCCAACCCACCATGGCCTTCGAACTCAAGCCTGATGGGTCGGGCTTTCGAATGCACACTCGGCTCGCCCGGTTCGTCAATGTGCCCGAGTTGGCCAGCCTGTGGCGACAGGTGCTGACGGTGCGCACCAAAGCCCAGATGCGCCTTCCCGAACCGGCCTGTGTCACGGGCAAACTCATCCCCGTGGTTGTCCCTCCTTCGCGTGCGCTGCCCCGCTATGTGCAGACGCTGGCGGCCCGGGCCGAGGCGGTGCGCAGTGGGCGGGTCGATCCGACCATTGATAATATGCTGCGCATTGTGGGTGATGGGCGCAAGGCCGCCCTCGATCTGCGCCTCATCCTGCCCCAGGCCCCGCGCCCGCGCCAGAGCAAGATTGCCGCGCTGGTCGCGCACGTTGCCCAGATCTACCACACCACGACCCCCGCCCGTGGCACCCAACTGATCTTCTGCGATCTCGCCACCCCCAAAGGGCGCGGGCGCGGGGCCGATGAGCCAGCACCTCCGAGCAGTGCCGCTGATGCGGCTGACGAGGTGAACGAGGAGGCGCAACCGAACGAGACGGACGAGGAACGCTGGCACAGCCAGTTTGTCTATGGCGAAATCCGTGCTGGGCTCGTGGCCTTGGGCCTGCCCAGCACCGCCATCGCCAGCATCCACGAGGCTACGACCAAAACGCAGCGGGACGCGCTCTTTGCGGCGGTCAACGCAGGGCGCATCCGGGTGCTGATTGGTTCCACCGCGACGATGAGTACCGGTATGAATGTGCAGCAGCGCCTGATCGCCCTGCACAACCTCGATTGCCCCTGGCGACCCGGCGACCTTGAGCAGCGCCACGGACGCATCCTCAGGCAAGGCAACCACTGGCCGGAAGTCTACCTCTTCGCCTATCTCAGCGAAGGGTCACTCGACGGGTACATGTGGCAAACGATTGAGCGCAAAGCGCAGTTTATTGATCAGATCATGGCTGGGGAGATCACCGCCCGCACGGTGGACGACACCGGCGAGCTTGTCCTGAGTGCCGCTGAAATCAAGGCGATTGCGAGTGGCAACCCGCAGGTGGTGCGCAAAGTGCAACTGGAAGCCGAAGTCGCCCGCATGGAACGGGTGCGAGCGGTGTGGCTGGCGACCCGCCAGAGCCTCCAGCGTGATCGGCACACCACCCACGAGGATCTGGCCCGACTGGCGAGCCGCCGCGCCCATTGGGAACAGGCGGCGGCCCTGGTTGCGGCCCATCCCCACGAGCCGTTTATTGTCCAGGTGCAGCGCACCCTGACGCAGCCAACCCTCCAGTCGTTCACGGAGCGGGCCGAGGCCGGGGCCGCCATCCGAGCCTGTCTCGCCGAGGCTCACCAGACCGCCAGTCATACCCGGCAACGCCTGAGCACCGTCATCGGACACTATCGCGGCCTGCATCTGCTCGTCACCGCCCACCCAGTCTTCGCCCCCGATCTCCACCTCTGCTTGCCAGATGGCACCCGCCTTGAGACGGTGAACGCGACGACGAACAGTGGGGTGTGGCAGAGCATTGGGCACGCAATTAGTGGCATCCCAGAGCGGCTGCGGCAAGCTGATACCCGCCGCGCCGAACGTGAAGCCCGGCTAGTCACTCTCGCCCAGGAACAGGAACGGCTCGCCACCTGGGAGGGCGAAGCGGCCTATCACCATGCCACCCGCGAACTCAGCGTGATCACGGCGGCCTTTACCGCTGCGGCCGAAGCCGAAGCCAACGCCGAGGGTGCGTCGCACCAGGCTGAGCATGCGACTGATCACGTGCCGACAACACCGACATCAACATCCCCGTGCAACGATGGGCCAACCCTCGCCGAGGAGTTATTGGCCCTGGCACGAGCCGAGCGTGCAGGCCCGCACTGGACAACCTGGCAGGCGATCATCCCGCCCGCCCCGGCAGCCCAGGCCTGGATGGCATCAATCGTGGCAGCCCAGGAGCCCGAGCCAGTCCCAATAATGGAAGCCCCAGCAGCAGACGGATCACCTACGGCGGCTCCCAACCCCAGCGATCCTGTGCCGCCACCTGCCCCACCGCAACGCACCACCAGCCCTACGAGTCGGCAACGCAACCCCGCACCAAAGCACCCATCCGAATCGATCCTGCAACTCCCCCTGTTCTGAGTAGCCGCCCGCCAATGCGTCATCCTGCATACCAATGAGCCGTGAAGATGGCGCATTACGGGCGTAGGGACGCAGCGTGCTGCGTCCGCAGACCACCATTTCTGAACATCCTACCGCATTCCCTTGTCATTCCGAACGGAGCCGAAGGCGATGTGAGGAATCTGCGCTGATACTCATTGCAGACCCCTCACGGCGTTTACCCTGAGCGCAGCCGAAGGGTTCGGGGTGACAAGGGGGCTGTGCAACACCGTGGTTTCTCTCGCCACCACTGCTCTGCCAGCCATCAGATCGTCGAATGGCCCGCATACGGCAGCATCAATCGTACAAAGAACGGAGGCCCACCATGTCCCGGCAGCGCCGCTGTCCGCCTGAACTCCGTCGCAAATCCTGGCAGGAAGGCAGCATCTGGGATCTGCTCATCGCCGCTGCCTGCCTCCCCTATCGCTTCCGCTCCCCACTGGCCGATCTCGGCCTGAGCACGCGCCAGCGGCAGAAGCAGCACCAGGAAGCCATCTATCTTCAAACCACCCCGATTGCCTATCTACTCCCACAGCCTGGCACCGCCCGCCATCCCCCGGTTCCCTGGCTCTACGTGCGCACCAAACGCGGTGCGCACTACCGCATTGGCTGCGACGGCACGATCACCCGCTATGGACGCCGGATCCAACACCTGGGCAGTGGCAGCATCACCACTCACCGTTGGTATGCCTGTGACCTGCGCGGCGTGCGCTGGTTGCAGATCATCGCCACCGAACGCCTGATCCAGCACACAACGGCCACCGCCCCCAGCACGGAACCGATCATAGCCGCACCACTCCCGCACGCTACGAACCTCGTCCAACTAAGTCTGTTCTGAGCAGAGCTGGAAGGCCACGCGCCGAGCGGCCAAGAGGGTACCCGATGAAGGGGGGCCGCAATGCCACTTACCCAGAAGGCATGCGCATGCTGACGTTGGCGCAGTCCACTTACCCAGAAGGCATGCGCATGCAGATGTTGGCGCAGTTCACGCATGCGCCCAAGCGGAGTTGAATATATGTTCGCTTTCGAGTATCCTATACGCAGCAGCACCCACACCGATACCACCCAAGGAACAGCCATGGAACAGCCCGCCTCCGATTACGATGGCGCATGGAAATACGCCATCGAACAGTTCTTCCCAGCCTTGCTCGATCTCTTCTTTCCTGATGTCGCTGCGGGCATTGATTGGCAGCAACCCTTCAGCTTCCGCAATAACGAACTCCAACAAATCGCCCCGGAAGATCAGGCCGGCAAGCAACGCGCCGATACCCTCGTTCAGGTGCAGCGCATAGACGGGCAGCCCGCCTGGGTTTTCATTCACATCGAGGTGCAGTCGCAGCACGATAGCGACTTTCCGATGCGCATGTTTCGGTATAACGCTCGGCTCTTTGATCGCGAACGCCAGCCCATCGTCAGTCTGGCTGTCCTGGGCGACGACCATCCTACCTGGGAGCCACGCCACTTTGGGTATGGCCTCTGGGGCTGTACGCTCGCCTTCACCTTCCCCACCGTCAAACTCTTGCACCTCGATCCCGACACCCTCGCCACCATGCGCAACCCCTTCGCGGCACTCACCCTCATCCATCGCGATGCCCAGGAAACCCGCAGCACACCACAGGATCGGCTCCAACGCAAACTCGCCCGCTTCCGCGCCCTGCTGCGGCTCGGCTATCCCCTTGAGGATCTCGCCATCCTTCTTCGTCTGATGGAACACATCCTCCGGGTCGCCCCGGAGCTTCAAGACGAAGCACGTGCTACAATGAAACGTATTGAACAGGAGGAAACCGGCATGACGACGTTAGTTTCCGATATTGCAATCATCAGCCACAGCGAGGGCCGCGTCGAAGGTCAGCGTGATCTCGTGGTACGCCAACTCACCCGGAAGCTGGGCGCGCTTGATGCGACCATAACCGACCGGGTGACGGCGCTCACGCCCGAGGTGCTGCTTGACCTCAGTGAGGCCCTGCTCGACTTTTCGGCCCCCGCCGATCTGGCTACCTGGCTCGATCAACACGCGCCGACCGAGGCGGACTGAACCTACGACGCGATCGCCAATTTCGGTGAGCAAACCGGCATGACGACGTTAGTTTCCGATATTGCAATCATTAGCCGCATCGAAGAGCGGAAAGCCATCGTGGTACGCCAACTCAACCGGAAGCTGGGCGCGCTTGATGCGACCCTAACTGACCGGGTGACGGCGCTCACGCCCGAGGTGCTGATCGACCTCAGTGAAGCCCTGCTCGACTTTTCGGCCCCCGCCGATCTGGCTGCCTGGCTCAATCAGCACGCGCCTCATGGCGAAAACGCATCCTAGCATTGTCCCACATTGCACCCAATTCTGTGTGTTTTCACATATAGTTTTGGCCAAGCAGCCCTGCTACCATAGCAGCGTGTTCGACGCGTCGCTCGCTCCCCGCCCCACGCCGCCGTTGTGCTTCCCATCCAATCCACGAACCGGTACGCTCCTGGTGCTGCCCCACCGCCGCACGGCCACCCCTTCCCTCAGGCCGTTGCTCGCTGACCCAGTCCAGGAATCCGGGACGTGCGCTCTTCAGCGGCTTCCCCCTTGGGCTCCCCGCCCACCCATGTCACCCCGTCCCTGACCGAGCCCCCGTCTGTCTGGGTTTGGGACGGTTCCACCACCACGGAAGCCGCCGCCTGGTTACGTTCGGTCT
>JBLWKA010000234.1:0-3786 GCA_048381555.1 Oscillochloridaceae bacterium umkhey_bin13
CTAAGCGTGTGGCTGATGCTGCGCCTCTACGGATTCCGTTACAACTCCGGATACACCGCCGGGGCCGCTTCGATTAACAGGGCATAGACCGTATCAAACAGGTCTTCGGCACTCGGCTTCGAGAAGTAGTCACCGTCACTGCCGTAGGCCGGGCGGTGGGCCTGTGCGGTCAGGGTCACGGGCTGCGAGTCAAGGTGGCGGTAGCCGCCCTGGACTTCAAGGATCTGCTGCATGATGTAGGCTGACGCGCCCCCTGGTACGTCCTCATCCATCACGACCAGTCGCCCGGTTTTGGCGAGCGACGTGGCAATCAGGTGATCGCGATCAAAGGGCAGCAGGGTCTGTACGTCAATCACCTCGGCGTCAATCCCGACCTCGGCGAGCCGTTCGGCGGCTTCGAGCGCAATTGGGCAGCAGGCTCCGTAGGTCACGACGGTGACATCGTCGCCAGGGCGCAGAATCTCGGGCTGGCCCAACGGGATGCGGTAGCTGCCCAGATTAGCGGGCAGTTGCTCCCGTCGCCGGTAGCCGTTCAAGACTTCGACCACCAAAGCCGGTTCTTCGGCCGCCAGCAGAGTCGCATACATGCCCACTGCCCGCGTCATGTCACGCGGCACACAGATGTGCATGCCACGCAGGGTGTGGATGAGCGCCCCCATCGGCGAGCCAGCGTGCCAGACCCCTTCGAGGCGGTGGCCGCGGGTACGCACGATCACCGGGGCGGCCTGGCCCCCCCGCGTGCGCCAGTGCAAGCTCGCCAGGTCGTCACTGAGCGGGCTGAGCGCATACAGAATATAGTCGAGGTACTGGATTTCGGCGATGGGTCGCAGCCCGCGTTGAGCCAGGCCAATCGCCTGCCCAATGATCGTCGCCTCGCGGATACCGGTATCACTCACCCGCAACCGACCATACTTTTCCTGCAAGCCCGCAGTACCCTGGTTCACATCACCGAGCGCACCAACATCTTCGCCAAAGATGCATACTCGGGGATCCTGACCAAGCCAGACATCAAAGGCCCCACGCAGGATCTCGAAGCCACGGACTTCAGGTGCTTCAGCGGCATACTGAATCGGTACTGCCGGAACCCGCAGAGCCGAACCAGCATCTTCACGGTAGAGATGCGAGCCATAACGGGCATGGCCCGCCTTGCGCTGGTTGGCGTGCCAGGTTGCCAGCGCCTGACGGGCGGGTTCGTCCTCGCCCCGAGTCTGCACCAGCGCGGCATGGGCCGCCGCCAACAGTTCACGGCGCAAGGGCTTGGGGTTGGCCCGCAGCGCGGCGGCCTGCTCGATCAAGCGAGTCGGCTCGGCGGTGAGGGGCGCTACCTGCTCAAGCAAGCTCGCCAGGGTCTGGGCCTCGTGGCGTGGTTCGGCATGCAGGACGGCCCAGGCCGCATCACGGGCCGCCTCGGCTTCGACGCGGGCATCATCGGCAATCGCATCGAGTTCATCAGGATCGGCGACCCCATGTTCGAGCAACCAGGCCCGCATCGTCTCCAACGGATCGCGTTCACGCTCCCAGGCCAGCCGTTCCCGCGACTTGTAGCGCTCGTGGCTCCCCGAGGTCGAGTGGCCCTGGGGTTGGGTCAGTTCGGTGACGTGAATGATCGCCGGGATGTGGTCGGCACGGGCCTGATCGGCCGCATGACCAAAGGCGGCACGCAGCGCGGCGTAATCCCAACCGGCCACTGTATACAGATTGAAGCCCTGCGGCGAGTCGGGGCGACGACGGAAGCCTGCCAGCAGCTTGCTCAGGTTACCACCACTGATCTGATGCTCGTTCGGCACCGAAATACCGTAGCCATCATCCCAGATCGCCACGACGGCCGGCACGCGTAGCACCCCAATCGCATTCAGGGCTTCCCAGAAGAAACCTTCGGCGCAACTGGCATTGCCAATCGTACCAAACGCGACCTCGTCACCCGCCTGCGAAAACCGGGTCAGGCCACGCAACGCTTCCAATTCACGATAGAGCCGCGAGGCATAGGCCAGGCCTACCAGGCGCGGCATCTGGCCTGCGGTCGGCGAAATGTCGGCCGAACTCTGGGTGCGGGCGGTTAGATCGAGCCAGCGCCCTTCCGCATCAAGCTGACGGGTCGCAAAATGGGCGTTCATGGTACGCCCGGCCGTGGCCGGTTCGTGAGCTACGTCGGCATGACCATAAAGCTGGGCAAAGAACTGTTGCGGAGTCAGATTGCCCAACGCAAAGAGCAAGGTCTGATCACGATAGTAGCCTGCCCGCGTATCACCGGGACGCATCACCCGGGCCAGGGCCAGTTGGGCTACTTCTTTGCCATCACCAAAAATGCCGAACTTGGCATTGCCACTCATCACCTCACGGCGCCCAATCAGGCTGACCTGACGGCTCAGGTGAGCCAGACGATAGTCGGAGAGCAGCTCGGCCTGGGGGAAATCGCGTCCACTCCGGCGGGGCAACTGGGCGACAAGATCGCGCTCATCAAGGATATCCATGACAACACCTCCCGGAACTTCATTGGTCCGTTGTAAGGGGGATCGTTATTAAAAGGTTCTTAACCTTCAGGATACCCCCCCCAGGAAGGCGCGTCTAACACCTCTTAGGTTCCAGGCTGATACGCTGATGATGGATTACCGGCATTATCACCCACGCTGGCGACTACCGCTTCGATAAAGGCTTCGGCAATCGGCGAGAGGCTGGCGACGCGGCGGTAGACCAGGGCAAAGGTGAAGACTTCGGTCAAATCGTTGATCAGCAGGGCGGCCATGCCGGCCTGACGATCCAGCGGCGAAAGCAACGATTGGGGTAGCACGGTGCTGATCCCGCCGGCCTGCACAATCAGTTTGAGGGTGGCGACATTATCGATTTCAAGCACTGGTGCGAGTTCGCGGCTATGTTGGGCGAAGATCCGTTCGATAATCCGGCGCACCGCAAAACGCCCATTGAGCAAAGCGAGGCGTTCGTGAAACAGTTGGGTCACGCCCACCGGCACACCAGGGCGGGCCAGCGGATGACCGGGAGGCACCAGCAGGGCCAGTCGATCATGAAACAGTTCGCGCACCACTAATAACGGATTGGCCCGCATACGCTCGGGGGCCAACCCAAACAGGCCCAACTCCAGTTCACCATGTTCAACCAGGCCGAACAGTTCTTCGGTGCCACTCACGGTCACAGTGACGTGGGCTTCGGGGTGGCGCTGCTGGAAGGCGGCAAAGGCCGGTGGCAGCAGGGTATCGGAAAGTGGTTCGATACAGCCGACCCGTAGCGAGCCACCAATCGAACCACGGCGCACCGCCATGGCCTGACGGCCCTCGTTGATGCAGGCCAGGATAGCCCGCGCATGACCGATAAAGGCCGTGCCAGCCGGGGTCAGTGTGACCCGGCGACTCTGGCGCTCAAACAATTCGACCCCCAATTCTTGTTCGAGGGCGGCAATCTGGCGGCTGAGCACCGGCTGGGCCACATAACAGAGTTCGGCGGCCTTACGGAAATTCTGGGTCTGGGCGGCGGCCAAAAAATAGGTCAACTTCTGGGCATCCATGGCAACTCCGGCATAGATGTTGAGGTTGCTCATTGTAGCACCTGGCCACCTGATCGGTGCATCCCGTGTCCCGCCCACGGGATCGTGTGTCCACCCACGCGATCATGCCGCGCATCGCGCCATAGGATGCATGATGGTCATATGTAGGGGCGCAGCATTGGCCCCCCCCTGGTCGGGTTTGGTTCACGGGTCGGGTGGGGCAGTGGTCGGGCCGACTGCCCACCCCACACCCCCGCCCGCACCCCCCCCCCACGGGTTGGGGCGGGGGG
>JBLWKA010000234.1:3796-5387 GCA_048381555.1 Oscillochloridaceae bacterium umkhey_bin13
CAGTCGCTGAATGGTGCGACGGAGGGAGGCCCCCACACGCCCCCCGCCCCTGCGGGGGTGGGCACCAGCCCGTGGACGCCCAGGGCGCCCCCCCTACTGCAAACGCAACACCGCCGCCAGAACCCGATCCAGACGGTTTGGCGCTGCTGCAACGCACCGCCAGCGGCTGGCAAGTGATCGTCGTCGGCCCGACCATGCTCATCCTGTTCCCCGAAGAACTTATTCGCCTTGGGGCGCCAGCCGACTTTGCTTGTATGCTCGGTGGGTGACGAGAACAAGATCAATGAGCTTTGAAGTTACAGACGTGCTACAATCGGTTCCTATAAGAAGTTTCGAGAGGGAAACCTGCTATGAGTACCGAGGTGACGATTGCCAAAGCCGCTACCCTGCTTGGGGTGAGCGAACAACGAGTGCGCACGCTATGCCGTGATAAGATCCTCCAGGCCCGCAAACTTGGCGTAAATTGGCTGATTGACCAGCAGAGCCTGCTACGCTATGGACTAACCACATGATTGATCCTACTGCTGCCCTGCACCAACGCTATGGTGCCCACACGCCCGCAACACCCCCAGCCTGGAGTACGACCCTCGAATTGTTGCTCGGCCATCGTTCGGTGCGCGCTTATCGCGATGAACCGCTACCCGCCGGGACGCTCGAAGCCCTGGTTGCGGCAGCCCAATCGGCGGCAAGTTCGTCCAATTTGCAGACCTGGAGCGTCGTTGCGGTTGAGGATCCGGCGCGGCGGGAACGCTTGGCTGCCTTGGCAGGCAATCAGGCCCATATTCGTACCGCGCCGCTGTTCCTGGTCTGGCTGGCCGATCTGTCGCGCCTGGCCCGGGTTGCCGCTGCCCGCGATCTGCCCCACGCGGGCCTCGACTATACCGAAATGCTGCTCGTTGCCGTGATTGATGCCGCGCTCGCGGCCCAGAATGCCGTCGTTGCGGCCGAAGCGCTGGGTCTGGGTACGGTCTATATCGGGGCGATGCGCAATCGTCCCCTCGAGGTCGCCACCGAATTGAACCTGCCGCCGCGGTGTGTGGCGGTGTTTGGGCTGTGTGTCGGTTGGCCCGACCCTGAACGACCGACTGCCGTCAAGCCGCGGTTGCCCCAGACGGCGGTGCTGCACCATGAACAGTACCAGGCTGAGCATGAAGCGACGGCGGTTGCGCAGTACAATGCTGCAATGGCTGATTTTTATGTCGAGCAGAAGATGCGTGTGACTGGCGATTGGAGCCAGCACTCGTCGCAACGGGTCGCCGGACCGCAGTCGCTCTCGGGCCGGGATACCCTTGCGGAGAGCCTGAAACAACTCGGTTTTGAGTTACGCTGAAGCAAGCCCAACTAGCGTTGTGATTGCAGCACTCACGCCCGTTTCGGCGCGCAAGGCAGCCCCCACCTGGGCGGCCCGCCGCTTGATCGCCGGATCGTCCATGGCGGCTCATGGTTTTTAAGCAATTATTTGGGTAGACGTCCACGGCACGGGAGCAATACGAGATGGTTTGCGTGCGGCGGGGGGGGGGGGGGGGGCCGCCCCCCCCCCCCCCCCCCCCCCCAAACCGCTCAATATAACCTAGGCGCCCCCGCCACCAGC
>JBLWKA010000235.1:0-5366 GCA_048381555.1 Oscillochloridaceae bacterium umkhey_bin13
ATCCGTTACTGCTACTGATGCCGGCCAGGGCCGCGCAGTCGATACTGGACGCACCACCCCTGCATCCAGCAGTCACCCATCATGCACTGTCTGGCAGTAGGCGGCGTTCGCTCGCCGAGGTCAATCCTCGGCCCTTCGCACGCGCCTGAGGCGCTTATTACCCCCATCGCGGCCTTCGCAACCCGAGGCCGCCCATGCGCGATCGGCCTGTTCGCTGCGGGCTATCGCAAGGAGTGGTGTGATGCACCTGGAACCATTCGCCAACACGTTGGATCCTGACGAGGAGCCGGAGGAGCAAGAGGAGCAGGCCCAGCCCGTTCCCGAGTTGGAGGATTTTAACGACGAGGAACTGGACGATCTGTTCAATCGGCTCGAGGGCAAGTAGGAGCATCAATCCAATCGATACTCGCAGCGAACAGCGCGGCCTCGTCGTTCAGCGACGGGGCCGTTCTGTTGCTGCGCCGGAAAGGATGTCGCGATGCCGACCTTCCTGCAAGGAACGCTGAGTTCACAGCTGCCGCCGATGCGCCTGGTGAGCCGCGCAAGCCAGGAGTACGCCGGCGCCTGTCCCTTCTGCGGCGGCGATGAGCGTCGGAGTGATCGCTTCCATGTCTGGCTGTCGCCGGCAGGCCGCGAGCGCTACTGGTGCCGTCGCTGCAATCGGAAGGGCCTGGCAACGGAGTTGCTTGGCTCCTCACGCCGCACGACGCCCAACAAACCAAACGTTCGCGCGGGCGCACGCCCATCAGGCCTGACGCCCCAATCAGCACACATCCCGTTCTACCGTCAGCTGTACGAACTGGTGGCGACCTGGGCTGTGGCGAACCTGCACCAGCCCTGGAACCCGGAGCCACTGGCCTACCTGCAACGGCGCGGCTTTGATCGCGCGACGGTGCGCTGGGCCAGGCTCGGCTATGCCCTCGACGACCCACAGACGCTGGTCGATGTCATCCGCTGCCAGGCGCCCTCGCTGCTGCCCTATGCCGAGGAGGCCGGGCTGCTCACCCGCGACGATACTGGCGCCCTGCGCACACACTGGAATCTCTGCGGTCGGATCGTCATTCCCTACCTCAGCGGCGGCGAGGTCTACGACCTGCGCACGCGGCGCTTCCCCGGCAAGGGCTACACCTCGCTCCCCGGCAGCTACAGCTGGCGCGGCGCGACGGTGCCACTTTGCTGGGATGCGACGCGTGCGAGCGAGGTCGTGATCATCACCGAAGGCGAGTTCAAGGCGCTGGCAGTGACGGCGGCCTATCGCGCCGGCGCACTGCCCTACCCCGCAATCAGCCATCCTGGCCTGAACTACTTCCGCCCGGAGTGGGCGACCGCGCTGAGCCGCCGAGGCGTGCGCGTGGCCATCCTGGCCTACGACGCCCGTGCTACCCGACCACGAGATGACGACGGCTACGCGCAGCTGGCGCCGGAAGAAGCCTGGACGATCCGGCACGGGGCAACGCTCGCCGCCACCGGTCTCCAGGTGCTGGTGCTGAACCTGCCGCTGGCACCTGGCGCCGAGAAGGAAGATCTCGACAACTTCTTGCTCACCCATGGTGCTGCCGCATTGACCTGGCAGATCAACACGAACGCCCGCCCCCTCCACGCCTATGTCGCCCAGCTCCCACCGGCGCTGATTCGCGCTGCGGGGCTTGATCAGCACCTGTTTCCTGCATAGCAAGGAGCTTGCGATGTCCAACAAGCCCGACCCGCTGGTGCCACAGAGGAAAGCTGAAATTGGAAAGCTGAAAGCTGAAAAGGCGCTGCAACGCACCGCGTTCACTGCTCCTTTCAGTTTTCAGCTTTCAGCTTTCGAATCTTCCCCCCGGCGTTGGCCGCTTGTATTCCGTGTGCTGCTCTGGTGCGGCATCATCGGGCTGAGTGGTATCAGCGTGCTTGGCGGTCTGGTCCTGGCTGGGCAGACCGAGCTCGTCGCCTGGATCATTGTCGGCGCAGTGCTGAGCATCGTCTTTGGCACGCCGCTGCTCTGCGTGGTGGGCCTGTTCATTTTCTATGTCTGGGCCGTGACTCGCATGGGGCGCTCGCGCCAGCGCTCGCCCTCGACGAAGACCGGCGGTGCGCAGCAGGTGGCTCAGACGATCGTGGTCGGAGAGGTTGTCCTTGATTAAGGAGGAGTTATGGGAACCCGCGATCTGAACAAGATCATGCTCACCGGCCAGGTTGAGGCCGAGCCGGAGATGCGATTCACCGCCGAAGGCGAGCCGCACACAATCTTCTATCTCACCTGTGCCGGCTCGCGCGACACCACGACAACGGAGCGCTTGCGCCTGGTTGCCTGGGGCGATCCGTTGGCCGAGCGCTGCAACGACCTGCTCCAGGGTGCAAAGGTTCTGGTTGAGGGTCGTCTCCAGCGCTGCACGGCTGACGATCCAGCTGAACAGGCCCGCTTTCCTCTTGAGGTGCGGGTGCGCGAGTGCCTGGTGATCGACCCTGGCGACGCGGCTGCGCTGCTGATGCCTGCGTCACCACGCCCACCCGCGTCACCGACGCGCACCGTGAATCCGCCGGTTGCGCCACGCGCCACAATGCCGCTGCCGCCTGCCCGCGCGATCCTCCCCGTGATGCCCGCACGCCCGACCGGACCGCGACCGACGATCGCGACCAAAACCGGCAAACGATAGCCAGCTTCCCGCGCCTGATGATGCGGCATCGGCTATCGGCTCTTGAACGCACCGCCCACGCTCCGTGGCGGTTTTTTTATTCGCTTCTCGCAGAGGAAGGACCTGAACGATGAGCACCTTCGCAACCCGCATTGCCACCGTCGAGACGCCGGCCGTCAATGATACGACGCCAACCACGCCCGCGATCTGGTGGTACAACGGCAACAAGCCGGCCAAGACCCCCGGCGTCTTCTACGTGAAGGGCACCGCGCTCCAGCAGGAGCCGAGCGAACCCTGGACGCCGTCGCAGCGCTTTGAGCACGAGGTCGGCTTCGAGACCCGCGCCCTGCACCTGGCGCTGATCACCTGGCGCCAGCAGCCCTACCACGTCGTTGAGATTGTCTCTGGTGGCGAGAAGCGCAAGGACCGCCGCTACATCACCGAATGGGAGCCTGGTGCCCAGATCCACACCGAGATCGTCTGCCTGGCCGAAGGGATCGCCGAGCCGGTGGTCTGGTCGTTCCACGGCATGGCTGGTCGCGCTGTCATGGGCAAGATCGGCATCTTCAACGCCTACCGCAACGGTCTGCTGCGCGAGGCCGAGCAACTCGCCGGCAAGCGCCTGCCGCTCTGGACCTTCTGGCTCCCCATTTCGACCCTGGTCAACACCAAGGGCCAGGTGGTCTACACCGACACCGGCCACGGCTCGCTCGTCACCCTGCCGATGCTGGCCCTACCCGAGGCGCCGAATCAGGCGCTGATGGATGACCTGTTCGTCGGCGAAGAGTGGGTCAGCTACGGCTATGCCGTGCGCACCCAGTTCGAGCGTTGGCGCAGCCAGCGCCGCGGCCTGAACGGCACGACGAACAGCAACGGTCATGCTCATGGCAATGGCGTTGGCGTGATCGAGGAGCCGCTCCAGGACGAGGATGTGCCGCTGTAGCCCACCTCTCCGCTTACTGAAGCCTTGACCTGACGACGATCCCGTGGCGCAGCTGCACCACGGGATCGTTCGCGTTTAAGGAGCCCCTGCGCCTAACCAGTGACTCTTGCGCGCCCGGCTGGGGACGACGATGCTCCCCAGCGGGGTGCGTCGTGTCCTCCCGGGGGCGCAGGCCGACCAGGAGGACACAATGTTTGATACCACCGCACGCGTCTGGGAGCGGGCCGGCGATGTGATTGTCGCCCCGCCCGTGCCCGTGCGCCCCTTCATCGACACTCTGAAGACCCGTTGCCGCAGCGCACGCTACAGCAAACTCGGCTGGGTGATCCCCGCCGGTGACGCCGATACGGCCGTCGCGCTGCTCCGCGCCCATTTCCCGGTCGTCCAGGATGCCCGCCGGGTCGCACCGCAGCCCCCGCCGTTTGTTGACGGACGCTGCGACGATCCCTTTAGCCTGCTCGACCTGATTTCGGTGTTCGCTCCAGCCGCCCCGGCTCTGCGGGCGATCTTCAACGACCGCCATGAGGCCCGCGCGGCTTTCGCGCAGATCGCGGCCCACGACCCGACGATCCCCGCGCAGCTCGGCCTGGCCGAGAGCCTGGAGGAACGCTGGGTGGTCGCCTATTC
Organism: Oscillochloridaceae bacterium umkhey_bin13; assembly: GCA_048381555.1. GTDB lineage: Bacteria > Chloroflexota > Chloroflexia > Chloroflexales > Chloroflexaceae > Viridilinea. The sequence continues at coordinate 4,186 of JBLWKA010000235.1, forward strand.
AGCCCAGCGCTTCTGGAACGAGTTGCTCAGCAGCATCGCCCAGGTGGTTCGCAGCGAGGTGCAGTCAGATGGCGCGCTTCGCGAGACGATCACCGGCGCTGATCTGATGGACTACTGGCAGCGCATGCGCCGCCAGGTCTGCGGCGCCGCGCCCGAGCACACTGGCCAGCGCTGGTATCCAACCTTCGACACCCTGCCGATCTGGATCGCCGGGCTGCTGGCCTGTCTCGACGGGCCGGCGTTCACCCTGGACGAGTCGACCCACACCCTGGTGCGGCAGCTCCCGCCCTGGCCGATGCGCCTGCGGAGCGAGCTGCACCGGCTCGATCTGAAAGACGCCGCCCACTGGCCGATCTCGGTCTGTGTGTTGCCTGGACGGCAGAGCCGCGACGGCAACGACACCCTGCTGCACCTGAGCGCCGTTGGTGGCCTGAGCAAGAACCGGGCACTCTGGGCGGCCATCCTCGATGGCCGGCGTGAGCAGATCCCGGTGCGCGCCGGCGGTCAGCGGCACTACCCCCGCCGCATGGAGGGCCGCCAGCAGTACGCCGGCGACTGGAATGACCAGCCGCTGCACGCCAGCGGCCTCAGCCACCTCGCCCTGACCCATCGCAGCGCCTTCGAGCCGGAGCTGGGCCAGGCATTTTTGCACCTGGCCGGCAACGACGCGGCTGGCGCTCCCGACCTCCCGCTCTTCGCCCAGCAGCTCAGCCGTGCCATCAGCGTGCCCTTCGATCTCGCCTGGGCCGCGCAGCTCTGGACCTACGGCACGAACCCGGATGACTCCGAGACACCACTGATCACCCCGCTTCCCAGCACCGGCTGTCAGGGCTACTGGGTGCTTGCCGACGAGTCCCGCTGGACCCGACTCATCGTCGCGGTGCAGCGGGGTATCGCCCCGAGCAGCCTGAGCGATGACGACCTGGTGATCACTGAGATCGGCACGGCCACCCGTATCGACGAGGTGGTCGAGCAGGCCGGCGAGGGCAGTGACAACACTGACGACGAGGAATAGCCGAAAGCCCGAAAGCCCGATAGCTGAAAGTTCGATAACCGTCGCTGATGGGTGTGCGGGCCATCCTGCCCGGCCCTGTCGGCTATCAGTTATCGGATTTTCGGCTATGCAGAAAGGAACCAGCAATGACTCGACTTGCGATGGAGGCCAACTTCCAGTACGTCCC
>JBLWKA010000236.1:0-5353 GCA_048381555.1 Oscillochloridaceae bacterium umkhey_bin13
CGTATACCGGAACTGCGGCTAGCAATGCCGAAAGCTGTTCAGTTGTCATATCTGGATCAGTCACGAAGCGACCATAGGCCGCATACGAATGATTTACTGTCGACGTAACAACACAAACAATCATAGTCCCAAGACTATGGACAGCACAGAAAGGCCAACAATGAAACAGGTCACTCCGATTGTCATCGCTTTGTTCAGCATATGTCTGTTGGCCGCTTGTGGCATTTCTCAGACAACCCCTACAACATCAGAACAATCTGGAAACACCCAAAATGCGGCTTCTATGTCTACGCCGATCTCAACCGCAATCCCTGCGACACCAACCATTCCTGCTGCAGTGATTGCATCGGACATTGCGTTGAGTGAAGCCTATGAATCATTTACCAGTCGGTTGACGCTCCAGTACCCTGATGGCTGGACTATTCAAGGGATACGTTTTGGTGCGCTACCGGTTGTGAGCAATTACCGACTGTACAACGGGACGAGCCCTGAGTTCAATGCAGCTCCAGGCGAAGTTGTTATGACCATCATTGACCCGGTGCGATTGATTGAGAGTTTGCGGGTCGATCCTACCAAGCCGCTATTGCCTGAAGAAGCTCTCGATCTATGGCAGCGAACGGCACCGGCGGAATTTCAGGCTGGCGTCTATGCAACAACCATAGCAAGATTTAATGAACGTATGTTCATTAGTCGAGAATACACTACTGAAACACTAGATGCAGTAGTGTATATGCTTCAGAGTAGCGATAAATATTTAACTCAAGTTACAGCATTTATGGCTCCTGGCGAGTTAGCAAATTTTCGTGATGAAATCCTAGCCATCGCTTCGACTATTGACTATCAAGCACCGAGTCGTGATCTGCTTGCGGGTACGCCGGCAGAAGCAGTCGCAGCATATCTAGCGCATGTGAGTGTAGGCGAAGATCCAGGAGACCGTCTGTGCGTTCAAGACCGTATCTTCGGAAGACTTGTAAGTCTCTGGCAAGAGAGTGACGAATCTACATATGGAAATATATCACGTTTAGTTAATGAGAAAATTGAACTATTACGAGATCAAATCGCAATTGATTATAGCCAATTATTCTTAGAAACATTTTATGAAAAGGACGGTGAGGCACTTGTGTCGATCTCCGGTTCAGTCCGTGTCACTGATGGGGTAACTGAAGTTTTCATTCCCTTTAGTCAAGTTGATCCGCTCGCTCAGGTACTCCCGGTTGTCCAAGAAAATGGTTGGGCGGTTTGCCAGACCCGTCTGATCACTGGAATGGCAACAATCTCTAATGAACCTGATGAGTTACGCCCCGTGAATACACCAAAAATTTATTGGTATGACAGGGCTAAAAGAGCACTTCTGCGTGCAGATCTTGATGGCAAAAATGTTGAGCTTATCACAAAAATAGAAGGAGATGTTGAAGATATAGCAATTGACCCTTCTAGTCAACGTAGCTTCTGGCTTGGTACACACCGAAGCGGCGATGCATTGATGAGTGCGCCCCTTGATCGCACCTCGGGATCGCCCGTTCTTTGTACCTTCGGCTTCCAGGAATGTGAACGCAACGGCCCCTTTGATATGCCAAGGGGGTTAGCATTTGACATTAAACATGATCGAATTTACTGGGGGGATGTATGGAGTAATGCAATCTATCGCGCAAATGCGGATGGAACTGATATTGAGATTGTATATGATGGTGGACGTAGAATTCAAGATATTTTTATCGATAACGAGCATGATTTGCTCTATTGGGCTGAGCCAAAACCGCTATCTGAAACAAATAATCAAGCGGTCTCAGCAATTTTTCGCGCATCGCTCGATGGTGAAAATAAAGAGGAGCTAGGCTCGCTTCCGGAATCGGTAATCGCGATTGCAGTTGGAAGAAATGCTGTTTACATCGCTGTAAACCAGCCTTATCGCATAGTTCGTCTCGATCTGGTGAGTGGCGACGTGCGCGATGTCGTCACAGGGATCAGAAGCCTACGAAGTATCGCTGTGGATCCGCTCGATGACACCATTTTTTGGGGATCCAGAAGTAGCTTGTACCGGTCTGATGCTGATGGGCAAAACCCACGCGAAATCTACTCCGCTTCGAGAGCATACGATGTTGTACTCGACCTGACACTTGATCTCTCATCACGCACTACCCCTTGATCCCGTCATCTCCTGACTATCCCAAGCGAAATAGCTATGCCGAATCCCTACCCCAATATCATCGCCGCGCTCGATCAGGGTGATTATGCAACGGCGCGCACGTTGCTGCATCCTTTGTTGAGCACCGATCCCAATGCCGAGACCTTCTATTTGGCGGCGCGGGCCGCGTTGAGCGCTGAGCAGCGGTTGCGCTTTTTGGATCGTGCCCTGGCTTGCGATCCGCGTCACGCAGACGCATTGGCCTATCAAGCGCAACTGCGTCGGCTGAACGCGCCGCTTACGCCTACGGCAAACGCCAATCCTTCGGCTTCCGCAAAATCTTCATCGCAAGCATCGCTGCTCACCGGCATGATCGCCCTCGGGGTGGTAGGTGCGCTCTTCGTCATAGCACTGATGAGTAGCCAAGAGTTTGCGGCGCGGAGAGAAGCGCGGGTACCGACTTCGCTGCCACCAACCGTGCGCCCAATACGCACTTCAACCCCAACCCCGCGCCCAATGCAGACGCCAACTCCACGGCCCACACAGACCGCAACGCCTGAGGCGGTTCAGGTTTATCTAAATACCTTCGCACCTGCTGGAACGCTGACGATTACGAGTAGTAACACCATGCCGCTCGTGGGCTATCCCGAACAAATGCGCGATGCGGCGATCAATGTACGTTGGACGAATCCCACCGTTCTCAATAACGAAACCTGGGATATGACGCTTATGTTTCGGATGAACAGTGAGCCAACTGGCTATCGGCTTGCCCTGATTAGCAATGGGACGTGGCGACTCTATCTTGATCCCAGGGACGAGCCAGTTGCACAGGGAACAGTCCCCCTTAGAAACACAAGCGGTGCCGAGAATCACTTAGAACTGTTTGTCATTGACGATCAGGGATGGCTGGTCGTCAATGATCAATTTGTCGCACTGCTCCCGCTCATGGCTAATCAAAGCCCGGGCTTTGTGTTTCTCACTACCGGCTTCTTTGATGATACTCGGGTTGCCGGTCGTAGCCTCGCCTATCGTGATTTAACCGTCACAAGCCTGAGTGACCGGGTTGGCCCCTTTCGTGGCGATTTGGTGAAGACCACAGATGGACAGGTGGCAATGTATGATTTCGACACGTCTCCTCGTGATCTGTTCGTATCGAGTCTCTTTAGTAATCCCACTCAAGTGGAGACATGGGACTATGGCGTGACTTTTCGCGAAACAGGGACAGCACAATACCGCTTGATCTTGCAATTCAATGGAGTTTGGCAACTCGTGTTCCTCCGTGATGGGAATTATTCTCGCGTACAAGAGGGCACATGGCTACCCCGTGAACGGAATCGCCTCCAAATGATTGCGACTGGAAGCACGGGATGGCTTGTGATCAACGGTCGCTTTGAAGATCGCCTTAATCTGAGTGACATCACCACCAATGGCATTGTAAGCCTTGGGGCTGGCTTTTTCGTAAATGATTCCCTGACTCTTGGGGAACGCATCCGTTTTGAAGATGCCATGGTGATCGACATGCCAAGTCGTTAAGATTAGTACGCTACCTAGGAGGAACACCATATGCAGATTGAAGAACAGAATCAAGCCATCCGCGAAGCGCTGGATCGTTTTGACTTTGCGCGTGCCCAAGAGCTCCTTGCGGAAGCCAAACCCTATGCCAACGCTGAGACGTGGTACCTCGCCGCGCTCGCCGAAAAGCCTGGCTCACAAAAAGCGTTGTACCTGCGCTTGGCGCTGGAGCGCGATCCTAATCACGCAGCCGCCAAACAAGCTCAAGCGTATGCGGTCGAGGCCAACCAACCTGTAGCCCAGGCCCACACGCCGTCTGTACCGAGCCAAGCTGTGGTTGCGACAAAACAGCAGATCGCTACTTCGCCTGCTTCGGTTGTCGAGACGAAACAGGTAGGCGCTGGCCCATCCACGGCAACGAACGCGACAGACGCATCACTTCCACCCAGCGCACGGATCACGAACACGTCCACCAATCCGAATGCCTTCACGGTTAATGGCACCAAATATCTGTATCGTCCTACAAGGCCGTTCATAATCATTGCTATGGTTGCGGCCCTGGTCGGAGTCGTTGCAAATTTTGCCGAGTTAGGCCGACAGGTCAACGACATCTCGCAGTCATCGGTATTCATAGCTTACCTGATTGCTGCGGTCTGCGCGGGGTTGGCTGCCGGTGCTTTAGCACGGGCACGGGTAGGGGTGTTGATTTTACTGGCTGCACCGTTTCCGACGATGTTCATTTTCGCGATGATCTACAGTTTCTTTGGCAGTGACTTTAGCAATCCTCGTTTCTCTTTGTCAGTAGGCGCAGGTCTGATGAGTGCTGTCGCTGTGGCTTTCGTGCTTTCACAGCAGAGTGAGCCCTTAGTTGGTGGTAACAGTCTGGTTGAACCTAAACCTGTGCTAAGAAAAGCCGTCTTTACCTCGGCTCTCGTCGGTGGTGGCGTGATGCTGCCATTGATTGCGATCACACCCGAGTATCAAAGAAGTAGTGGTTTGTTTGATTTTAGCCTTACGATTCCACCTGCGTTTATTGTGCCTCTGGTTGCCTTTGGCTACGGGCTACTCGGGATCTTTGCTAGTGCAGTGATGCGTGATCCGCATGGACGCAAACCAACCTCTAGTTTTTGGGTATTGCTTTTCGGAAGCACGATTGGTGTCGGGATGTTGCCACCTGCGCTTTGGATAGCAGTACTGCTCGGTAGGCAGGGGCAGCCGCCTGTTCCCAATAGCTTGATGTTGTTTGCCATCTTTGACCCACCAGTTGTGATCGGTTCGGGTATGCTTGCTTTTGCCGCTACCTTTTTATGTATCGGCATAATCTACCTTGCCACCAGTTGGCAGAACGCCTACCCACCACCGCCACCAACCCCCGAGCAAGCCCAACAGACTAAACAGGCGCTCGGAGCTTTAGGGCTCTTCGCACTCTTTTTAGGGGCTGCCTACCTCAAGCATTCTGCCGATCAAGCCCAGCAGCAAGAGGCGCTCCGTCAGCAGCGTTTGCGCCAGCAAGAGGCGCTCCGCCAGCAGCAATACGCCGCGCAGCAACGCCAACAGCAAGCGCAGCAGTACCAGCAATCGGTTGCACCGCCGCGCCCACCTGCACCAAGCACGCCTCCGCCCCAGGTTGCGCGCCCACCCCCCCCCCCCCGCCCCGGCGAAACCGCAAACCCAACACAACCAGACGAGAATACGCGCCGGCCCCGTGTCGCGGCC
>JBLWKA010000237.1:0-5243 GCA_048381555.1 Oscillochloridaceae bacterium umkhey_bin13
CGACTTCAGTCGGCTTCCGGCTCAGCCGACTGAAGTCGGCACTCCCGGACACCCGCTTTAATGCTTAAAACTCATACGCCGGGTGGGGATAACCTACACACAACCGCCTTAGACATTACGCATAGCATAAGGCTGACACTTTAGGGTAGCAGTCTTCACTCAAGGCGTCAAGGGAAGTGCGCGGCATCGCGGCATTGCGGCATGGGCATAGCTCAATCATCCAGTTTTTACCAGCCGCGCCTGCACGAAATCCAAGAACAACCTGAATATCTCTCTTGGATAGAAGGACAGCAGCATAAGTGCCGATGGCACGAGGCGCAACCACATGCGCCGATGAAAGTATGCGCGCGCCCTCTCGATCATTGGTTCGAACCCATGACGCTGCGCGTTCCGCATACCCTGGAGATAGGCTTGGCGCAAGGCAGGCTTGGTGTGTAGGTAGGGCCGTTCGCGACGGAGCACGGACACCTGCGCTTGGGCTACCTGCGCTTCAGCAGCGTGAGTGTTCCCCTCATAGCGCCGATACTCTGCCACAACGGTGTTGTGGCAAACGATCGCAGATTGTCGGGTGAGCCGCAGGTACATCGCGTAGTCGGCTCCGCCACCAGCAACTGGATCGAACCCGCCCACCGTATGTAATGCGCCTCGACGATACATCACTACGGCGGGGGTCATGATATGACAGCTTTTCAGCAAGGCCGCGTAGGGCTGATCCTCGCTCGGGATAGGTGTGGGTGTCGGCAGTGGCAAACCGTTGAAAGCGATCCAGCGACAAGCGCCATAGACAAAAGCAGCCTCAGGTGAGATATTCAGAGTCTCCAGACCGGTCTCTAAGGCGTGTGGAAGGAGCCGATCAGCCGCATCAAGGAAGACTACGTAGTGTCCATGGCTGTGTCGCAGTCCCATGTTGCGCGCCTGAGCCAATCCTGGCTGGGCCTGTCTAAGATAGCGTACCCCAGGATAGCGAGCAGCCACTGCCGCTGTATTATCAGTAGATCCAGCGTCCACTACCAGGATCTCGGCGTGTGGATAGGTCTGGTTCAAGCTACTCTCGATTGCCTCACCCAGAAAGTGTGCCTGGTTGCAAGAGGTGATGATCACCGCGATTGGTGGTACTGCTGCCTTCGTAGTCGCATCCCACCAACTCCAGCGCAACTGGATTGTTGCGAGGGGTATCCGCCGTTGATCCGCAAGCACCACCCGAAGCTCCAGGGCCAGTTCGGTACCTTCCAAGCTCACCGTGGTACGGAAGCCGCTATAGCCCGATCCTTGCACAGCGGGGAAGGTAGCTGCCAGATAGGGATAGTACACCTGCAGAGGCATCCGCCTGATGACTCGCTCACCCGCCAGAATTTCTACGGCGACCGCAGGCACGCTGCGTGCGAAGGCCCAGCCGGTGATCTCAAAACTCCGACCATCGTACTGATTGCCACCTTCTGGAGCCTTAATGCCATATTCTTGCAGCCATTCGGCCTGTCCTTCAGCCAGTTGCACCTGTGTGACTTCGATAATGTTCATACCACCCCTTCTTGTGCCTGTGCAAGATGACAGATCATGCAGTACTCGTCTTGATAGATACAGTGATGGCGAGTAACAAGGTAGTGTTGGAAATCTGTGTAATAGTCGAGCCACCAGAAGGCGGTATATGGAAAGAGGAGCAAGGAATTGCCTTGGGCCTGCAGTTGTTCCAACTGGGCGATAGCATGTAGGCCACTAGTGGGGCGACCCGTCATTTGTGTGCTGTTCGTGGCGCTGATCAGGCTATACACAAGTCGGCTCCCCCAGTACACGGGCTGATTATCGCCGACCTTGGCAACAATAACTGGGGCATCATAGGGCACATGGCTCCGCTCAAGCGCGAGTTGCAGGTGCCACTTTGAAAGCCTGGGCTGGATCATGTGATTGTATCGATAGTTTAGGCATGCATTGATGTTCTTGAAGAATGCGATAATGGTCTCGATTTTTCGGGTTGGGCTCAATCCTGACCAGTAGCCACCCTGATGCACTCGATAGACCCCCATAACTTCATTGACATATCCAAGGCCCCCCTTCAATGCAAAAAGAATATACAGCGGCCAATCGCCCCACACCGCATCTTGATACCACGCGGGGAGTTTGGGCACCAGCCGTTTGCGAAACATGGGCGAGCAGCCTGGGATTAAGTTATATTCCAACAAATCTTCGAGGGTTGAGACGACCTTCTGATCGGCTGGATTAGAAGTATGGGACTCCATGTTCGCATATTCATAGACGACCTGCACATTATGGAAGCAGAGCGAGCATTCGGGGTGAGCGTCTAAGAAATCTACCTGGCGCTGGAGTTTATGGGGACTCGTCCAGTAGTCGTCACCGTCAATCCACGCCACGTACTCGCTTGGGGCCTCCTCAAAGGCAGCCATAAAGGCGGCGTTGTCGCACTTGTTCTCTGGTGCGAGGACGAGGTGAAGCTTATCGGGGTAGCGCTGCTTGAAGCTTTCCAAGATTGCCCGAGTGCCATCAGTTGAGCAGTCTTCAAGCACGACAACGTCCCAGTCAAACGATGTCTCTTGCATAAGGACGCCCTCGAGTGCTTGAGCGATAAAGCGTTCGTGATTGTAGACGAACATCAGGACACGCACTTTCATAGCAATACCTCTAGCTTGCACCAACGCTCTTGCTGATGGCTGGGTTGGTGTCCAGCAAGCGTGCGCGAATCGCACTGCCGTGTTCGACAACGAAGCGAATAAGCTGGCAGATCGTGCTGATCGTCGCTGGCGTTACGGTGGTACCCGTCGGTAGGCAGAACACGCGCTGTGCCAGATCTTCCGTGTGCGGCAACAAGCGCTGCTTGGGTGGGACAAGCGAGCGGTATGGCTCCATGCGATGACAGCCAGGGAAGAAGTAGCGCCGCGCCAGAATCTGTTCGGCCCACAGGATTGCAATCAGATCATCGCGACTAAGGTGCGCTTCGTTCGTTTCGACTGCTAAGACGACGTACTGGTAATTCAAGCGATCAAACTCGCGATAGTTCAGCACGGTAAGCCCCGGAACATTGGCCAGTTCACGCTGATACTGCCGATAGTTCTGATAGTTGACAGTAATAAATTCGTCTAGGCTTTCCAGCGACGTTAGCCCCATGGCCGCAGATACTTCGGACATCTTGCCGTTCGTGCCGATATACTCGACCATATCGTAGTCGGCAAAGCCAAAGTTCCGCATCAAGCGGATGCGATCCGCCAGTTCATCATCGTTTGTTACGACTGCTCCGCCCTCAAAAGTGTTGAAGACTTTGGTAGCGTGGAAGCTAAATACCTCGGCGTCGCCGAAATTGCCGATCATCTGGCCCTGATACGAGCAGCCGAAGGCGTGGGCAGCATCGTACAGCAATTTCAGTTGATGCCGGTGCGCGATTTCCGCCAGCGCCTCGACTTCACAGGCCTGACCCCACAGATGGACGCCGATGATCCCTGTGGTGCGTGGCGAGATCCGTCGCTCGACTTCCACCGGGTCAATCAAGTGGGTCTGCGGGTTGACATCGCAGAAGATCGGCGTGATTCCTTGCCACTGGAGCGCGTGGGCCGTCGCGATGAAGGTAAAGCCGGGTACAAGCACTTCGCCTGCTAACCCACTCGCCCTGATGGCGATCTCAAGCGCGACCGTTCCGTTGCTCATGGCAATGCAGTGCCGCACCCCGAGCATTTGGGCGATCCGCTGCTCAAGTTCCTGCACGAAGGGACCGCTATTGGTGAGCCAGCGCCGATCCAGCAGCGTATTGATGCGGGTGAGTAAGCGTTCCCGGTCACCGATATTAGGACGGCCAACATGCAACTGTTGGGCAAACAACGATGGGCCACCAAAGAGGGCGATATCAGCGAGTTGGGTCTTCACAGCTGCTCCTCGTTGCTCGTGGCTCCTTGCGATACGCTTGCCGGGCTGCGATAGGCAGGGAAGTACCCCGAGCGATCCTTGGGATCGACACCTGAGCGCCGACACAACTCGGCATAACGCTCCGATCGGTAGATTTGCTTCAGCGCAGTCAGAGGCAACTGGCTCCCGCCAAAGCGCCGTTTAAACTCAGCGACACCATCGTTTTCACGGATCCCGCCGCCAAGGTTCACGCACGGGATGCCAAGAGCTTTCAGTTCCTTGAAGCCATACCAGAGCAGCCCCGCCGAGTGCTGCTGGCCATCAGGGAGGGACACGTTGAACAGGAAGTCGGCCGCGTGGGGGGTGTAGCCAAACAGGGTGACAGCCTCGACATGACCGGCCCGGCCGGCCCCAATGAGCAACGTATCTGGCGCATTGAGCAGCGCTGCTAGGGTCGCTTTGGTGAAACGGTAGACAGCGGCAGCATTTCTGCTTTGAAAGAAGTCATCGTACTGCGCTAGAAAGAATTCCGTCAGGAGGTCTTTGTCGCGGATCAAGGTCGCATCACTCTGGTTCCATTGTTTCAGATTTCTGGCGCGGTTCTTGGCCAGATTGCGCCAGAGTTGATCGTGGGATAGGGTCAGATCGAGAATAAAGAGCTCGTTGTGCCGAAACACCTCGGTGGGTCGGTAGTATGAGCGCTGCTCAAACAAGGGGTTTAGGCTGATATAGCCACAGACATACCCTTGCTCTGCGACAAAGTGCTGCCAGTGATCGGGGAATTGTTCACAGGAGTGATTGCCAACGAAACCAGCAAAACCATACGGGGTTACGATGTCAACTGCATCCGCGATGGTTCGTTCGGCCAGTGGACACACGATGCGCACGTCGCCTGCCGCGAAGGAATAGAGAAAGGTAGAGACGCCCGTCGTCAGGTGGATAGCGTGGCAGTGATTCCAGGTATGGGCGAAGGCGTAGGGTAAACCCTGGAGTGCCGATGCCCATGCTTCAGGGTCGGCAAGCGAAATCCGGGTATGGCTTGGCATTGCACTCCCTTGCTTACACTAGGCGTTGCGGCGTGTTGCCGCCGGGAGCGATGCCTAGATACATACCCCGCCCAAAGAAGCCCTGGGAATCATAGGAAACCTCAAGTCCGGCCTCGACAAAGGCTTCCAGGTACTCTTCATGGGTGAAGAGGCCCATCTCGTGCCGCTCGGTAAAGTGCTCGACGCCGTCGGGGGTGGCCACAAGATGGTGGATGTTCAACACTGTCAGCAAGCCCTCACGCTCACTGATATACATCCATGCAATCTTGAGATCGGGCTGATCGACAAAGTTGGCGGTCACACGCCCAACCCAGTAGCTCTCGGGCGAAAACCACGGCTCAACGATCAACA
>JBLWKA010000238.1:0-5228 GCA_048381555.1 Oscillochloridaceae bacterium umkhey_bin13
ATGCCGAACAAGCCGCCCATGCGCTTGAGGTCGCCCACGCTCGCTTTGAACAGTGGCGGCGCGTCCCGGTCGAGGCGCGGGCCAAGGTGTTGCTGCGGGCAGCGGCGATTATGCGGCGGCGCAAAGAAGAGTTGGCGGCCTGGATGATCTACGAGGTCAGCAAGAGTTGGGTCGAGGCTGATGCTGATGTGGCTGAAGCGATCGATTTCTGTGAATATTATGCCCGCCAGGCCATGCGTTTGCAGGATACGACCCAGCCGCTAGTGCCCTGGCCCGGCGAGACCAATAGCCTGCGTTATATTCCCCTGGGCGCGGGCGTTGCCATCCCACCCTGGAACTTCCCGCTGGCGATTACGGCGGGCCTGGTCGTAGCGCCAATTGTGGCGGGCAATACGATCGTGCTTAAACCGGCTAGTGCCGCCCCGGTGATCGCCGCCAAACTGGTCGAAGTGCTCGAAGAGGCCGGCTTACCCCCCGGCGTGGTCAACTTCGTGCCGGGTTCGGGCGCAGCCGTGGGTGATGTGCTGGTTGATCACCCGCTGACCCGCTTCATTGGCTTTACCGGCTCGATGGAAGTCGGCCTGCGTATCAACGAGCGGGCCAGCGTGCGTCAGCCCGGCCAACTCTGGATCAAACGTACCGTGCTCGAAATGGGCGGCAAAGACGGGATCGTCGTTGACGAGACTGCCGATCTCGAAGCAGCGGCGGCCGGGATTGTCGCGGCGGCCTTTGGCTTCCAGGGCCAGAAGTGCAGTGCTTGTTCGCGGGCGATCATTGTGGCCGACGTGTACGATACCATGGTCGAGCGGATCGCCGAACGCACGAAGGCCCTGAAGTTGGGCAATCCCACCGAACCCGAGACCTTTATGGGTGCGGTGGTGGACAAAGGGGCTTTCGACAAGATCAGTAGTTATATTGCCCTTGGTCAGGAGGAAGGCCGCCTGGTGGCGGGCGGCGAAGTAGTTGATCATGACCTGATCAAGGATGGTGGCTACTTCATCAATCCGACGGTATTTGCCGATATTGCGCCGACGGCGCGGCTGGCCCAGGAAGAGATCTTTGGGCCAGTGTTGGCTATCATCAAGGCCAAGGATTTTGAAGAGGCGCTGGCGATTGCCAACAATACCGAATATGGCCTGACCGGAGCCTTGTTCTCGAACGACATTCAGCGCATCGAACGGGCCTACGACGAGTTCCACGTTGGCAACCTGTACATCAATCGCAAGTGTACCGGGGCGCTGGTGGGCGTGCAGCCCTTTGGTGGCTTTAATATGTCGGGCACCGATAGCAAAGCTGGTGGCCCCGACTATGTAGCCCTGTTTACCCAGGCTAAAGTCGTGAGTGAGAAACTCTAGTACCGTATGCGGGTGGCGGCTACGCCGCCACCCGCATACGTCACCGAAAGGTGGCGCAGCCACCGGTGCCAATGGCGCAGGCCAGCGAAGCGCCGTTGGCTACACCCATACGTCACCGAAAGGTGGCGCAGCCACCGGTGCCAATGGCGCAGGCCAGCGAAGCGCCGTTGGCTACACCCATACGTCACCGAGGAGTAGTACAGCCACCTCACTGTCGATTACGCCTGAACCTCTTTGGCGCTGTAACATACCCAGCGATCCCGCCCGTTGGCTTTGGCCTGATAGAGTGATTCATCGGCCTGATGCAGCAACGGGTCGAGTTCCGGGAGTGGCGCATGGGCACATGCGATCCCGATGCTCACACTGATGCGTACCGGCTGTGTGCCACCAAGATCAAAATTGGTGCTACGGATGGCGCTGGTAATGCGTTCGGCGACCTGACAAGCCAGGTCACTGGTGGTCGCCGGCAAGAGCAAGACAAACTCTTCGCCGCCATAGCGGGCGAGCAGATCATGGCTGCGGGTCTGGCTTTTGATGATCTGGGCCACCGCAATCAAGGCCTGGTCACCAGCAGCGTGGCCATAGGTATCGTTGAGTTGCTTGAAGTGGTCAATGTCGATCATCAAGATCGCTGAGCTTGGGCTGACCTGAGCAGGTGCGGCCACGAGTTGTTTGGCCTGATCAAAGAAATGGCGGCGGTTGAAGATCCCGGTAAGCGGATCAGTGCTGGCCATGCGTTCAAGGGTTGATTGGGTGGCGTGGCGCTCGGTGCAATCCCGGATGGCGACCAGGCAGACCGGTTCGCTGCCGAGGATGAAAAAGCGCGCCGTGATATCAACGGGGAAGATCTCGCCATTGCGCCGCCGGTGCCAGCGCAAGGGGATGACGACGACCTCATCTGTGTTGATCGGAGCCTGACTGGCACTGCGGGTCGCCTCGGGTTCGGCCGAGAGATCCGTATTGCGCATGTCGAGCAGTTCGGCCTGGCTATACCCATAGAGGTTCGCGGCGGCCTGGTTGGCTTCAAGGATCTGTCCATCGGCGTTGCGCACCAGAAAGATCGCATCCGATTCGAGTTCGAAGAGCATGCGGTAGCGATGTTCGCTCTCGATCATGGCTTGCTCGAAGGCTTTACGAAGCGAAATATCTTCGCTGATTGTCGCATAGTGAGTGATCTCGCGCTCAGGGCCAAAAATAGGTGCAATTACCGCCCAGATCCAATAGTTGCTTCCATCACGGGCCCGGTTGCAAAGCTCGCCCCGCCAGACCCGGCCATGCTTGATCGTTTCCCAAAGCTCAATGTATGTCTCATCGGAGGTGAGGCCTGATTTGAGCAGGCGCGGATTCTGGCCATAGATCTCGTCGAGAGAGTACCCAGTAATCTTAGTAAAGGCGGGATTGACATACTGGATGTGAGCTTCAGCGTCGGTAAGCATAATGCTGCTGGGACTTTGGTTGATTACCAACGAAAACTTGTTCAGATCAGCATTGAGGGTGCGAAGTTCGGCGGTGCGGTTGGCAACCCGTTGTTCGAGATCGTCAATCAATAGGGCGAGATCCTGGCCCATGCGGTTAAAACTGGTCGTCAGCAAGCCGATCTCGTCGTTCGTTGCGACGGGGATAGGGCTAAAACTGCTGGCTTGACCAGCTTGTTTAACGCCACTTACCAGGTTATTGAGGGGCCTGAGCAGGATGTAGTGCAGGATCAGCGGCACACCGATCAAGAGCAGGATATTGGCGATGGCGATGATCAGCAGCAGCGGTGCGATCAGTTCATGGAAATAGCTGCGTAGCACCAGGTGTTCATCGTAGATCAAGCCGCGGGCGTTGCTCACCTGCTCGATACCATCCAGGCTCAGGGGTTGGGGGCGTTGATCGGGAATATGACCGGCCACCAGACCCAGAAACCAGGGCACGGCCTGGGGGTGATCATTGGCATAGAAGCGCAGCCCACTGGGCAGATCGGGGTAGCGCAGTTCGATCACACCCTGCGGATCAAGCATAGCCTGCACACTAACCAGTTGATCGGGTTGGGAGCGCAAAGGCAGGTTCAGACAGGTCAGGGTGAGGCGGCCATCAGCCTGTTTTACGAACATGCCAGCGTTCGTCGCAGCTGCACTGGACAGATATTCGGCATAGAGCGGAAAGATCGCGGGCTGATTGCCGTAATGGTATTCCCGATTGGGGTAACGACCGATCCGATCAATGTTCAAAGCACACCGATCATCCAGCCAGAGTTGTTTGGTCAGCGTACCAAAGAAGGGGAACTGAAACGGGTAAGCCACTGGCTGGTTGGGGCCAATTGAATCCAGGTGGGTGCCATAGTCTGCATCCCAATTGAGCGCCTGCCATGAAGCGCGATAGCCACCCCCGGCCTGAGGCGTCAAGCGCAGCATGCGTTGTTCGGGCAGGCTTGGCTGGTACTGGGTCGCGTAGAGTGGCGCAATCGCCCAGATCATGCTACTCAGGACGACCATGAGGGCGGTCAGTAACCCTCCGGCCAACTTGATCGTAAACGAGGCATGGGCCTGCTGGCTGTGCAGATAGGCCATGGCAAACAAAAACATGCTGACCAGGATGCCCATAGTCGAACTGATCTCTTGCACAAAGGTCGAGACCAGTTGCAAACTATGGAGCAGATTGATCAGGGCGACGGCGACGATGATCAGAAAGATCGCGGCGAAGACGCGCCCGGTATGATCGCCTCGTCGGAGGAAGGCCCAGACGAGCCAGAGCACGCAAATGAGGAGCGCCAGGTCGGCATAGGGTTGGCGAAAAAAGACCGTACCGGTGCTGAGCAGTTGCTGGATGCGCCAGAAGGCGTAGCCCGTTTCGACCAGAGCATAGCCGCCACTAAACAGGAGTGCGGCATACATTTCGTGACGGCACTGCACTTGCCGATCTGGGTAGCGATAGGCGAACTGGATCAGCAGTACCAGGGCCAGACTGATCAAGGGGTTCTCGAAGAAGCGGAAAGAGAGTCGATACGATGGTATGGTCGAGACATCAACGAGTAGAAAAAGCGAAAAGAAACTGACCAGCAGAAAAAAGCCCGTAAGCAAGGCCAGCGCGGGTTGGCTGGGCCAACGCCTGGGAGGCCCGGCGCGGGCCAACAGATACAGGCTGATCAGCACCGCCATGAGCAATTGACTCATGCTGGTAATCGATGCTGGGGTGAGGTAGATGGGGATCATAAAAGACCTGATCCACAAATGGGGCGACAGGGAGTGAGATTATACAGCTAGATCCAGAGTAGCGCTGATGCTACAATTATAGACATCTGGTTACAGATGTAGTGTAATTATATTGCACCTCAAGGTCGCAAACCGGTAGAGCCTGCATAACTAATAGTTGAAAGTTCAAGTACTCTATGCACCCTTCCCATATCTTGGTGCTTGGCAGTGCCAATCACGATCTGATCATGAGTCTGGAGCGTTTGCCGCGCCCGGGCGAAACCCTGACCGATGGGCTGCTGAGCCAGGCCTGGGGTGGCAAGGGGGCCAATGCGGCGGTGGGCGCGGCGCGGGCCGGTGGATCGGTGCAGTTTGTGGGCTGTGTGGGTGATGATACCCAGGGGGCAGAACTGATGGCCGCCCTGCAGGAGGCTGGGGTTGATACAACAGCGGTGCGCCAGGTGTCCGGGGTGGCGACAGGCAGTGCGATGATCCTGCTTGATGCAGCGGGCAGCAATATGATTGCGGTGGCACCCGGGGCGAACGCCCACCTGCGTCCCGAGGATGTGCAGGGTCTTGCTGATCAGTTCGCCCGCGCCGCCATGATCGTCGTGCAGTACGAAATCCCGACCGAAACCTTGCGGGCGATCCTTGATCTGGCGGTGCAACGAGCACGACCCACGCTCTTTAATTTTGCACC
>JBLWKA010000239.1:0-5177 GCA_048381555.1 Oscillochloridaceae bacterium umkhey_bin13
GCGGGCGCGCCCGCGGGGCGGGGGGGGGCGCCGACGCGGGGGGGGGGGGGGGGGGGGGGGGGGGGGGGCGCCCCCCCCCGGCGCCCCCCCCCCCCGCCGGGGGGGGGCGCCCCCCCCCCCCCCCCCCCACTCCTTACTTACATCCCCACCAGCGGCAAATAGACTAGGAACACCTGGGTACTACGATCAATGATGATCGTAAGCATGTGTTCGCTGCTCTGATTGCCGAGCTGGTCACGCGCATGGTAACGAATGGTATGGCTACCGTCAGGCAAGGGGCCAAGCTGGGTCAGTGGCCCTGGGGTTTCTTGCCACGGGCCATCATTGACGCTGACCATGATCGCGGCGACTCCAACGCCACTCAGATCATCGGCGACCAGGCGCAGCCCTTCGAGGCCAAACAAACGGTTTCCGAAACGGGTTGCAGGACTGATCAGCAGGCCGTCACGCACGGGCGTGAAGCCACCGGCCTCAGGCTCGCGCACGAGGTAGCCGGCCCGGGCTTCGCCACCCAATTCAAAGTGCCGGAAGGCCAAGCGGTGGGTGCCGGCCTCAAGCCAGATCCGCCCTTCGCTGACGGCATAGGGGTCGGCGGCCCCTTTCCAGGCCAGCAGGGTGCCATTCACCCAGAGCGCGGCGCTATCGTCGCCAAGCACCAGAAACGTATACTCGCCGGTCACAGGGGCGACAAAGGTTCGTACCTGCTCGATCACAAACGAGTCGTGGATCGCGGGTTGGTCGGGTAGCGGGCCAGCTACCCCCCAGGCGACCGGCGCACCATCCCAGCCAAAGCTGCCCAGGTAGGCCCCCCGGGGCGCGTTGGCGGCCGCATTAGGGCGGGCCAGCCAATTGATCGGGGCGGCCCCCAACTGGTAGACGTGGGCCAGGGCTTGCAGGTCAGGATTGTAGGCTGCCAGGATGGGCGCTTGACGCTCGGGGTGAACCGTAATGCTGGTAGGTGCCAGACTATTGGCGGTATAGCGCACATATTCGTGGATGCCCCCGGCTTGTAGAGTCACGGTGCCCGGTTGGCGCATCCGCACAAAGCCGATGATCTCGCGGGTTTCGCCTGGGGCAAGTGGCCCATTCAGGCCCCAGCGCCAGGGGTAGCCACCCGTTTCGCCAGCACAAGTGGGTTGGCGGGCAGCCTCGACCGGGCCGAGCAGCACCCGGAAGCGGTTCCCTTCCTTGGGAAAAGTGGGATAATCCTGGCCGGGTGTCCCTAGAAAACACTCAGTCTCATCATAGACATAACTATCAGACAGATCATAGGCTCCACCAAGATCGGCGCGGCGAGTTGCTTCGGGGGCCTGGCCCTCGATCGTGACGGTGCCCGCATTGCGCACTGTAAAGCTGATCTGCAACAGCTCGCCCACAACCAGTTCCTGGCGATCATAGTGGACGGCCAGAATCTCCAGATTGGCCGGGGGCGGGGGTGGCACCCAGCCTGCGATGCGTTCGGCCACCCGTTGGCGCAGATTCGGCACCAGGCCTTCAAAGCTATCACCGGGGCAACTGGTACGACCCGGAGTCACATTGCGGTGGGTCGTGATCTGCGGGAGGATGGCATCAGAGACGAAGGGGTTACAGGCGCTGCTGCGGGAACAGCCGAAATAGAAGGCCTGCCCATGGGGATTGATGCCACGCTGATTGGCTTTCCAGGCCAGCAGATTGACCAGGCTGGTTTGAGACGGAGCGGTCGGCTGGACGATGCTATAGGTGCCGATCACAGCAACGCCCATCGAGCCAAAATTGGCCGTATCGTGAAAGCCGACCGCATCATCACCACCGGCGCGGCCCTCGTAGATCACGCCGTTCGGATCAATCAGATAGTTGTAGCCAATGTCACCCCAACCACGGGTAAAGGTATGGAACGACCAGATCGCTCGCACCCGGTCGGCCCAAGTCTGCTGACTGCCACTCAGACTATTGGGTTCAGCGGTATGGTGGATGACCATGTGCGTCACGGTGCGGTAGGCCGGGGTGGCGCGGCTACCCTGACCATCGGGATTGCCCCAGGCCGTACGACTTACCACAGCGGGCCGCGCCACCCCGCTACTATTGAGCGTAGCGAGGCTCGCTGGGGCATCGAGGCTCGGCTCGGCGGGGCCGAAGCGGGCATCAACCGTATTGACATCAAGCTGGCGCACCTGCGGCCCATTGGTCTCGAAGCCGGGAGCCGGGCGCGCACGCACCTGCCAGAAGCGCATGTCGGGGCCAACATCGGTGATTTCGCTCCAGACCACCAGGTCGCCATCTTCGGGCACCCAGAGGTCATCGTTCGGGATCATGATCACCCAATCGCTCCACTGCTCGCCATCAGGACTGACCCGCAACTCGACCCAGAGGGCTTCGGGCTGGGGTTCGGTCAATTCCCAGCGTAGCAGGGCATGGGTAAACGGGGTCGCGGCGGCGGTCATCGGCGAGAGATACCCGGCCTCATCGTTTGCCAGGGTCGCCTCACCGGGGGGACTGAACAGGTCGGTACGCAGCACGACCTGTTCGGGCTGCCCGCGAGCGGGATCACCCTGCTCATTGGCAATTGTATGGCCTGCGGCGAGGGTACTCGCCACCACAATCGCAAGCAGCGATAGCAGTAGGGCCTGGCGCAGAGAGTTCAGCACGGTTCACCTCACTCAGGGCATGTTCCAGAAGCGGATACAACCATACCATGCAAACGATCCTGGCTCGTAGCTCGGCATGTGGCCTGATGATCGAACGATGACTCGTAGCTGAGGAGGGGATGATACGGGGGGGTACGCCGTAATTGATGAGCTTGTGTGCAAGCAAAAAAGGGCCTCACCCATTGGGTGAGGCCCTTTTTTGCTTGCACACACCTTACGCTACGCCAGCGGTCTGGGCCAAGCTAGGGTTGACCGGAATCCCGGGGCCCATGGTGCTGGTGAAGGTGACGCTCTTGATATAGGTACCTTTGGCCCCGCTGGGCTTAGCGGACTTGACGGCTTCCATAAGGGCCACGAAATTCTCGTGGATCTGCTCGGGGGTGAAGCTAAGCTTGCCGATCCCGACGTGCAGAATGCCAGTCTTATCGTTACGGAACTCGACGCGACCGCCCTTGACTTCGCGGATGGTGCGGGGCAGATCATCAGCGGGCACAATCGTGCCGCTCTTGGGGTTCGGCATCAGGCCACGGGGACCAAGCTTGCGACCGATCCGACCGACCTTACCCATCATATCGGGGGTCGCAATCGCCACATCGAAATCGAAGAAATTCTCTTTATCAATGCGGGCGATCAGTTCATCGTTGCCGGCAAACTCAGCGCCAGCATCGAGGGCGGCCTGCACGGCATCATTTTGGCAGAAGACCAGGACGCGCACCTTGCGGCCAGTGCCATGGGGCAAAGCCACCGTAGTACGAATATTCTGGTCCGCGTGGCGAGGATCGATCCCGAGGCGCAGATGGACTTCGACCGTCGGATCAAACTTAACGAAGTTCGTCTCTTTGAGCAGCGCAATTGCCTCTTCGGGGGAATAGAGGTTGTCCTGATCCACCTTGGCGGCGGCGGCACGATAGTTCTTGCCGTGCTTTGACATAGGGGTTACTCCTGGTGGTGCTGGCGGGCCGTGGCCCTCCCACACAATTAGCGGTTACTCAACAATCTTGATGCCCATACTGCGGGCGGTACCAGCGATAATCTTCTCGGCCCCTTCGATATCAAGGGCATTCATATCGGGTAGCTTCTGCTGGGCGATCTGGCGCAGTTGGGCTTTGGTGATCTGACCAGCGCTGGTCCGGTTCGGCGTACCCGAGCCTTTGGCGGCCCCGGCGGCCTTGCGCAGCAGGTCAGCGGCAGGCGGGGTGAGCAGCTTAGCCGTGAAGGAGCGATCACTGAAAATGGTGATCTCAACGGGAACGATACTCCCGGCCTGGGGGGCCGACTTCTCGTTATACTCCTTCACGAAGCCCATGATGTTGATGCCATACTGACCCAGCGCGGGGCCAACAGGCGGGGCGGGGGTCGCCTTGCCAGCGGGAAGCTGGAGCTTGACGACAGCGACAAGTTTCTTAGCCACGATGATACTCCTCTGAGTGGGGGTGATACCCCCTCCCTCCCCCGGGGCCGTGATTAACGGTGGGCGAGGTAGCCAGAAAGCCTAATCCACCAGGCGCGTTACCTGGAGGAAATCCAGTTCGACGGGGGCTTCGCGACCGAAGAACGAAACGAGGACGCGCACGCGGCCCTTTTCGTGGTCAATCGCATCAACCACACCCTCGAAATCGGTGAAGGGGCCATCGATAATTTTGACGGCCTGGCCCTTTTGGTAGCTGACGCGTACCTTGGGGGCTTCACCTTCCATCTGCTTAAGGATCGTTTTGACTTCGTCATCCTCAAGCGGCGTTGGTTTATTACCATGGCCAACAAAACTCGTGACACCGGGTGTATTGCGCACCACATACCACGAATCATCGGTCAGGCGCATCTGCACCAGTACATAGCCGGGGTAGATCTTTTTATTGACCGTCCGGCGTTGGCCATTTTTGATCTCAATCTCTTCCTCGGTCGGAACGATCACGCGAAAAATCTGGTTGCCCATCTCCATCGATTCGATGCGATGTTCCAGATTCTGCTTGACCTTATTCTCGTAACCCGAGTAGGTATGGATCACATACCAGCGGCGATCTTCAGCTTCGTTAGCCGTCGCTTGGGTTTTCTCTTCCTCAGACACGCCATGCTCCTGCGGTGGCGCTGCACGCCGCATTACGAGACAAGGTCAACCAGGGTGGTGTATAGGAACAGGAAGAGCGAGTCACCCATAAACAGGATCAGGCCAATAATCGTTGAAATGACGAGCACCACAATCGTGAGGCGGATCGTCTCTTCGCGGGTGGGCCATACCACCTTGCGCAACTCGCTTCGCGTTTCGCGGAAGGTACGGACGACGGGGTTATCGCGCTGCTGTTCCTTGCTATCTTTGGCCACGGCCATTATCGTCCCTCTGATGTTGGATTTTGGATTGTAGATGTTGGATTTTGGCTCTGGACTAGTTGTGAGCCAAAATCCAAAACCCAACATCTAAAATTGATCTTCTTACTCGAGGATCTTGGTGACGACGCCGGAGCCGACGGTGCGGCCACCTTCGCGGATGGCGAAGCGCAGCCCTTCCTCGATCGCCACGGGCACGATCAGTTCGACACCCATCACGACGTTATCGCC
>JBLWKA010000240.1:0-5170 GCA_048381555.1 Oscillochloridaceae bacterium umkhey_bin13
TGTCTCCGTGTTGGCCGCGGGGGGTGGAACCTAAGGGCCCCGCCGCCGCCCACAACCCCCCCCCACCCCCAACCGCCCGCGGGCGGGCCCCCGCCCCCGGCCCGCTTCCGTTTGGTCGCTCCTCGAGGATCACGCTTCGGTCGAGGGATGCGCATCAAGGTAGTTCAGCGCATCATCAACCGTCTCGATCTTCTCGGCATCCCCATCGCTAATCTCGACCCCAAACTCCTCTTCGATTGACATAATCAACTCGACGAGATCGAGCGAGTCAGCGTTCAGATCCTTTGCGAAGTGGGCGCCGGGGACGATCTTGCTCTCATCAACGCCGAGCTGCTCGGCAATGATCTTCTTCAGACGCTCAGTGACCTCGGGCGATGCCATGGATGTATGTCCCTTTCTTATAGATCGTTGGTACCGGGGCGATGCCGATTGACGACCGTGCCCAGCACCCCATTGACAAACCGACTCGAATTATCGCTCCCAAACTGTTTTGCAAGCTCAACAGCTTCGTTGATGACGGCCTTAATCGGGGTCTTCTCGATATCATCAATCAGCAACTCAAAGATTGCAATCCGCAGAATAGCCTTATCCACCCCGGGCATCTGGACAATCGGCCAGTTCGGGGCCGCTTCTTCGATGATTCGATCAAGGTACGAGCGATGTTCCCAGACCCCGAACACGATCCGATACAAGAAGCGGTCGCCTTCAACTCCCAACTGATCTTCAATCCGGCGGCGCTCATAGACCAGATCAATCGCATGATCGGTCTCGTCCACCTCGAAGAGCACCTGAAGCGAGGCGATCCGCACGCGATGGCGCAGACTAGCCATGATGCACCTCCCTGACCTGAGGCGAACGGCTGAACTGGTAGTGCAGCGAGTCGTTCCGAAGACGCCCGCCGGGATAACTTGGTAAGTGCTGCTTCAAGGTCAGAAGAAAGGAGCCTCTTGCGCTCAACTCAATCGCCTCGTCTCAGACTGCCATTGCCGCCCGCTCTTCCTTCCAGCGGCGCAGCAATTCGGCGACATAGGCGGTATGATGCTTGGCGGCACGAAAATCAGGATCATCAATAAGCGCCAACTGAAACGGAATCGTGGTCTTAATTCCGGTAATGATGCACTCGTGAAGGGCGCGGCGCATGCGATCCAGGGCCTGATCACGGGTGTCACCATAGGTAATGATCTTCGCCAGGAGCGAATCGTAGTTCCCTGGCGGAGTATAGCCTGCATAGAGGTGCGAGTCTATGCGTACACCAGGGCCACCGGGCGGCAAGTAGAACTCAATCTCGCCACCGGCAGGCAAGAAGTCCCGTTCGGGATCTTCGGCATTGATCCGACACTCGACAGCGTGTCGCGCTATTCTAATATCATTCTGTTGGAGCGTCAAGCGTTCGCCGGAGGCGATCAACAGTTGCCAGCGCACCAGATCAACGCCGGTCACCTGTTCGGTCACCGGGTGTTCAACCTGGATGCGGGTATTCATCTCGATAAAATAGTAGTTCCCATCCTGATCCATCAGGAACTCGAGCGTGCCCGCATTGACATAACCAATTGAGCTAATTCCCTTGACGGCGTCGCCCCCCATCTTCATGCGCAATTCGGGGCTGACAATTGGCGAGGGGGCCTCTTCAAGGATCTTCTGGTGGCGGCGCTGGGCCGAGCAATCACGTTCACCGAGGTGAATAGCGTGGCCGTAATTATCAGCGAGCACCTGGATCTCGACGTGGCGCACCTGGGTCAAATATTTCTCGAGCAGCAGATCACCGCGCCCAAAGGCACCTTCGGCTTCGGCGCGGGCAGTGGGATAGGCCCGCACCAGGTCATTTTCGTCATAGGCCACCCGCATGCCGCGTCCACCACCACCGGCTGACGGCTTGAGCAGGACGGGGTAGCCGATCTGGCGAGCCAGGTCTACGGCCTCATCAATGCTCTTTAGTTCTTCTTCGGAGCCGGGCACGGTGGGGACGCCGGCACTGCGCATGGTCTGGCGGCCAATCGCTTTATCGCCCATCAGGCGCATCGTTTCGGCGGTGGGGCCAATAAACTGCAAATTGCAGTCGGCGCACATTTCGGCGAAGTAGGGATTTTCGGACAGGAAGCCATAGCCGGGATGCACCGAATCACAGCCCGTGATCATCGCGGCGCTGATCAAGGCTGGCGGATTGAGGTACGACTTTGCGGGTGGGGGTGGCCCGATACAAACGGCCTCATCGGCCATGCGCACCGCCAACGAGTCACGGTCAGCCTCGCTAAAGGCCACCACACTTTTAATCCCCAATTCCTGGCAGGCCCGCACGATCCGCACTGCGATTTCGCCCCGGTTGGCGACAAGCACTTTGTTCAGCATAGGGTCGCCCTTTTGCAAGCCCGGGGCGCGGGATGCGACAAGCGGGAGCTTGGTGCCCACCCCGGGCAATCTGGCTCAGGTATTGCCTGAGCGCTACTGCATAACCATGCCACCATCAATCGTGAAGGTCTGGCCGGTGATATAAGCGGCAGCATCAGAGGCCAGGAAGGCCACCAGTTCGGCTACCTCGCCAGGTTGGCCGAACCGTCCGAGCGGAATCCGCTCCAAAATAGCGTTACGGGTCTCTTCGCCAAGCACGTTGGTCATTTCGGTTTCGATAAAGCCGGGGGCCACTGCATTGACGGTCACGCCCCGAGGGGCAATTTCGCGGGCGGTGGCGCGGGTAAAGCCAATAATGCCAGCTTTGGCGGCGGCATAATTGGCCTGACCCGCATTGCCAATCAAGCCAATGACCGAGGCCAGGTTGATGATGCGCCCGTTGCGCTGTTTGCTCATCTGGCGCAAGACGGCCCGGGTACAGACAAAGACGCCCCGCAGATTGGTTGCCATCACCGCATCGAAGTCATCGTCCTTCATACGCAGCAGCAGCGTATCGCGGGTAATCCCGGCATTATTGACCAGAATATCGAGCCGACCGTAGGTGGCAAGGGTCTGTTTGACCATCGCCTCGGCGGTACTCGTTTCGCTCACATCAGCCTGAATGCTGGTTGCCACCCCACCGGCAGCCGTGATCGCGGCCAAGGTTGCCTCGGCGGTGGCCTGATTGCCCCGATAGTTGATCACCACACTCGCCCCAGCCTGGGCAAGCCGTTCGGCAATAGCGCGACCGATCCCTCGTCCGCCACCAGTCACCAGTGCTACCCGACCTGTGAGATCCTGGTTCATACTCAACTCTCAGAGATATCAAACAGGGTTTGACCATCAATCAAGAGCAGGTTACGGCGATCACGCCCAGCCTTCAGCGCATCAGGGGTAAACTCCGTCGATGTGATCGCAATCCCCTTCGGAATCCCACGCCGTTTCAGATCTTGCACCAGACTCTCGATCGTGCCGGGGCGCACCTTATCGGCGACACTAAGCCGCATCAGGTAGGCGACCCCTTCGTACTGCACTTCGAGATCAAGGTGCTTATCTTTATCAATGAAACGGTAGTCCTTGAACTCGAAGCCTTGCTTGCGATAAAGGTTGACTACAAACGAGCCAAGTTGGGGTAACGAGAGGCCCTGCAGATCTTCGAGGGTGCGCACGACACTGGGGCGTTCGAGCCGCCCACCACGCTCTTCGACCTCGCGACGCAACTGCTGATTGCGCTGTTCGGCACGTCCAGCCATCACTGTCCCGAAGGCGGGGAAGGGGATCAGCGCAAAGAGCGAGAAGGTCATATAGAAGAAGAGCAGATCATTGAGAGAGGCGCGCACGGGTTGACCATCGGCGGTCATCTCGATCAGCGGGAACTCGACCACCCCGGCCTGGGCGAGCGAGCCATAGGCAATCACTGCGATCAGGCCGAAGACGAAGCCCGCGAAGCCCAGGATCAAGCCATGGGCGAGCCACTCACCCTTGACCCGGCGACCCAGGTACAGACCCGCCATCACCGGCACAATCCCGGCGAGGATCTGCAAAATGCTACTGCCCAAAAAGAGCGCACACCAGGTAATCGCCATAATCGCGGCGACCAGCATGGTGACGCCCCATTCGATCTGACTGAGCGAAGCATTGATGCGCTGGCCGAGGGGCTGACGGTCGCTTGGGGCCGTCTTAGAGCTGCTTGCGGCTTCAGGCACACTCGGTTCGCGCTGCTCAGGCGTAGTATCAACACTCATCACACGGACTCCCCAGCATGGGTACAGGTGGGCACCCGGGCCACACCAGCATCAACTTGATCGTAAGAACCACCAGTGGCCAGCCAGCCACAGCTACGAGCGATCCAACAACTCATCTACAGCTTCGCGTAGCTTGCCAATATCGGCAAACGAGCGATAGACTGAGGCAAAACGGATGTAGGCCACATCATCTAGGCCCCGCAGGTGGCGCATGACCTCATCGCCAATCGCAGTACTACTAATCTCTTGCTCGTCAATTGCCATCAGAGCATTCTCAACCTCATTCACCAACTGCTCGATCTGGGATACCGAGACCGGGCGACGATAGCAGGCGGTACGCACCCCGCGCATAATCTTTTCGCGGTCGTAGGGTTCACGTTCCCCATCTTTTTTTACTACCGTCAAGCTCACTGACTCGATCCGCTCATAGGTGGTAAACCGCCGGGCGCAAGCACGACACTTCCGGCGGCGGCGGATCATCTCGCCATCACCAAGTTTGCGCGTATCAAGCACCTCACTATCATGGTGCTGGCAGATCGGGCAGCGCATAGTATCGTACCAGCAGTGTGGCCTGCTCTTGCTCGTATCCCTGGCGCATTATAGCACAGGACGGTTCCAGGCCACATAGATGAATGATCCTGCCGGGCCGGGATGGTGGCGCGCATGGTGGCGGGGTAGGCCGTCGGCGCATGCCTGTCCGGGGATGGTGGCGCGCATGGTGGCGGGGTAGGTCGTCGGCGCATGCCTGTCCGGGGATGGTGGCGCGCATGGCGGCGGGGGGCGTCGGCGCATGCCTGTCCGGGGATGGTAGACCGGGTGGTGGCGGGTAGGGGCGTCGCAGCGGTGACGTTTCTTGGGGCAAGCGCCAATCCTGGCCGCGGCGACGCCCCGACGGGAACCGACGGCGGTGGCGCATGGGTAGGCCGTCGGCGCATGCCCGTCCGGGGCGGGTGGCGCGCATGGTGGCGGCGGGGCCGCTGGGGATCCCTGGTCTCCCCAGATCCCCCCGGGGGGGGCGCGGGCGCCCCCCGCGCCCACCC
>JBLWKA010000241.1:0-5114 GCA_048381555.1 Oscillochloridaceae bacterium umkhey_bin13
TCTTCAGCGGCTTCCCCCTTGGGCTCCCCGCCCACCCATGTCACCCCGTCCCTGACCGAGCCCCCGTCTGTCTGGGTTTGGGACGGTTCCACCACCACGGAAGCCGCCGCCTGGTTACGTTCGGTCTGCCGCTGGTGCCGCCCCCTCCGGTTCCTCTCCTTCCCCCTGCGTTCCACCCCTCCTTCCCCCGATGCCTCCCCGGCAGCCCGCCGCGTTCTCCCTGCGAGAACGCGGCGTTGGTCGTTGGGCGTCCCGGCTGATCGTGCCTACACCTACGTCGGTGCTTCCTCTCGCTGCGTACCGCGCACAGCGCGGTGCGGAGAGGCCAGATGCGAACCGCCACCCAAGCACGAGGAGCACCCACCTGATGCTGTACGGAACCAGATCCCGCCACCAGCGCCGCCAACATCCCCGATCGATCACGCTTTCAGCCGCCACCCTGGACGCTTTGCGTGCGGCACTTCCCGCCGACCTGCACGAACTGTCAGATGAGCAACTCCGCACCGCTACGGCCCACTGGCTCGACGACACCCTCAACCACCTGCACGAACATCTGGTGCATTACCTGACGCGGCAACGCCTCAATCGCACCGCATTCGATGCCGCCTGCAAACATGCGCGCTCGTCGGTCACGCATCGCCTTGATCATTGATGATCGACCGGATCACGCTACCGAGCGCCCACCAGTGAGTGCCATACGCAGATCAGGGCGAGCACGCAGCCGCCTGAGCAGACCGATGACTTGCGAACGACCGTCGCTACGCGCCAGGAGAACCCTATGCCCACGCCACCTCCCGCAGCCCTGACCGATCTGGTTGCCCGCGAAGCAACCATCCTTGTCCTCCCAGCCGCTGGTGCCAGCGTCAGCCTTGAGCCCCGCCAACAGCGGATCCGCTTGTGCACCAAAGATAATGTCGTTGTGTACGCACCCATGACCCGCCCGATCATCCACCAAATCGGCTCGCGGCTGTGGGGCAGGAATAGTCCTTACCCTGTGATTGCGACCCAATGGGCGCGCCAACTTGCGCATCCGACCACCCTCAGCGATCAGATCGCCCGTGCCCTGACCCGCTGGGATCTCCGCATCCGCGCCCTGCCTACGCCGCATGGCCTTCAGTGCTACGGCCTCGTCAGCGACCAGTTTCGCACGATTAACCAAATCGATCTGCGCACCGCGTTTCTCGCTGCCATCCACGACCGTGATGACCTCGCGACCCAACCGCAGCGGGTCGAAATCGGTCGCTATGGCGACGTGATCGAATACTTCTCCTTCCATAGTGCCCACGCCCGGGACTTTCAACTCGAATACGGCTTGAGCTACGCCCGCAATACGGGCTATCAAGCGACCCATGTACGCTACGGTCGCCGCGTCCTCGTCTGTAGCAACGGCCTCACGGTCTGGTTCGCCACCCAGGCCGAGTTGGTTCATCTCGCGGATCACGACCTCGACCACTTCATCACCACGACCGTTGCGGCTGGACACACCCACCTGATTGACCTTCAGACCCATCTTGTCACGCGCCAGGAGAGTCCGATTGATCGGATGAGCCACGACACGCTGCTCCATGCCTTGCCGCTGGCTCCCAAGCTACGCGACCGGCTTGTTCAGCAGATCCAGATCGAGATCAGTCGTACCGGGGCGAACGAGTGGAGCATCGCCCAAGCCTATACCGCCATCGCCACCCACGAACGCCACCTGCGCCCCGGAATCACCAGCCTGCTCACGCGCGTGGGCACCATGGTGCTGGAGCAGGGCCTCGCGGCGACGGTGCAGTGGGCCGAGGGTCGCGGGCTGAGGGCTGACGGCTGACGGCTGAGGGCTGACGGCTGACGGCTGAGGGCTGACGGCCAATGTTATCTATTATTTCGTACGGCGTGGTCGTCCACGGTGCAGATGGAGCAGGCCACGCTGATAGGCTTCATCAAGGGTACTGAGGTAGACCAGATGGCGGTCGCCAGCACGAATCGTTGGTAGTCGCTCGCGCAGGGCCGCATTGGCGAGCGTTGCCAGCGCTGCCCCGGTCTGGCGTGCCGCATCAGCCAGCAGCAATGGCGGCTCAGGGCAGCCCAACACACGACGCACATGCAGCGGTGCCCGCGCCCATGCCGCCCACGACTGCTGGATCAACCACAACCGCAGCGCCTGCTGCTCCTCGGCAGTGAGCACCGTCAACGGTTGGAGCAGATCAACCTGCGTCGGCTGGCCCTGCGTCGTATAAGCAAGTGAATAGAGCACCACGGCCACATAGCTCACCTGGAACGCCGCGTCCTCGGTGCTCACAACCGTGACCAACACACCAGCCCGTGACTCTGGCGCGACCGACGCGACATGCACCCCCGCTTCCAGCGGCGGCTCGACTTCGTAGGCCCGTGATCCCCGCACCACCAGGGTTGTCGTCAGCATGAACGCCCTTTCAGAATAATACGACCTCCTCTATATTACTTGAAGAAGGTCTTATCGCATATGCTGTAAGGGTCAACGCGATCACATGGGAAACCTTGATCAACGATGCTTGGATGCAATCGATCAAGCGGTCAGGGGCCAAACCAAAGGCGTATCTCTTTCAATGATTCTGATAATGAAAGCTTATCAGAATCATCAAGCTGTGCTATACTCCTCCCAGGTTCCTTACCTCCCCGGAGGCCGCGATGTCCGATGAGCGTTCGCTCGTGCCCAGCCCCGCCACCCTCGCTACGACCGCTGATCTTGCCCAGATGGCCGGAGCCGCTGACCGTGCTGCGGCCCAGAGCGCATTTGTGCGCTATCGCACCACGAAGGCAGCTGCAACCCTGCGTGCCCAGGATGCCGACCTGCGCCGCTGGGTCGCCTATCTCGCTGTCGTCCACGAACGTCGCCAGCTCAGCCTTCGGGATGACCGCGCAACCCTAGACAGCCTCGCGGCAGCGTGGACACACGATCCCATGACCTGGGCACCCGTCACCTGGGGTTTGATCGAGGGTTTTGTGCGCTGGCAGGAGCAACAGGGCTACAGTTTAGCTTCGATCGCCCGTGCCCTCGCTACCGTGCGCGCCTACGCCAAACAGGCGGCCCGAGCCGGGGCGATCAGCGCCGACGCGCTTACCCTGATCGCAACCGTGACGACCCCAGCCCCGCGTTCGAAGGCAGGCCGTAATACCGATGCCCAACGGCCTACAACACGCCTCGGCCCCAAAAAAGCCATCGCCGTCGAACTCACCCGTGAACAGGCACGCCACTTACGCCACGATCACCCGGATACACCCCAAGGCCGCCGCGATGCACTACTCATGTGCCTGCTACTCGACCATGGCTTGCGCGTCTCTGAAGTGGCTGCGCTCACGGTTGCCAACCTCGACCTAGGCCGCGGGCGGCTCAATCTCTACCGTCCCAAGGTGCACCTCTGGCAAACCCTGGCCCTGAGCCCAGCCACACGCACGGCGGCAGCGGCCTACGGAGCGGCTGGCGATCTGCCAACCCAACGCGAGCACGCCTTGCTACGCCAGAGTCGCCCCAATGGTGAACTGACCGCTGCGGGCATGGGGACCCGCGCCATCGCCGCCCGCGTCGCCAAACTCGGCCGCACCCTCATTCAGGTCAGTGGGCTTAGCCCGCACGACTGCCGCCACTTCTGGGCCAGTTATGCCGAAGGCGATCTCTTCACGCTTCAAGAAGCCGGGGGCTGGTCGTCGCTCGACATGCCCCGCCGCTACCACAAGCGCCAGCAGATCGCCAATCAGGGCCTGCGCGCACCGAGCGAGCGTGAGGAGTGAGGGAAGAAAAAGGGCTAGAACAACCACACAATAATTCCGAGAAGGGGGATACAGATAACTGCTACAATTACGATAAAAAGGACATGTATGAAAAAGTCTCTGTATACATCTTGGAGCACGTTTTCTCGCCATAACTCGCGAAGTGCGATAAGCAGAGTAAAGGCACCAACTTCGCGGATTGCCCAATAACGTAGCGGCGCAAGCCCGATCACGTCACGCATGCATCGTGCTAAAGAGACAAGCTCAGCATCTCCTCCTCTTTCCCAGAGGGTAAGCCGTAATTTCAATAACTCTGGATGTTGACGATCATAGGCAAGAACCTGGGGCAGCAATTTATACACTATATCACGATAGTGAGGGGTCGCTCGTGTTGCGAGCAAGGGAACAAGATAGGTAAGGTAGAAATCGTGAACTTCTGTCACCGATGAACTGGTGGATTGAGGAGCAGAAACAGGGGTAGGTGCTGCATCCCACAAGGACTCAGTCGCAGTGCTCGTGCGCCGCTGTCGTTGCCGTTCTTGCTCACGCTGCCTATCCATACGCACCTGTGCCAACTCCTGCTCAACCTTCGTGTCAAATTGCTCTGTAAACGTCATCATTGCTTGAAAGGCAAGTTTTTGCAGATGTTGATCATCTGATTCGATCAGAAATGAACGCAACAAAGTTTCATTCGCAGTTTGTGGACGCTGGTGCTCATTCCACCAGAGTGGGGTGGGGTTCCCCTCAATCGGACGCACGAGATCGGGTTCAGATCGATCCGCAAGGGATCTGCGTTGCTCAATGTAGCTTTCGGTCAATAGCCTCAGTACATGATCATACTCTGATTTCCGGATATCGACGAGAAAACGGTGGAGTGGTTGGCTATCACTGCCCACCTGTTGGAGCATAGTTGTGAAAATCGTAATACGAATTGAGGGATGGGAAACATGCGCTAGCACTTGCTGCTTAATCTGGGAAACACGTTGCTGTGAAAGAGGTTCGATCATTTCAGTAGGCGACAAGTAACTCAGAACCAGCACAACAGCAGTCATAATCTCCTCAGCAGGATCCGGATTGCGGCAAGGTGCGTTCGATATTTTCACAGTACTCCACTCATTGAGCCAGCCTTCAAGTATGGATGCAACCTTGTCGGGATGCACACGATATGCATTGGCAAGTCCCTTGCATACTGTGGTACGTAATTCAGCGTCACCTTGAAGTATGATTGAGCACAAAAATGGAGCCATCTGATCGATATTGTAAATTACGGCTGTCAAGTGGCTCTTGCGCACTTTTGGTGAATCGGGGCATCTGGCGCACCTACGCCATGAGGCGCTGTTTTAACAGATCGATTTTCGCACGTCCGTACATCTGTCGCTTCACCT
>JBLWKA010000242.1:0-5087 GCA_048381555.1 Oscillochloridaceae bacterium umkhey_bin13
GCCCCCCCGGAGCCCCCCCCGCCCCCCCCCCCCCCCCCCCCCCCCCCGGGGGGGGGGGCGCGCCCCCCCCCCCCCGAGGGTGGGGGGCGGGCGGGGGCCGCCCCCCCCCCCCACCCCCCCCCCAAAACAAGGGTTGTCCAACGACGTTGCAACAGCCCTGCCGAAGCAAAGCAGATTAGCGGTTGACGGCGGGTAAGAAAACCTTGAATTGGGTAGGTTGCGGTTCTGAGGTGGGCGCGACTCCAAGTAGCCAAGTGGCTTCATTCGCGGTCAGAATATCGCCTTTGGCAGTGATCATGCTGACCCGCTGGGCACCGTCATCCACTAATTGGATTGTAGCTGCGTTGGTTTGGACACGGGCGTGTAGCGTGAGCGTTGCGACCGGAACCTCGCCACTGGGCAAGCTGGCATTCAATGTCCCACGGGCGATCCCGATCTGACCGGTGGCATTGTCGAAGTCCTGTTGGAGTTCCAGATCGAGGGGCGAATTGCTCGTGATCTGGACGAT
The DNA here is from genome assembly GCA_048381555.1 of Oscillochloridaceae bacterium umkhey_bin13. Lineage (GTDB taxonomy): Bacteria > Chloroflexota > Chloroflexia > Chloroflexales > Chloroflexaceae > Viridilinea. The sequence goes on from JBLWKA010000242.1 coordinate 509, forward strand.
TTCGAGCAGGGCGGGATCAAGATAGAGGTAAGCGGCGGCTCCATCAATGCCGGTGGCGGGAGCCTGGATGGTGATACTTACGGTGAAGGTTTCACCAGCACGCACCTCGCGGGTGACGTGGCTGAGAATATTGAACGCAGCCAGGGCGGACGGTTCAGCGGATGGGGTGGCTTGCGCCGCAACGCCTGCTTTGTTGAAATTCTTTGCCAGAAGCGAGAAGTCTTGCAGGTTGACACTGCGGTCGCCATTAAAGTCGGCGCGCCCGTCGTAGCCGGTACCCGTGCTGCTCTTGCCGAAACTCGCCGCCAGGATGGAGAAGTCCTGGAGATTGATCTGGTTATCGTTGTTGGCATCGCCCATCGGCAACGGGCCAACCTGAAGCGTGGCATCAGCGCCTTGAATGGTCTGGGTCGCTTGCACGCGGAGCGACTGAGCGTGTTTGATGGTCAGCCGATACGTGCCATTGGCAAGCCCATCAAAGCGGAAGCGCCCATTCTGGTCGGTATTTGGCTGGGCATGGCGGATCGGATCAGGGCTGCCGTCGCGTCCAAGCGTAACCGCCAAGGGGACGCTGAGCAGCGGATTGGGGCCGGTGGGCCGTCCATCAAGCTGGACGGCAACGTCGAGGTTGGAACCGGTCACGATGGTCAGGCTGGCGGGGATCAGTTGCCCAAGGACAGAACTCCCACTAGAAGTTACGTCACTTTGGCGGCCCGGGGCGCTGCTCAGCGCGAGCGTGGTCGGCGTTGTGCTGGCAATGCGCGCTTTGATGCTGAGCGTGCCAAGCGTGAAGGTACCCTGTGGGAAGGGGCTACTAAGCGAACCACGCACAAGGTCAACCTGACCGCTGGCGTTATCAATGCGCCGCATCAGTTCGAGCGAGAGTTGCGTCGTGGGCGTGAAGTCCAGCACTTCGATGAGGGCGGGATCGAAGTTGATGAAGAAGGCGGCCCCGTCAATTGGCAGGGTTCCGCTGCGCACTTCAAGGGCCACATTGATCGTGCTGCCCACACCAAGCGTGTTCGCACTCGGTACCAGGGCCAGGTTGACCGTTCCGGCACTGTTTTCGGGCGTGCCCGTGAAGTTGCGTCCGGTCAGATTGCCGCTGACCGTCATACTGAGCGAGGCGGGGCTGAAGGTATAGCCACTGCGCGACGGCGTGAGCGTGTAGCTCCCGGCGGGCACATTGCTCAGGGTATAGTCGCCATTCGTATTCGTCGCAGTCGTGCGGCTGCCGTCACTGATGGTCACGCTGCCCAACCCGTTGGCCCTGACACGCGGGGGCAGATCACTCGTCTGCGGGCCACAAGGAGCGGAGCAACGCGAACGGGGCACCCTTGGCAGGAGTGCCCCGCGCATCGAGGAGTGGCTACGCGGCAGTTTTGCGGCGGCGACGTGGCGCGGTCTACCGCAGCGCACTGGTTGATCTCTATCCGGCCAAGGATAGTGTGGTCTGGACACCGGAAGAGATACAGCACTGGGCGCTGGTGCCAAACGCATTCATCACCACAGCGATCAGGGAAGGCACGGTTTTGTATGAGCGCACAGACTTGGCTATAGGATGGTGGGATGAGAAAGCAGGCTTTTCACGGCGAGTCCAAGCTCACCCTGAAAAGCCTGCTTTGATGTAGAGTTACTAGTAATTACCGCCGTACGAGGGGCAAGTACACAGTTCGGTTTGTGGCAGGAGTAGGGCTGATCGTAGTTGCCGACTCGTTCGTGCAGCTATTGGCACTTTGCACAACAAGGCGAATTGAAGGCATCTCGCCATCTATGGGCAGGTTGGTATAGGTGTGTGTTGCCATACGTCCCGATGCCACTGCCCCATCCCCGAAGTCCCATGCCCAACTCGTTGCATCAGCATTGTGGGCTGTAACCGTGACGGTGTTACCATCGCGTACCAGATCAAACGTCGCCGTCGGCGCAGGTAGGACGGTCACTTGATGGCTAGCGAGACTCGTGCTGCTCGCGTTAGCGACATTCAGCGAAATGGTCTGCATGCCCGCGCTGAGGCGCGTTGAAATAGGCTCAGGCTCAGTACTGGTTGCGCCATTGCCAAGATCCCATTGCCACTGGCACTGCTCACAAAATGGTACGGTCTGGTTCGTGATCGTCAGTTCAGCGCCTTCACAGACCTCTGGTGCAACCTCAAACGCGGCGCTGAGCGGGCTCGTGGCAGTCGGATTGAGCGCGTCAGCGTAGCTATCTGATCTGTTACCAACGGCATCCTGGAACTGCACCCAGACAATTGGCTGATCCCAAACAAGTGTACCGGCGAAGGGCTGCCAGGCAGCGTTTACCAGATCAGCCTCGGTTGTTGCCAGCCGCATGCTCAGGGCACTCAGTGGCGTCGTATCGTCCTCAGCGAGCAACTGGATCTGGTAGGGGCGCTGCCCATTCAAACTGAAGCGTACCGTTCCTACAGGAGCTATCGTATCGCTCGCCAGGCCCAGGTGATTGCCTGATGTATACGAGACACCATATCGGGGCACGCCACCGGCAACGTCAAGAAAACTAAAGGGGATGGTTGTTGACGAACCAGCATTGCGGCGATCAACATGGAGATGAGCGCCGCACGAATATCCCGTCTGACCGGAGCGTCCAATGGTTTGCCCTCGCTGAACAACCTCACCCTCTCGCACGGTCACGCTGTCAAGATGGAGGTAGAGCGTATCTGTGCCGTCAATGTGGCGGATTCGCACGAAATTGGCGTGTGGCCAGTAGTCGTAGATGCAAGCCCCTTGCGTTGAATTGCCTTTTACTGCGACGACAGTTCCATTGCGGCTCGCCACGACAGTGTGACCGCGAGGCATACCGAAGTCGAAGGCATATGCCCAAGTGCCTCGGTGCGAACCTCGAGGATCAGGATTGTTATTCCCCTGTGAGCACATGTAGCTCGCGCCAGCAGGGTAAGGCAACTTAAAACCGCCATCGGTTGGCGTGACTGGTTTATAGTTCACCAAGCGCATGCCGCCCGGATCAATGCGCCGATTACCAGCATGGTCAATCACATGGATGGCGAAACGTAACTCTTGAGCCGCTAATCCAGTAGGCAGGTTCCAGCGTACTGTGTAGGGACTCTGGCTGACCGTACCGGCTTCGCGCCAGTTACCTGTGTGATAAACCTTGAACTCGACCCGCGCTATACCACTACCGCCGGGATTGTCCCATGCGTCAGCCGCAAGGGTTATCGGCCCCGCTGTAATAGTTTGCCCTGACTGCGGTGAAGTCATTGTCCCATCAGGCATGGTCGTATCGGCAGCCTGCGTTGCGGTGAAGTTTTGTCCGCTCACGTTAGTACCTACGCTGAGACTAAGCGTTGGCGGGCTGAAGTTATAGCCCCTGAGCGACGGCGTCAGCGTGTAGTTGCCCGCTGGCACGCCGTTGAGCATATAGTCGCCATTGCTGTTGGTCGTCGCGGTGCGCGTGCCGTCGCTGATCGTCACGCCACTTAGTCCCGCACCGGTGTTTGTCGTTATTCGCCCCCTGACACTGTAGGTCGCAACCTGGGTTGATGTGCCAGTAAAGTTTTGCCCGCTGACATTGCTGCTGACGCTGACACTGAGCGAGGTCGGGCTGAAGGTGTAGCCACTCAGCGACGGCGTGAGTGTGTAGCTTCCCGCAGGCACATTCGCGAGTGTATAGTCGCCATTACTATTGGTTGTCGCCGTGCGTGTCCCATCCGAGACAGTGACTCCTGCTAAACCCGTACCAACGCTGTTTAGGATTCGTCCGCTGACCGTAAATACAGGTTCCGCCTGAAGCACAAATTTGACCGCATCAAACCAGACCCGGCGGGTGCCAGTACTTTCGCTTGTCTCGTCGGTTAACCGCACATAACATGAGGTACCGGCAACACAACTCGCCGAAGTAAGCTTGATCCAGCCCCCGTAGCTAGTCGCTTGATTCCATGTAAAAAAGCGATCCCCACTCGCATCATGAACCTGATAGCGCGCAGTATTGGTTTCTGGTACGATGCCAGGATAATGTGGATACCAGATATAAATGTCATATGTCCCAGTTGTTGGTAGGCTCGGCTGCCATCGACCCCAATCAATGGCCTGATTCTGCGAGTTATACGTCCAGAAAGCATGCTGGTTGTATGTGGTACTGCTATCACCGGTACCAGGTTGTATATACCCCCACGATCCAACACCACCGGATTCGTATTTACTGAAGCAAGCGTCTTTGTTATCGCAAATTACTTCTGTTCCAGCTGTAATATTCAACTGCCCCGAGGTTTCTAGATCTTGTGCCCAGGTTGCCAATGGTCCAACCAGCAGCGCCACAATCAACAGCGCCACGGGACTCGCGAGCGTGCGAAGGGTTCTCGTGCGGTTCATAACAGTTCCTTTATCCTTAACTTGAAGGCAGAACAGCCCTAGCGGACAACCAACACATACGCGCACACAGCGAACAGGCGGCGGGAAGAAGATGAGGGTTGCATGATCTGGGCCTTTCTGGGAAATGCGGCGATACCGAGGAAATGCGGGCGCATGCGCAGTCAGTTACGCATGCGAAAACACGACAGATCAGGCGCTATAGCCGTATGGTAGGGGTGTTTTTGGTTTTTACTACC
>JBLWKA010000243.1:0-5085 GCA_048381555.1 Oscillochloridaceae bacterium umkhey_bin13
GTGTAGCGTGGTGGAACCACCCCGTCCCATCCCGAACCGGGTCGTGAAACGCCGCAGCGCCGATACTACTGGGGCCTGAGCCCTGGGAACGTAGGTCCACGCACGTAACCAAAACGAAACACCCCCCCACCTTGCGGTGGGGGGGTGTTTCGTTTTGGTTACGTGCGTGAAACTGCCGGAAGAATAAGTCCACTATTAACAAAAAATCACTCTCGGTAGAGGTTTGACCACTTGCGATGGTATACTGTGATCGCTACGATTTATGCAATATAACCGCAGCATATCTGATCGAGGTTACCGCAATGCTGAAACGAGTCTTTATCAGTCTGGTGCTTGGCTTTATGCTAGGAACGAGCTTGCTGGTACTGATCCCTCAGTTGGGGGTGCTCGCTGCACCGTTTGTCTGTGCGGGCAGTCTCGAGCCCGAAACACGCTTGCAGGGAATGCGCTATCGGTGTGTCGAGGCCGCCGATGGCCGGATTCGGCAAGTCCCTGCTGATCAGGTACTCAGTTATACCATCCCAATCCTGGCCCTGTTGCTCTTTTACCCGGTTTCGCTTGCAGTCAAACAGGCCGAGTTGCGCGCCCAACAGGCTCGCTCAGCCATGCGCCAGGATCTGGAAGTGGCAATCACGGCCCGAGCCGAGATTCTGCGGATTGTGCGCCAGAGTTCGGTCAGTCGCCAGATGCTGATGCGCGCCGCCGAGCTACGGATTGTGCTCTGGGTACAACCACCGAATGGCCGTCCGTATGAGGCGAAGGTCGCATGGTTAGTGGAGGATGCCAAGCTGCAGCGTCTGGCAGTTGGGGCGGTAGTACCAGTGCGAATCAACCCCCGACGACCCGAAGCAGTTTATCCTGATCAGCCATGGGCCCATTATGCCTGGTGGAGTTAGGGGCTAACCATTTCGGAAGCAGTCAGTGCAGTTTGTTCAGCACGTAGACGGGCCGCGACCGCTGCCATAATCGCTAGCGCTGCGGCCTGATCACCCTGCGCTGCGGCATCCAGGCCCGCTTCAAGGTAGGTTGCGAGCGCCCCAAGGGTCGCAGAACTGGCGGCCAGGCGTGCGTCAGCGGTCGCGGAATGGACAGCCAGCGAGACATGGCAGGCCACGAGTTCGAGTAAGTTTAACTGAGTGGTGCTGAAGAGCCGACTGGCACTGGTGGTGACGGTAAGCGCACCCAGGATCTGTTCACCCCAGAGCAGGGGCACGGCCATGGCACAACGGGTACGGCTATCGTGATGCTGAAGATCGAGATCGAGCCAACGTCGATCAGTATCGGTCTCGTCAATAATGATCGGCATCCGTTCGCGCAAGACCAGACCGGCAAGCCCATCATCGGCGACCTCGCGGGCACGTTCGGTGCTCACATCGCGCCCGCTACTCAGCACCAAAACAGGGTCATCGCCTGGTTCATGCGGGAGCAGTAGAACCGAAGCGCGTTCACCGCCAACCATATCGGGCACCTGACCCGCAATATGGGTTGCCAGACTCACCGGATCACTGCCACCACGCAGCACCTCACGCCCAAAGCTCAGGAGCCGATCCAGGGTGTCGGCGTGAGCCTGAGCGGCACAGGCCCGCTCGTCGAGTTGGGACTGGAGCAAGTTATACTCAAGGGCCGCTCCGACGACCTGACCAAGCATGCCCAACAGGGCTTGATCGTCTTCATCGAAGGGCCGTTTGCGACGCGCTTCGATCCGCCCGACCACCCGCCGCCCAATGACGATCGGGCCACAGATACGACCGGGTTCCTCACAATTGAGTGGGTTGGTGCCCGCTGGCACCATGATATCTACATCCTCGGCCCGGAGCCAGTCACAAGCCAAATCGCGTAGGGTCGGGAGCGGATCAGGCCGCCGAGCCGCCAGCAAAAAGGCCCCGTATCCACTCAGCGCTTCACGAAAGCGCAAGGCCCGGCCAAGGGGAGAGTTGTAGCCATGCGGCTGGCCGATGCCTGTCACATTCATCCTTACGCCTCCACTGACGTGATCGCCACCATTGCGACCAGATTTAGGTAGTGGGTAGCATACCGTAAAAGCCTGCCTGCGTCAGCCCCTCCTTTTGATTGTAGCTTGCTAGGAGGCTACGTAGATGACAAGCTTGTTATGGCATATTCCGCATCTCAATCACGAATAATAGTTTAGGCCGATTCCAGTGTGGGGCCTGGAACCGGCCTAGAGGTAAAAAAAGTGTTATCTACCTTTGGGGATTGTTAGCAGGGTAGTCGTCACGTAAGCTATCGCTTACGTGACGGTGGGAATGTTTTTGGGAGGGCCAAGCCCTCCCAAACCCTCCGGCAAGCTCCCGCTCATGCCAAGTTACGCGCCTAGGGGCTCGGCAGGGCGTTTGCTTTCGATGGCCAGGACACCCCCACGGTGGAAGACCAGTTGCCCGCCTTCGAGGTCTACCTCGATCACGTCACCTTCTTTAAAGACACCCCGCAACAGTTCGCGGGAGATGGGGGTTTCGAGCAGACGCTGCACGGTGCGGCGCAACGGGCGTGCCCCATACACCGGGTTGAAGCCCTCAACGACGAGGTGCTCTTTGGCGGTCAGGGTCAGGCTCAGGCTGATCTTCTGGTCACGCAAACGGTTGACCAGTTCGCCAACTTGCAGATCAACGATGCGGGTCAGATCCTCCATCGTTAACGGATGGAAGAGAATGATGTCATCAATCCGGTTAAGGAACTCGGGGCGGAAGGCCTGTTTGAGGGCATCGTCCACTTTGCGCCGAGCTTCCTTCAGGTCTACCGGTCTGGCACTGCCCTTGACGGTAGCCGAGAAGCCAATCCCACCGCCTTGCAGGTGTTCGGTACCGGCGTTGCTGGTCATGATGATCACGGCATTCCGGAAGTCTACCGTGCGGCCCTGCCCATCGGTCAGGCGGCCATCATCAAGCACCTGGAGCAGGGCATTGAAGACATCGGGATGGGCCTTTTCGATCTCATCGAAGAGGACGACTTGATACGGCCGACGGCGAATACTCTCGGTGAGTTGACCGCCCTCGTCGTAGCCCACATAGCCAGGCGGGGCACCAATCAGGCGACTGACGGTATGGCGCTCCTGGAACTCGCTCATGTCCACGCGGGTCATGGCCTCTTCGCTGTCGAACATGAACTCGGCCAGAGCTTTAGCAAGTTCGGTCTTGCCAACGCCGGTGGGACCAACGAAGATGAAGCTACCGATGGGGCGGCGCGGGTCGCGCAGGCCGCTCCGGGCACGGCGGATGGCGTCAGAAAGCGCCACAATCGCCTCGTGCTGACCAATCACCCGTTCGTGCAGGCGCTCTTCCATATGCACGAGCTTTTCGCGCTCAGTTTCGAGCATCCGACTGACGGGGACGCCGGTCCAACTCGAAACGATCTGCGCGATGTCCTCATCATCAACAACCTCATCGAGATTGGCTTCCGCCAACCAAGCCGAGCGTTCGGTCTCGAACTCGGTCTGGATTGCGAGGAAGCGCGCCCGCAGCGTGGCAGCGCGTTCGTAATCACGGCGTGCGCCGGCATCTTCTTCTTCTTGCTGCAACTTGTTCAGTTCGGCCTCTTTGGCCTTCAAGTCAGCAGGCATAGCGAAGATATCAATGCGCAATTTGGCGCTGGCCTCATCAATCAGGTCAATCGCCTTATCGGGCAAGAAGCGATCATTGATATAGCGGCTCGACAGATGCACCGCCGCCGAAAGGGCCTCGTCACTGATGGTGAGTTGGTGGTGGTCTTCGTAGCGTTTGCGCAGGCCACGCAGCATCTCGACGGTCGTATCGAGGTCAGGTTCCTCGACGAAGACCGGGCTGAAGCGCCGTTCGAGGGCAGCGTCCTTCTCGATATGCTTGCGATATTCATCAATCGTGGTTGCGCCAACGACCTGAATTTCGCCCCGACTCAGGGCGGGCTTGAGCATATTGCTGGCATCAATGCTACCAGCGGCAGCCCCGGCCCCGACGACGGTGTGCAGTTCGTCAATAAACAGCACCACCTTGCCCTTAGCACTGCGCACTTCGTCCATCACCGCCTTGAGCCGTTCCTCGAACTCGCCTCGGAACTTCGAGCCCGCGACCATCCCGGCCAGATCGAGGGCCAGGAGGCGACGGTCGCGCAGGGTGGGCGGCACATCACCGCTGATCAGACGCTGGGCCAAGCCCTCGGCAATGGCAGTCTTACCGACGCCGGTTTCGCCAACCAGAACGGGATTATTTTTGGTGCGCCGGGACAGAATGCGAATCACCCGGGTAATTTCGACTTCACGACCAATCACCGGATCAAGCAAGCCATCACGGGCCATCTGGGTCAGATCAGTCGAGTATTTCTCAAGAATTTCGTAGCGGCTCTCGGCCCCGGGATCATCCGAGCGTTGCGAGCCACGAATCTCCATCAATGCCTGATAAATCCGCTCTTGATCAATATTAAAACTGTTCAAAATGCGGGCCGAGGCCCCCTCGCGTTCGCCGCTCAGGGCAATCAACAAATGGTCAATCCCAACGTATTGATCACCGAGGCGATTGGCTTCTTCTTCGGCCCGTTTGACAAGGCGCTGGGTGCGCGGGGTGACATAGACCTGATTACCAAAGCCATACTGACCATACACTTTGGGCGATTTCTCAAGCTCGCGCTCGACGCGGTTGGCGATCGTTTCAGGCTCAACGCTCAGGCGAGCTAGCGCACGCGCCGCGAGGCCATCACGTTGCCGCAGCATAGCCAAAAAGACGTGCTCGACGTCAAGCTGAGTATGATGCTGCTCCTGCATGATCTCCTGGGCGTTATGAAACGCCTCCTGCGCCTTCTCAGTAAAGCGCTCAAGTCTCATCAGCGGTGTCCTCATTTCACAGGTGGCTCCCGACCAGACACGCTGCCACCATTGGGGTGGGAACCTGGTTCGGGGTGATCACGTCCGCCGAGGCGGAGGGTGATCGGGGTCTAGATAATTGTAGCACACGGTTCTATATAGTTTCGGGCACAAGTATAAGAGTTCTGTTTGATGGGGGGGATGCGTGGGCGGGGGGGGGCGGCCCCGCGGCCCGCCCCCGGTGGTGGCCCGGCAGCGGGGGGGGGGTTTGTATGGGGGGGGGGCGACCCGACGGCGGC
>JBLWKA010000244.1:0-5036 GCA_048381555.1 Oscillochloridaceae bacterium umkhey_bin13
TCCGGGTGTGGCGGATGACCCCGCTGTTGTACCACATGCCGTGCAATTCTGCCCGAATCACGAAAACTGCTCCAATCGATCATCCGCAAAAATGGCAAACGTCGGATTCACTCGCGAACGGTGAGTTGTTACGGCTTTCACCCACGTTGTACACGTTTCACGCCACGATTCCAGCAGAATTACCCACGCCAAATGGATGATTCCAAAAATGGCGAAACGGCTCAAACACTAGCGAACGGTGAGTTCTTATTGTATTTACATTAATTATTCCCGGGATTGTGTTTTCTAAACCGCTTTTACAGCCTACGACACCCTCATCTACAGGTTTAACTTGGCTCGAATCAAACCGCAACGCCACCGGCAGATGGGGCTCAAGCACCGTAGTTCGCGACACCACCGCAGCCGTTGCAGCCCTTGCGCGTCTTAGTCCAAATAGTTCTGCCCTGCCTCCAGCATATGCATGGCTTGCCAACAAGCCACCGCGCAACACAGCAGAGCACGCACGCATCATTGCTGCTCTGGCGCGTGGTGGCTTCAACGTCTCACAGCTGACCAGCGAACTCCTGGCGGCCCAGCGACCCGTCGAGATATTCGGCGGTAATCTGAACGCACCGGAGGGGGGCTGGGGGGCTGCCCCAGGCTATAACTCTGACAGCCTCAATACCGCGCTGGCTTTGGAGGCGCTACGGGCAGCGGGGATGAGTGGCGGCACACTGCCCAATGGCGTCGCCTACTTGCTTGCAGCGAGCAATGCAGATGGTGGGTGGGGGCTTACGCGCGGTGAGAGCAACCTCATTGTCACGGCTCATGTGCTGCTCGCGCTTGGGGGTTACGAGAGCATCGCTGGCGTGCCTGAAGCTATTACTGCCGGTGGGCAGTACTTGACGTCGCGCCAGAATGCGGACGGCGGATGGGGGACGGGCGGCAGCAACGTAATCGAGACCGGTCTGGTGCTGTACGCCCTACAGGAGCGGGGCATCGCGCCGGCGAATGCAGCGGGGGCAAATACCTTCCTGGCAAGTCGCCAGGCCGCTGATGGCAGTTGGAACGGGCGGGCGTATGATACAGCGCTGGCGCTCCTGGTTGTTGATATGTCACCCACAGTTGCTACCATCACGGATCTTCGTGCTGAACGTAACGCATCTGGCACAATCGTGATCCATTGGGCAACTGCAAGTGAATTCGACGTTGTTGGCTTTTTGATCCTACGAAGCCTTGATGGGCAGCGCCGTAACGCGATAGAGGTAAGCCCGATCATTAACGCTGAAGGTGATAGTTTGACTGGTTTTAACTATCAGTGGGAAGATCCCGAACTCGTTCGGGATGCGACCTATTGGCTGTCAGTCATCAATCGCGATGGCAGCATCGAGGAATATGGCCCAGTACGCGCAAACTCTGTGCCAAATACCAATGAGATAAGGCAAATTTTCTTGCCTATTATCCAGTATTGAAAGTATCACGCGCTTTCGCCAAGCCTCAGGATGTAGCCCTCGCCGCGCCGCGTCTCGATCATGAACGTTTCGCCTGCCAGTTCACGGAGTCGGCTGCGTACACCATTGATCGCACGGTCGAGGCGATCCGCATCGGCCCCCGGGTCATAGTTATGGCCCCAAATCGCCTGCGTGCAACTTTCGCGCGTACAGACGGTATCACTATGCCGATACAGGTGCAAGAGCAAGCGCAGTTGGGTTTGGGGCAAATGCAACGGCTGATCATCGAACAGAAAGATGTGCAGGCGCTCGTCGTAGCGCAGCCGTTGCGCGGGGATGTGGGTTGGATCGGGGTCAGTGAAACGGAGGAGCGGAGCAGGTGAACCAAGCCCAATCTGATCGCGGTCACGCAGCACATACGTCCCCTGAAGCCGATTGCCGTTCACAAAGGTTCCGTTGGTGCTGCCAAGATCGCTTAGGATAAACCGCACGCTTTCACGGACAATGCGGGCGTGCAGCCGTGAAACCACATTGCGATCAATCAAAACCTGACAGAGCGATGAGCGTCCAAGTGTGCAACTGCCCCCATCGAGCACAAACTCCTCTGGCCGCACGCCACCGGCCATCGCCGTGAGCCGTGCAGGCTGGATCATCGTATCCAGATCGCTCATAGGCTACTGCTCTGCTCCATCATGCAGGGTTGTCGCTTCGCGTTCAAGTGCCACCAACGTGTTAATGGGGGTCTGACGCCCCGCTGCGTAGGCAGCCTGAAACGCCACTTCGCCCATATGGGTGCGTAACAACGCAAGCTGACGTTGGTGCGCAGGTTGATCTGGGACAGGCAGTGCCACGCCACTGCTCCGCCGGAGTTTGTCGGCTGCACCTAGCAAGCTTGCAGCATACCATGGGCGCTCCGTGCCAGCGATAGAGGAAAGCGCCTCGAGACATTCGGCAATTCCTCCCTGGTCATGGATGCGGAGACGGATCGCCAGACTCTCGCGCAACAACGCGAGAGGGCGCTCATGCTCACCCTGACCATGAAGCGCGGTTGCCAACAGATGGAGGGCGCGTGCAATCCCATGCGTATCACCCACTTTCCGCCGCAGGGCCAGACTCTCTTCGTATAAATTGATGGCTTGGCGTGGATCACCCCGGTTGAACGCAGCCACGCCCAAGTTGCTCAGGGTGTGGGCAATGCGATAGGGCAGATCAAGCATACGAAATTGCTGAAGACTCTGTTCCCAATAGCGCACCGCCGCATCCATCTGGCCACTATCGGCGAGTACTGCCGCAAGATTGCTCATCGCGAGCGCTGCCCCCTCAGCATCTTGGATCTCCGTTCGTAGCGCCAACTCCTGGCGAAAATGATCCTGCGCTGCTTGATAGTCGCTCTGGGCATACGCAATTGCTGCTGCACTAAAGTGTAATTTGGCCCGCAAAAGCGGCGGTGTGCTGGGTGTCGCGAAGGTACACGCCAACTCCGTCCAGCGTTGACCCTCGAAAATATGCCCCCGTAACCACCAATAGCGCCCTAAGACCGCCACAAGCCGGATGATCAGATCAGGCTGATCCTCCGTGACCGCGCGAGCAAGCACCGCACGCAGATTATCGTGCTCAGCAGCCAGTTTCGTCAGCCAGGGTGCCGCGCCAGGGCTAGCTAACGCCTGTGCCCCGGCTTCGACTAGCGTAACAAAATACTGTGTATGGCGTTGCACGGCGTGGTCAAACTGGCCTACCGTTTTGAGCCGTTCAAGCGCCACGTCCTTCACGGTCTCAAACAAGCTATAGCGTGGTGGTACCCCAGGATCAGTAGAGATGCGCTGCACCAGATTGATGCGGGTCAGGGCCTCAAGGGCGTCATGCACGGCGGGATCTTGCCAGTACGTATCTGCGCTTGTCGGCACATCTTCCATCGCTAACCCGGCTTGGTCGGCCAGCACAAACGTTACGGCCTGAGCATCGAAGCTCCCTACAAAGACGCCCAGCGTGGCAAACACGGCCTGCGCAAAAGACGGCAGTAGTTCGACACTCCAGGTCACCGTAGTACGCAAGGTTTGCTGACGCTGGGGCAGATCTCGTGGGCCATCAACCAGCAGATCGAGACTCTGTTCAAGGAGTGCGTAAAGCTGGGTGGCAGTCAGGGTACGCATACGCACTGCCGCAAGTTCGATTGCCAAGGGCAGACCATCCAGGCGCGCACAAATCGCCGCGATCAGCGCCGCGTTTGAGGGTGTTAGGTCGAAGCTCTGATCAGCGGCCCGCGCCGAACGCACAAAGAGTTCGATAGCAGCATACTGACGCAGTTCGCTGACGTTTGCTGGAAGATCGCCTACGACGAACGTCAGTGGCGGAACAACAATCGTATGCTCACCCCGTACATGCAAGACTTCGCGACTCGTCGTCACGATCACCAAGCCTGCCGCTGCCGCCAGCAGATCAGCGACCAACAGCGCCGCGGCCAAAACGTGCTCGAAGTTATCAAGCACCAGCAACATACGCTTCCGTTTGACGTACTCCTGAAGCAGTGTCTTCGGCACACATCCTGCGGTCAGGGGGATTGCGAGGGTTGCCGCAACGGCTTCGGCCACCCGATCGGGGTGCGCAACTGCGGCAAGGGAAACGAAAACCACACCATCAGGAAAATAGCTAACCAAGCGTTCCGCAATCTGCATGGCCAAGCGGGTCTTTCCAACCCCGCCTGGGCCAGTGAGGGTAACGAGACGGGCATCACCGCGTAGCAGCATCGTCGTAGTCTGCGCGACCAATGCTTCGCGTCCGATGAGGGGCGTGGGGGCTGCGGGCACATTATGGGGCACGTGTTCGTGCTCAGACAGCAGTTGTGGTGCTGCTGTCGCAGCTAAAGGCTGGGTTGAAACCACGGTTGCGGTCTCATTGCGGGCTGCGTGCAAAGCTAAGCGCAGCGCCAGCGCATCAACCGGACGCTGGGCCGGATCGAGGGCCAGGGCGAGCCTGAGCATCGCCGCAAGTGCGTCTGGCACCTCAATGATGCCTCCGATCAGACCCTGAAACGGATCGGGATCACCACGTTGATACGCCGCAGCCCGTTCCAGCGCACTCGGTGGTGGTGTCCCGGTGAGCAACTCAACCAGCGTGGCAGCAAGCGCATAGAGATCGCTCCGTCCATCGAGGGCCAGTCCTTGAATGTGTTCTGGGGCGGCATACGTGAGGGTATAACCCTGGGTGCGCTGCACAATCCCAGTTCCATACCAAGAAGCGACCCCAAAATCCAGCAATGCGACGGCACCATGAGCCAATAGTTTGAGATTCTGCGGCTTAATATCGCCGTGAACAATCGCAGGGTTCCGGCTCTGGAGATACATCAGAACATCAAGCAACTGATCAGCCCATTCCAGCACCAGATCGAGCGCAAACGGCGTATCACGTCGCCGCAGCAGATCGGCAAGAGTATCACCGGCAAAAAAAGATGAAACAAGATAGGCATCCGTAGATTCTTCAAAGGCATCGTACAGACGAGGTAAGGCCGGATGCGTCAACGGCGCGAGCATTTCAACTTCTTTGGCAAAGGCCGCACGAGCACGCGGTGTGATGAGGCGGATATGCTTTACTGCCACACTTATATTGGAA
>JBLWKA010000245.1:0-5035 GCA_048381555.1 Oscillochloridaceae bacterium umkhey_bin13
TCTTTGCCCGCAATGCCAACGGCGATGTCCACGTTACCCCGTTGGGACGGCGCTTGCTCGCCGATGAAGGCTGGGATCCGTACCTCGTTAGCGCCGCTGGACGCTGGTTGATGCATTGGCAGATTGCAGCCCGCCCCGAAGCGGCCTTTTCCTGGTTTTTTGTTTTCAACCTGTTACGGGCCGGTGAGTTCAGTACGATGAGTCTGGCTGAGCAGATTCAGGCCTATGCAACCGAACAGGCGTGGAAGATTCCCGCCATCGCAACCCTCGTCCGTGATGTAGAATGTTTGTTGCACACATATGTACCACCCGATCAGCGTCGGTTGTCTACCGGGGTCGAGGATGCGCTGGCGTGTCCTTTAACCAGTCTTGGCCTGATCCGCGCCTTTCCCGGTCAGCGTCGCTATTACCTTGCCAGTGGCGCACAGCCGAGTCTCCCTGATGCGCTAGTGGCCTGGGCCATCCTGGGTTTCCTGCGCCAGCATGGCGAACGAACCATCGCGTTTAACGATCTGGCCTATGCGCCCGGTTCACCCGGTCGGGTTTTTCGGCTCGATGAAGACGGTTTGCTTGGTCGGCTGCTGATGTTAGACAGCCTGACCGCCGGTGCCCTGGTTTACAATGATCAAGCCGGGATTCGCCAGGTCTACTGGACGGGCGAACCTGATCAGGTTGACCAACTTGCTGACCAGTTGCTTGAGCGCACGTTTGAGGAAGCCGTATGACCCTGCCGCTGATCCCGCTCCCGGTGCAGCCCCGCTACACCCGTTCGGTCAATCTTCAACGCGATTTTGGCGAACGGACGAGCCTCGGCGGTTATCAGGTGACGCCCCTAGTGGTGCAGACCCTCGAACGGATTACCGCCGCCCTCGATCCACGCGCTACTGGGCGCGCTTTTTCGCTGATTGGGCCGTATGGTTCGGGCAAGTCGGCTTTCGGCCTGTTTCTAGCAACATTTTTGAGCGCCAATGAGCAGCGCCGTCGCCAGTTGATTCGCGATCACGCTGCCCAACGGCTCCCCGAACGCTCAATCTATCGGGGGCGCACGCTATTGCCCATCCTGGTTGGTGGCAACAACGGTTCACTGCGCCTCGCTGTGTTGCGCGCCCTCCACGATACCTTGGAGCGCAAAGCATCGCTGCGTGAAGCCGCTGGCGATCTGCTCACGAGCCTTGCGGCGACGCTCACGACCAATCCCGATCCGCAACAGGTTGCCGATCTACTCGAACAAACGACCCAACTCGTTTCTCGAACGAGTAATCACAGCGGAACGTTGCTGGTGATTGATGAGCTTGGGCAGTTCTTGGATTATGCCGCCCGTCACGATGAGCGTGATCTGTTTCTGTTGCAACAGATCGCCGAAAGCGCCGCCCGGCTCACGCCTGCAACCTGTGTTGTGGTCACGATCCTGCACCAAACGTTTGACAAGTATCTTGGTGCGGCTGGGGCCACCAAACGCACCGAGTGGCGCAAGGTGCAGGGACGCTACAGCGATATTCCGTTCCTAGAACCAGATACGCAACTCTTGCGCATGGTCGGGCATGCACTTTGCCCCGATCAGGAGCTACAGAATTCCGAGCGCCAAGCCTGGGCCGAGCAGGTTGCGCCACTTGCCGACCAGCTTGGCTTGCGGCCCACCGAACTCAGCCCCGCCGAATGGCACGAACTGATCGCCCGCGCTTATCCTCTCCATCCAACTGTCCTAGTGGCTCTGCCCATCCTCTTTCGCCAAGTGGCTCAGAATGAGCGCTCCCTATTCGCGTTTCTGAGTGCGCAGGAACCCTATAGCCTGCCTGATTTCCTGCTGACCAATCGCAACCCACCTGAACATGCTGCCGCAATCTATCGGCTGCCGCAGTTGTATGCCTATGTCGAGGCCACGCTTGGCGCAGGGTTGTTTGGGCGCGCCCAAGGCCGCCGCTGGGCCGAGCTTGCCAGCGCCCGTGAGGCCATGCCCGATCTGCCACCCCCAGCCCTCGATCTGATCACCAGCTTAGGCACACTCGGCGCCCTCGGCCAGCAACGCGGTCTCGCTGCCAGCCCTGCCTTGCTCGCCTTTGCCCTAAGCGATGATCCCGAAGCAGTCAGCGTTGCAGCGAGCTTGAACCTGCTGCGTGACCGGCGCCTGATTGCCTTTCGCAAGCATCGCAATAGCTATGTACTCTGGGAGGGCAGTGATCTTGATCTCGACGGCTTGGCCGAAAGCACCCGCCGTGTATTGCGGGATCAGACCAGCCTCGTGCAGTTGATGCAGCAGCATGCTACCCCGCCCCCGTTGGTAGCCCATCGCCACAGCTACAAATATGGGGCATTGCGCCATTTTGTGGCTCAATTTGTTGATGCGGCGCAACTACCTGAAAACACTCCTGCTCCCTCAAACGCCGATGGCCTGATTCTGTATGTGGTCACCACTGATGATGAGGCCCGTGATCAAGCCCAAGCTTGGGCGCAGCAGCCCATGCGCAACGAAGAACCTTGGCTGATCAGCGTGATTCCTGAACGGGCTAATCAGTTGCGCGAACTGTTGCTTGATGTTGCGGCGCTGCGCTCGATCCTAGAGAAACAACCCGAACTAGAACATGATCGGGCAGCCCGGCTTGAGGTAACGGCCCGGCTTGAAGAAGCCCGCCAAACACTTGAGGAAGCGATCAGCACAACCTATGGCCCCGGTGAAAGTGCATGGTATTGGCGAGGCCAAGCCCATGCTGCCCGCACAGACCGTCAGCGTGATCATTTGTTAAGCGATGCATGCGATGCTACGTTTCACGCTGCCCCAAGGCTCTGGAATGAACTGATTGTCCGGCGGCAACTCTCGTCGGCAGCCACCAAAGCACGCCGCAATCTAGTTGAACGAATGCTTGAACATGCCCATTTAGCGCAACTTGGGCTTGAAGGCTTTCCGCCTGAACGAGCCATCTACGAAAGTATTTTGCGTCAGGGTGGCATTCATCGGCAGGATGCAGATGGGGTTTGGCGCTTTGGTGCGCCTCCAGCAGACGATCCTCTAAACTTAGCTCCAACCTGGAATGTGCTTCAAGCCTGTATCGAGTCGAGCGAAGGTCAGGCCCAGGCGCTTGCGCCCTTGTATGAGCAGTTAACCGCGCCACCGTATGGGCTGAAGGCGGGTATTATTCCGTTGCTTTTTATGGCTGCGTACCAAGCGAATGCGGGTGCGATTGCAATCTATGAGTACGACAACTATGTCACAGTACCAGATATTGCAACCTTCGAGCGCTTATTGCGGCAATCAACCCACTTTAAGATCAGATATAACCGTATTAGCGGCATACGAATTACGGTATTTGAACGCTTAGCGCGGGCGCTCGCCCCCAAATCGCTTGAGAAATACGGGCAACAGGCGGTTGCAGATGCGGTTATGCGCCTGCTTCAATTCATGCAGAAATTACCCAACTACACCAAAACGACGCGCCGCATTAGTCCCCAGGCCCAACAGATCCGCCGGGTCATGCTTGAGGCCCGTGCGCCCGATCAACTTCTCTTTGAAGAGTTGCCCGCAGCCTGTGGCTTGCCACCGTTTCCGAGTGAAGGCAGTTTTGATGAAGCGAGCGTAGAGCAGTTCTTCGTGGCCCTGCGTACAGGGCTTGAAGAGATCCAGCAAGCGTATACGGTGCTGCTGACCGAACTACAAGAATTGATCCGCCAGGCGTTTGGGGCGCTCGCAACAAGCTCCGATGATCTACGCAACGAGATCGCCCAACGCTACGAGCAAATCGCAGCGGTCACTAGCGACACCCAAATCCGGGCCTTGGGGATCCGCTTGCATAACGCTGGTACCGAAAAAGCCTGGATTGAGAGTGTAGCCGCCCTAGTGATCCAGAAGCCGCCAAGTGTCTGGCACGATAGCGATCTGCAAAGTTTTATGACCCAATTGGCCGACCTTGGCCGACGCTTCCGGCTTGTTGAGCAAGTTGCGGTGGTGCAGCAAGTATTGCCACCCGAAACCCCCGTTTTGCGGGTAGGGGTGGCCGATGCCCAACACGAACGGAGCGTTGTGATCCATCAGCGCAATGCTGGCCCCGCTACGGCCACAATGCGTGAAAAAATCATGAATTCACTCATGGAAAATGGTATACTTCTCCATGAGGAGCAGATTTTTGTAATCGCTGATGTGTTGCGCACTCTGTTAGAGGAGCGCCCACTGACCAATAGCCAGGAGCTTGAGCGTGGCAATGAAGCAAGTAACGCCCGAACATGATTGGGCTTCACGGCCTGGTCGCCATATTGTGAGCCTGA
Source organism: Oscillochloridaceae bacterium umkhey_bin13 (assembly GCA_048381555.1). Taxonomy (GTDB): domain Bacteria; phylum Chloroflexota; class Chloroflexia; order Chloroflexales; family Chloroflexaceae; genus Viridilinea. Next base: position 4,255 of record JBLWKA010000245.1, read on the forward strand.
GTGGCGGCAAAGATAGTACCGCCCTGGCGCTTTACCTAAGCGATAAGATCCCCCAACTTGAATACATCTTCTGTGATACCCACGAAGAACTTCAAGAGACATACGAATATCTTGATCGTATTGAAGCCTTCCTGGGCAAGAAGATCACCCGGCTCAATCCCCAGCGCGGATTTTCCCACTGGCTTGAAATGTACGGCGGGATGCTGCCTTCCTCGCAAGTGCGCTGGTGTACCCGCAAACTCAAGATCGAACCCTTTGAAGCCCATGTCGGTAGCGATCCCGTATGGAGCTACATTGGCATTCGTGCCGATGAGCAGCGCAGTGGCTACATTTCAACCAAGCCTAATATCCAACCCGTCTATCCATTCAAAGAGCATGGGTTGGTATTATCTGATATTGAGCAGATCTTAAATGATAGTGGAATTGGCTTGCCAATTTACTATGATTGGCGTCAGCGAAGTGGTTGCTATTTTTGCTTCTACCAGCGCAGCGGAGAATGGATGGGACTCAAAGAGCGCCATCCAGATCTGTTTGAGAAGGCAAAAAAATTCGAGTCCGAACGGGGCGGCGAACACTTCTATTGGCGGCAGCGTGAAAGCCTAGCTGAGCTAGAGCAACCTGAGCGCATGGAGGAAATTCGGCAAGGCCACGAAATCCGGCTTGAAGAAGAGCGTCGCCGCCGCCCCAACCAGCCCCTCATCAACCTCGTAGGCGCTGCACTTGACGCCGAAGAAGACGAAGTTGGTTGTAACATCTGTCATCTGTAGGGCAGATGTAGATC
>JBLWKA010000246.1:0-4973 GCA_048381555.1 Oscillochloridaceae bacterium umkhey_bin13
CTGGTTCCCCGACTTCAAGACCTTCTGGGCCGCCGAGAATATGGTCGGCAGTCTGCATAATATTCTGACCCTGCGCGGGGCCGAGGTGCGTGATGCGGCACGCTGGTCCACATATATCAGCGAAACGATCTATCGGTTTGCCGATCAGGCCGAGGTGATGTTCGCCTCGCACAACTGGCCGCGCTGGGGCCGCGAGCGAATCATCGAGGTGATGCGCAATCAGCGCGATATGTATGCCCACCTCAACAACCAGGTGCTGCACCTCGCCAATCGCGGTGTCACGATCAACCAGATTCATAACGTCTACGAGCCGCCCAAGACGCTCCAAAAGGTCTGGTACGCCCGTGGCTATCACGGCTCGTATGCGCATAACAGCCGGGCGATCATGCAGCGCTATCTTGGCTACTGGGATCTGAATCCCGCCACCCTGATCCCCGCCTCACCGGAAGATTCGGCCCCGCTGTATGCCGAGATGATGGGAGGAGCCGCAAAGATCATCGCCAAAGGACGCGAACTGTTCGATCAGGGTACGTATCTACTGGCGGTCGAAATCCTCAATAAACTGGTCTACGCCGAACCGCAGAACCAGGAGGCCAAGGATCTGCTCGCTGATGTGTACGAGCAACTCGGCTACCAGCAAGAGAGTCTAGCCCTGCGCAATAGCTTCCTTTCGGGTGCCAAAGAGTTGCGCGATGGCGTGGTGCCGGTGAGTGCGGCAAAGACGGGCAGTGCCGATTTTGTGCGCGGCACCAGTACCCAGATGATGCTCGAATACCTGGGCATTCAGATGGACAGCCGCAAAGCCGAAGGCATGCAGTTCAAGCTCAACCTGCACACCCCGGATAACGGCGAGCGCTTCATTGTGGAGTTGAGCAACGCAACGCTGACCACGGTGAGTGGCTACCAGGCTGACGATGCCGACCTGACGATCACAATTGACCGGCGCGAACTTGAAGATGTGATGATCGGGGCGGCGACCTTCGTCGAGAAGGTGCAGGCCGGCAAAGCAACGCTGGTTGGCAACCCGCAGATCCTGGCACAACTGGCTTCGACCATGGTCAAGTTCGATAGCTGGTTTGAAGTGCTGCCGGGCACCAAGCCCGCGACGGACGCGCAGCCCAAGGCCGAACTGTTTGAAGATGACGCACCGGTTGAGCCGCGACCGTAAATCGCATCGCAATGCGCTGGAAACCCTCACCCCCTGTCCCCCTCTCCCTACTGCGTTTACGGGCGGACAGAAAAGATGTACGACACACGCGCAAAACCGCATTGGAACGCCTCAGACGTACAGCGACGTCACCCCCTCCCCACCTGAGGGGGAGGGGGCAGGGGGGTGGGGGGGTTCCAGCGCATCGCAATGCCCCAAAACCCGTGCGAAGCCCAAACGTTCTATCCGCCCTTGAACCCTACTGCGGGAGAGGGGGAACTTCGAGCCGAGGCTGTGCCATACTGATACCGTCCGGTGCATCTAAGGCAACTCCTATGCGTATCCCAATCCCGCGCCGCAAATTCTTCAACCGGGCCACCGTGCGCGAGGATCTAAGCGCGGGGGTGGTGCTGGGCATCCAGAGCATCCCCGATGGTCTGGCGGCGGGCTTGCTGGCCCTGGTCAATCCGATCTATGGCCTGTACAGCTATATGACCGGCGTCTTTACCGGGGCCTTCTTCACCAGTTCGGTCTTTATGTCGGTGCAGGCGACCAGTGCCATGGCCCTGATCATCGCCAGTGTGCCCGTGATCACCCAGGCCAGCGATCCGAATGTGCCGCTCTTCACCCTGGCCGTCCTGACCGGGGTGATCATGCTGGTGGCGGGGCTGCTTAAACTGGGGCGCTTGGTGCGTTTTGTACCCAAATCGGTGATGGTCGGCTTTGTCAATGCGGTCGCCCTGCTGATCATCCTGGGCCAGTTGGATAATTTCACGAGCTATGCCAGTTCCGGGCCGAACCGGGTGGTCAGAACCTTCGATCTGTTACGCAACCTTGATCAAGTCCATGTGCCAACCCTGGCGGCTGGGGTGCTCACGATCATCCTGATCTTGACCCTGGAAAAGACCCAATTGAAGGCGCTGGGCATGGTCGTGGCCCTGTTCTTCGTTTCGCTCGTGGTACCCCTGGCTGGGGCCGAGCAGATCGCCTTGGCCCGTGATGTGGCCGAAATCCCGAGTTCGCTCCCGATGCCCGTGCTACCATCACTAGCGCTCGTGCCGGTACTGATCATCCCGGCGCTCTCACTGGCCTTTGTGGGCCTGGTCCAGGGGGCGAGCATCAGCGCCTCGGTGCCGAATCCCGATGGCCGCTACCCCGACGCCTCGGGCGATTTTGTCGGCCAGGGCGTGGCCGGGATTGTGGCGGGTGTGCTGCAAGGCATGCCGGTCGGGGCCTCAATGTCGGCGACCTCGCTGGTGATCGGGGCGGGGGCACGTTCACGGCTAGCCAACATCATTGCCGGAATCGTGATCGCGTTGGGGATCTTGCTCTTCGGCTGGCTGGTCGGCCTGATGGCCATGCCCGCGCTGGCCGGGTTATTGATGATCATCGGCTTCCGCACCCTCAAGCCCCAACAGGTGGTAACGGTCTGGAAGACCGGGCTGGTGCAACAAACGGTGATGCTGCTGACCTTCGTCGCCGGGTTGCTGGTGCCATTGCAGTACGCCGTGCTGATGGGTGTGGGCCTGGCGATTGTGCTCTATGTCTTCCAACAGTCCAACCGGGTTCGTGTGGTTGCGCTGCAGATGCAGCCCGGCCCCTACCCGATCGAAACCGAGCCGCCCGCCGAGGTACCTGGGCAACAGGTGACGATCCTGGTACCCTACGGCAGCCTATTCTTCGCGGCGGCCCCCGTCTTCAAGGCGCAACTCCCCGCTGTCACCGCCAACTCACGCCAGGCAGTCGTGATCCTGGGGCTGCGTGGCGAACAAGAACTGGGCAGCACTTTCCTGGAAGTCATCGCCCGTTACCGCGAGGCGCTGGAACAGCAGGGGGGACGCATGATCCTGGCGGGCGTCGAACCAATAGTCAGGGATCAACTCGAACGCACCGGCCAATTAAAAGCCATAGGACGCGACAATATCTTTCTGGCCGACGAACGGATTGGCTATGCCTTGCAAATGGCGTTCGAAGCCGCCGAACGCTGGCTGGCAACGATCCGACCCACTGATCAGACCAACCAGCCACCACAATAATCTATAATCACCCCACAAATACAAGCCCGTAGCTCAGCACACATTATTAGCCTCTCAACGCGGAATAGCGAGGAAAAACGATGCCCAATCCACGCATTCGGGTACTGCTCGTTGATGATCATGCGGTGGTGCGGGGTGGCCTACGCTTTTTCCTCGCCGGCGCTCATGACATCGAAATTGTTGGTGAAGGAGCCAGTGGCATCGAAGCGCTTGAACTGGTTGCCAACCTGATGCCTGACCTGGTAATTATGGATGTGTTGATGCCCGAAATGGACGGCATCGAGGCCACGCGCGAGCTGCGGCAGCGCTTCCCACAGGTACGGATTCTGGTACTGACCAGCTTTGGCGAAGGCGAGTTGGTTCAACGCGCCCTACAAGCCGGGGCGATTGGCTACTTGATGAAAGATACGCAGGGCAGCGAGTTGATCAGTGCGGTGCGTACGGCATGCACTGGTGCGCCGGTGCTTGGCTACGACGTGACCAAAGCCCTGATTAGTGCGCTGCACAACCCACCAGCCCCCGGTGGCGATCTCTCGGAACGCGAAATCGCGGTGCTGCGCCTGATGGTGGCGGGGCTTAGCAATGAGCAGATCGCCGAACAGCTTTTCATCAGCCGCAATACAGTGCGCCACCACGTCCACAATATTCTGGGCAAGCTGCACGCCGCTAATCGAACCGAGGCTGTCGCGATTGCGGTGCAGCACCATTTGACGCGGTAAACCACGGAGGTCAGTAGGGTTTGCATAACAATGGATGGAGGGTGTCCATGATTGAGCCACTCACCCAACGTGAACAGGAGATCCTGGCACTTTTGGCGCAGCGCTGATCCGACAAAGAGATTGCCAATCACCTGACGATCTCGAGCAATACGGTGCGCAAGCATACCACGAACGTATATGGCAAACTCGGTGTGAACAGCCGTCGCGAGGCAGTGGTTACAGCGCAGAGGCTAGGGATTCTGCCGCAGGCGTAAGGCGAAGATGGGCCAACCTGGGAGCACGGGCGTCTCGCCCGCCCCGCGATCCCCGGTGGCGACATGGTATCCCGTCGCGCATTGCGCCATACGATCCCCGGTGGCGACATGGTATCCCGTCGCGCATTGCGCCATACGATCCCCGGTGGCGACACGTAGGGCCGAAGCATTCGCCATCCGATCTGCGTGTCCTGACCGATCAGCGGGTGGCGAATGCTTCGGCCGTACATTTCCGCGCCATCGGATCGATCCGCGCCGACGCGTTCCCGTCCCCCGCCCCGCGTTCCCGTCCCCCGCCCCGCGTTCCCGTCGCGCATTGCGCCATACGATCCCCGGTGGCGACATGGTATCCCGTCGCGCATTGCGCCATACGATCCCCGGTGGCGACACGGTATCCCGTCGCGCATTGCGCCATACGATCCCCGGTGGCGACACGTAGGGCCGAAGCATTCGCCATCCGATCTGCGTGTCCTGACCGATCAGCCGGTGGCGAATGCTTCGGCCGTACATTTCCGCGCCATCGGATCGATCCGCGCCGACGCGTTCCCGTCCCCCGCCCCGCGATCCCGTCCCCCGCCCCGCGTTCCCCGGTGGCGACATGGTATCCCGTCGCGCATTGCGCCATACGATCCCCGGTGGCGACATGGTATCCCGTCGCGCATTGCGCCATACGATCCCCGGTGGCGACATGGTATCCCGTCGCGCATTGCGCCATACGATCCCCGGTGGCGACACGTAGGGCCGAAGCATTCGCCATCCGATCTGCGTGTCCTGACCGATCAGCCGGTGGCGAATGCTTCGGCCGTACATTTCCGCG
>JBLWKA010000247.1:0-4871 GCA_048381555.1 Oscillochloridaceae bacterium umkhey_bin13
TGGACGAGTTCTGCGAGGTCTGGTTCAGGCGTGCCTCGATGGCCGCAAGTTTCATGACCAGCAGCGCAATAAACTGGCGCACCTCCAGGGGAGTCGCCTGCCATGCGTCTTCACTCAGTTCAGGGGGCGTTGCGGCTCGTCCATAACGGTAGTATGCCGAATCTTGCTGATTTTCGCAAATCAAACCGAGGGCAGTCGCCCCTCCCTGAACGGATACCTTACTCATTATTTTTCTTGACGTGCTATCATGAGTCTGATAGCTCGATGCACGCTATGCGCTATTTTGGGTGTGTTGTGGCGGTAAAACTGCCTCAACACACCCAAATCTTGGGCTTGCCCAACGACTTTGCTCAAGCCCTGGCGGTAAAGCGCGGAAAACGTTGTTTAGAGACTCCTAGGAAAGTATGTAATGCCCGACTCTTCTGCCATCATTGGCAATCTCGTCAATAAGCTGACCGAGGCGAGCCACGGCCATGCGACTGATCTGGTCGCGGCCGGCCTCGATCAGGTGTTGGCTCAGGCTGGCCCGCGCCAGGCCGAGGTGCTGCGTCGGGTTGCGTTGCCACGCTGGCTTGATGCGAGTGTGCTCCGGGTGCTGCGCGAAAGCGATGAGGGCAACGAACGGGTGCTTGCCCTATTGCGCCAGTATAGCTTTGTGCGCGATCTCGGTGATGGCCGCCTCGCCCTGACCGAAGAGGTGCGCAGTGCGCTCTGTGATGAGTGGCAACGTACGCGCCCCGATGAGGCTCGCACCATCCATCGGCGGCTCTATAGCTATTTTAGTACCCGCACCACCCCGCCCGGGGCCACCAATCGGGCGATGCCGCTCATGCCCGAGAGTACTACCCTCAGTGTGATGCAGATCAGCACCGAAACCGATCTGCTCCGGCGCGAGGCGCTCTACCATCTGTTACAGATCGATCAGCCCCGTGGCCTGATCGAATTGCGGCGCGCCTTCGAGGCGCTCGAACACAGTCATCGCCTTGCCGAAGCCGAACTGTTGCTGCAAATGGCAACCGAGACTCCACTTGGGCCACGGGAACGGCGCTGGGTTCACTACTTGCGTGCCCGCGTACTCCAGGCTGCGTTACGGCTCGATGAGGCCCGTGCCCAACTCGAGGCCCTGGATGCACTTGGTGATCTCGAACCGGCCCTTGCCGCTGAGGCCGATTGTACCCTTGGTGAAATTTATAGCGAGACTGGTCAGTGGGCCAAGGCGACCGAACTGTTTCGCAAGAGCAGCGCCTATTTTGCGCGGGTGGGTGATCAGCAGGCGGTGGCCGAAACGATGCTCTTGTTGGGTGAAGCCTACCAGGGCATGGGCATTAGTACTGGTAGTTGGCATGTGCCTGCGCCACCGAGTCAGCCTGTCCTGCGCCTCTTGCATGATCTCTGGCTCTGGCTTTTGGGGTTGCCCTTCCAGTTTGCGATTCTGCTGATTGGGCGCCGTAGCCGTCTTTTGCCCCTGCCGCAGTATTGTGCTCGCTACCAGAACTGGTTGCTGATTCGGCTCTACAATACGGCACGAGCCTGTTATACCCAAGCTGCAACCTTGTTTCGGCAGCTTGATAATCCTGTTGGGAACCTGCGTGCCGAACAGCGGCTGGCCGATCTGCTCTTGTTGTATGGCTATCACGATGAAGCCTGTAGCGCGATTCGGGCCTTGCTCGAACGTCCCGCCGCCCGCGATCCCTACCGGCGCGCCTGGCTCCAACGCTCGCTCGCCGAGTGTTATTTAGCGGCTGGTGAGCTTGATGCGGCCCGTCCGTTGCTCGATACGATTGCGATCTTCTTCCGTGAGGTTGGTGATGTGCGACGTGAGGCGAGTGTGGTCACGTTGCAAGGTCGCGCCGCCATGCAGGCCGGTCAACTTGATGCTGCCCTTCACGGCTATGCGGCTGGGCTGGCTCGCTTCCGGACGCTTGGTTATGCAGCCGCCCGCGAACGCATTCTGCACGAACTACGGGTCTGGCAACGCCAACCCGAGCGTGATCCGCTTGATCGGATGCGCCTGGCTGCGATGGTGGACGCCGAACCCGAAAAACGCTACGTCGGGCGCTTTATTCGCAGCTACCAGACCTTGTTGCAACTGGCAACTTTGTTGGCGCTGCCGCTGGCCTTATTGCTGCTGGCGATGGTTGCGCCCACGACCATACTCCGCCCCTCTGAGCTTGGGGTCTTCAATCTGGCGATCTTCTTCGATCCCTGGCGCATGCTCGGCGCAGGCACGATGCTGATCATGATCTATCTGGCGATCTATGCTGCGATTGCTACCGCTGTGATTGATTGGCTGCCGATCGCCCGCATCGAACGCGAACAGCCCGACCAGTTGGTGACCACACCCAAGACGATCACACGCTATGATCAACGTGGTGTTTTGACCCAACAGGTACCCTGGGCCGAGGTAACTCAATGGCTGACGCTTGACCGCTGCCTTTGGGATCGTCCGCTCGATCTCTATTCACGGAGTTACCTCGCTGATCAAGCCGGACGCTATGTGTTGCTTGATGGCATTACCGGCTGGTATGCCGATCTGCAGGCCGATTGCGATCACCGTCTGGCCGCCAGTGGCTCCCAGGCCATGCGCAAGGATCTTGGCGATAAGATGCTCCCGAGTTGGGCCGGTCTGAGTGTCGCCTCCGGCCTGATCCTGTTGCTGATTGTCACTTTTGTCAACAATAACTGGGCCTTGGTTGGGGCCTTGTTCCCCGCTGCATTCAGTGCCTCACTCTGGTTTCTGGCCCTCAGTGGCATGCTGGTGCTCGTGCCGTTGGCCTTCTGGTTAGCGACCCAACCCTTCACGGTGCGCCAACGTCTCCCCAGTCCGAGTCAACGCTGGCCGGTGGTTGTTACCACCGTCGGTGCCCTCGCAAGCTTCGTTGCATTACTCGGCCTGATCCCCGTCGCGGCCCTCAATTATAGTATGCTGGTCTGGGGGGCCTATCTGCTCGCCGAAGGGATCGTCGCGCTGGTCGCCCCGGGCAAATGGCCGCTCCGTCTTGCTGCCACCACGCTGACGGTGCTGCTGGCCCTGGCGCTGGTTGCAACCCCGGCCCAGGCCCAGTTGCGCTGGCTCGAAGGCTATATTGCCCGGGTTCAGGTTGAACAGGGCACTATGGCAGCGAGCCCTAGCTGTGAGGCGGCGGCGGCGGCGCGTAACCTGGGTGGCGATCCGTTTAGCACCTGGGCCATTCAGGGCGATTGTGCCAGTGCCAGCGGTGATTGGAGCCGCGCTGCCGACTATTATGCCGCCGCCGCCCAGGCCGCCCGCCCCGGTTCGGGCGAACAGGCCCTGGCCTTCTATAATCTGGCTGTGGCCGCCGAAGCGGCCGGTGATACCCAATTGGCGCAACAGGCCCGGATCAGCTACGAACAGATCTGTGGTCTGCGTGGTGCTCCTGCCCTCTGTCGCCAACTTGGGGTCGGGCGCTAGCCGCCCGATCAACCCGCAGGTGCCAAGGCCAAGAGCCGGGCCTGGGCCGTACCAGTCAATGCGGGACGGTGTTGGGCAAACCAGATCAATTCGTCTCGCAGGGTTTCGCGGAATGGTCGGAAGCTTGCGCCCAGTTCACGCACAGCCTTGGCCGAGTTGAGCGGTTGCGGATGGCGGAGGCTGTGCACGTCTTCAACTGGGGCTGCCACCGGCTTGCCCGTCAGCCGTCCCACCGCTTCGGAGAGATAGGCTACGCCTAAGGCGGCCCAATAGGGCGCTGGCAGGCGCGGCACAGGCACGCCACTCAGCTCTTCGCCCATGGCAAACAACTGGTCAAAGGGTATAACCGTGGCACTACCCACAATGTAACGCTCGCCACTGCGCCCGCGTTCTGCCGCCGTGATCATCGCTGCTGCCACATCACGGGCATCTACCGGCGCACCATAGCCAGGAAAACGCACTGGAATGCGGCGGTTCAGCAAATCGAGGATCAATTGGCCACTGCTGGTTGGTGCCTGATCATTGGGGCCGAACATCCAGCCCGGCTGGATCAAAACCACCGGCAGATCATGCGTGCTCAGAAACTGATCAACCACCCGTTCCGCTTCGAGTTTGCTGCGAAAGTAGAGGTTGCGCTGAACCAGTTCGTCCGGCGGCGTCTGCTCATCAGCCGGCAAGCCATCAGGCCGCCGCCCAAGCACGCCACTCGAACTGGTATAGACCACCCGGCTGATTCCCTATAAGGAAGCCCTGCTCGAAGCAGTTGCTGTGCGTTATCAGCAAGCGGCGGCGACCGCGATGGAGGCGGGCCTGGGCGCTGATGCGGATCAACTACCCGCCACTGCGCTGGCCGAACGACTGCTACTGACCATGCTCGATTTTGGCCGTGAGCGCATGGGCTTTACCCGGATTGTGCTCCAGGCCAGCCCCAATCCCCACCTGACCGCCGCCGCCGCCGGCATGATGGAGGTCGCCACGACCCATTTTGCGGCGGTGCTGACGTGCCGCCATCCAACCCTGCCTGCTGCCAACTCCGCTCTGGTTGCTCGGGTCGCGTTAACTGCGGTGATGGCCTTGCTTGGTCTGTTGATTGCCGAAAAACCCCGTGGCGAGGACTATGCCAACGCTTTGCTCCACGAGACCCATACCCTCCTTGCGGCCTACCTGCTTGCCTACGAGGCGCGGGCGCTCCAGGGTTGATGGGTGGCCCGTCACCCGCCCCGGGATCGCGTGCCCGCCCCGGGATCGCGCCGGGGATCGTGCCGGGGATCGTGCCGGGGATCGCGCCGGGGATCGCGCCGGGGATCGTGCCGGGGATCGCGCCGGGGATCGCGCCGGGGATCGCGCCGGGGATCGCGCCGGGGATCGTGCCGCGCATCGCGCCGGGGATCGCGCGGGGGCGCGGGGCGGGGGTCGGGGGGGGGGTGGTGCGGGGGCT
>JBLWKA010000248.1:0-4847 GCA_048381555.1 Oscillochloridaceae bacterium umkhey_bin13
ACCTTTGGGCTCGCCGTGCTGGGCCTGGTCGCCTATGCCTGTGGGCGCACCTGGCAACGGGCCTGGCCCTGGCTGCTGCTGGCGCTGTTCCTGCTTGGGCTGGCCCTTGGCCCCGAACTCAAACTGGTCGGTCAACCCACCGGGGTGCCACTCCCGTTCCTGTTGCTCGATCTGGTGGCCCCGTTCCGCAACGCTAGTCGCCCGAGCCTGTTTGTGGCTCTGGCGCTGTTGCCGCTTGGCCTGTTGGCGGGCCTGGGGCTGCAACTTCTGCTGACCCCCGTGACGGGCCGCCTCGTACCGCGCCGCGCCTTCGCCGCCCTGCTGATCGTCACCGTGATCGCCGAATACCTAGTCGCCCCGTGGACGCTCACCTCGATCCGCAGTGACCCCCGTTATGCCCAATTGCTCCAGGCCGACCCAACCCCAGGGGCGCTGCTCGAACTGCCGTTGCGCACCAACATGAGCCAACCGATGCTCAATCAGATCTGTCATGGCCGACCCCTCGCCGGGGGCTATCTGGCCCGTACCCCGATCTACGAGCCGGCCCAGCATGTCTCGGCGCTTTATGCAGTCTGGCATCGTCAACCGCTGGAACCCGACATCTTTGTGCCCAATCTGGCTGGCGATCTGGCTGCCCTCGGGATTCGTTACGCTACGCTTGATCAGGCCGGACTCGATCCCAGTGAAGCCGCCCGCCTGCGTGCGCAATTGGACGAACCGGGGCTCAGCCTGATCGACGCGGCTGCTCCGCTCGCTTTTTTTGCAGTTGATCCTGCCCTCGCCCGCCCGGCGCTCTATCCCCGCGTCGAGGACTGGGAGCGTCCCGAAGCTGATGGGCGCTGGCGCTGGCGTTGGATGGCCGACGAGGCCCGGCTAGGCTTGTTGGCCCCCTGGAGCACGCCGCTGATTGCGCAGTTCGAGGCGACGGCCTTTGCCGAGGATCGCCCGCTCGAATTGCGTCTTGGTGCGACAACCGTTGCGACCAGCGGCGTACCGGTCGGGGCGTACCGCCGGGTGCAGGTGCTGATCCCGCCGGGCGAACAGGCCTTGACCCTGCGCAGCAGCGCCGATCTCGCCCCTGAGGGTCGTCGTTTAAGTTTGGCGGTTGGCAATCTGGTGATCCGGCCAACCCTTGCGGGTACCCCCGCCGGCCCGCGCCGGCCGACTCTCAATCCCCAGACCGGTGCCCCGTGTCGGTAGCGCGTTTTTGGTTGGCGACCCGTTTTCCCTCTTCCCCAGCCCCCTTTCAACTATAGGGTTTTGGTTGGCGACCCTTCCGGCCCCCTCCCCCTCACGGGGGGAGGGGAGCCGCACCGCAGCAGGATGTGCTAGCCGCTTCAGACGGCATCAGGATGGCACAGCCTCGCATCGCAGTCCCCCCTCTCCCAGCAGTAGGAGAGGGGGACAGGGGGTGAGGGCTTTCGCGCATTGCAACGCCACAAAACCTAAAATCCAAAACCTAAAATCCAAAATCAAACCTCGCCCCCTCGTGGGCGCACCCGTTCGAGCAAGCCGAAACTGAACGCACTTACCAGCATCAGAATGACACTTAGGGCCAAAGCCTGCCCGTAGCTCAGCGCTCCAGGTTGACCGAGCAAACGGAAGATCAAGACGGGCAAGGTTGGGGTATCGGGCCGGGCGAGCAGTAACGAGGCCCCGAATTCGCCGAGCGAGACCGTAAAGGCAAAGACCGCAGCGGTAGTCAGGGCCGGAGCCAACTGCGGCAGTTCGACCCGCCACCAGGTCGCAACAGGCCCCGCACCCAGCACCGCTGCGGCCTCGTGTTGGCGGGGCGAGCGCGCCCGCAAGGCCGGTAATAAGACCCGGATCACAAATGGCAGCGCTACCAACGTATGGGCCAGCGGCAAGAGCCAGGGCGAGGCGCGCCACCCGCCCAGGCCCAGCGCCCCCAGTGCAACCACGTATCCCAACCCGAGCGTCACGGCCGAGGTGCCCAGGGGCAGCATAAACAGGGCATCAAGCAGCCCCAGCAAACGTTGGCGCAACTGGCCCTGGCGGGTCGCCGCCAACAGATACGCCGCCGGGACACCCAGGGCCAGCGCCAAGATCATGGTGGTGCTGGCAATCCGTAACGAGTTGAAGATCGCCTGGCTAGGGGCCACAAAAAAGGCTGAACCAGTGCGATTCTGGCCCAGATTGGTATAGGCCGCCAGACTCAGGCTTGGCCCGTCTGGGCCAGGGAGCCACACCGAACGCACGACCAGCGCCGCCAGGGGTGCGCCAAGCAGCAGCAGAATCACCCCGGCATTGCCAAGCACCAGCAGCCAGTTTGCCAAGCCTTGGGGGCGGCGGGCCGTCGCCTGACGCGGCAGCAATCCCAACGGCACGGCCACCCGGCCTGCCAACCGAGTGTAAAACAGACTTAGAGCCAGCGTACACAGGGCCTGGATCAAGGCCAGGGTTGCGGCGACCTCTAAACGCAGCAACTGCGCCGTCTGGCGGTAGATCTCGACTTCGAGCGTTGCCATCCGTGCCCCACCCAGGATCACAATTACCCCAAAACTGGTAAAACAGAAGATAAAGACCAGTAAGCCCGCCGCTGCAATCGCCGGCCAGAGCAACGGCAGCGTTACGCGCCAGAAGGTGCGCCAGCGGCTCACCCCAAGCGTGGCAGCCGCCTGTTCGAGTTGCGGATCCAGCCCTTGCCAGAAGCCGCCCACCAGCCGCAAGACGACCGTGTAGTTGTAAAACACGTGGGCCAGCAACACAATACCGAGGCCCCCGGTCAGGCGGGGCAGTTGCCAACCCAGCGGGGCCACCGCTTCGGCCAGCAGTCCCCGTGGCCCGAGCAATGCCCCAAACGCGACCGCCACCACGACGGTGGGCAGTACAAATGGCATCCCGGCCAGCGCCCGCAACAGGCTCTTGCCGGGGAAATCATAGCGGGCAAACACGTAGGCCCCCGGCAAGGCCACCAGCAGCGTCAGACCAGTCGAGAGTGCCGCCTGCCAGGTCGTAAAGGCCAGCACGCGCCAGTAGTAGCCGTCACCAAGGGTCGCCAACGTCCCGCCCAGGCCCGCCGCAAAGCTTTGTTGTAGGATCGCCGCCAGCGGCACCAGAAAGAAGAGCACCAGAAAGAGCACGGGCAGCGCATAGAGCAGCCCAAGGCCCCAAGGGAGCAACGTATCCCCTCCCCCCTCCCCCCTTGAGGGGGAGGGGGGCCGGGGGGGTGGGGGGAGAAGCACGGTCACAGCCTTACCTACCGCAATACCAACTCGGTCCACTCCGTGATCCAGGCTTCGCGCCCGGCATCAATCTGATCGGGACTCAGCCCTGCCGGTTGGGGTGGCACCTCGGCAAACTGCTCAAACACCTCGGGCAAGGCCGCCGCAGGATTGGCCGGATAGACAAACATCTGCAACGGGATGTCGGCCTGGAACGTAGGCTGGAGCATAAAATCCACAAACTGGCGTGCCGCCGCTTCACGCTGCGTGCCACGCAAAATGCCCACAAACTCGATCTGGCGAAATACGCCCCCCGGCACGATCAGGTTGCCCGTCGGCGGTTCAGGCAAGGCCCCATCGCTAAAAAAGACCTCGGCGGCCGGACTGGTCGAGTAACTAACCACGAGCGGGAAACTCCCCTGCCCACTGCCCCCACTGAACTGGTTGTAGTAGGCATCACTCCAATCCGGACTGATATAGACCTCGTTGGCCCGCAGATCGCGCCAGAAATCGCGCCAGGTATACGTCCCGGTTTCGCCAAAATGGGCAATCGTTGCCAGCAAAAAGGCCAGTCCCGGTGACGAGGTCGCTGGGTTCTGGACGACCAGTTGGCCGCGCCACTGCGGTTCGGTCAGTTCTTCGAGGCGCGTTGGTGGGGTCAGGCCCGCTGCCGCCAGTGCCGCCTTGTCATAGTTGATCAGTACATAACCCACGTCCACCGGCAATAGGCGATTTTCGGGATCGAGCCGCAGTTCATCCGGGATCTGCGTGAGCGCCGGGGCCTCAAACGGGATGAACAGATCCGCAGCCAGGGCGCGGCCCATAAACGTATTGTCAACCCCAAAGAACACATCAGCCACCGGCGCATCACGGCTCAGGATGGCCTGGTTCAGGGCCGTGCCCGTATCACCCGCCTTCAAAAACTCGACCACAATCCCGGTCTCGGCTTGAAACGCATCCAGAACCTCCTGGCTCAAACTGAAGCTATCGTGGCTCAGCACGACCAGCCGTTCGGGCGCGGCCGGAACCGGCGTTGCCATGGGCACCGCATTCGCCGCAGGCGTCACAATGGCGGGCGGATCGGGCCGCTGCGCCCCCGGTTGACCACAGGCCACCAACATCAGACTTAGGATGATAAGCATAATCGAACGAGCCATCTAAGCTACTCCTTCCACATAAAAAGCCGCCGACCATACGTAGAAATGGTCGGCGGCCGAAATGGCTGCTGGCGCTTCCCTACGCTGGCATAACCCAGGTCAGGTTCGGCGGGTTAGCGGTATTGATCGACCGCACTCTCAGCCAGGCTCTCCTGGCACCCCGAGCTATCAATTGT
This sequence comes from Oscillochloridaceae bacterium umkhey_bin13, assembly GCA_048381555.1. Taxonomy (GTDB): domain Bacteria; phylum Chloroflexota; class Chloroflexia; order Chloroflexales; family Chloroflexaceae; genus Viridilinea. The sequence continues at coordinate 4,519 of JBLWKA010000248.1, forward strand.
TAAAATTATGGTAACACAGGGCGTCGCAGGCGTCAACGAACGTGGGTCGGGAACCTAGGGCGATTGCATCTTCAGCCGACTCACGCCCGTCCGTCGGGCTCAAGCCCTCGGCTATGCGCAGCAAAGCCCGCCTTCGCGGGCTGAACAGGCCACGTAGGTGGCCTTTGCTTGGCGTAGCCGAGGCGTTGACGCCCACGGCAGGAAGACGCAATCACCCTAGCCGGGACCCTAACGTGGGCGGGCGCGGCGCCCGCGCGCCCCCGCACCCCTCCCCCCCATACAAACACCATCGTAGAGTTGTGCGCGCGCAGCGACATAGAGATCTGCTC
>JBLWKA010000249.1:0-4786 GCA_048381555.1 Oscillochloridaceae bacterium umkhey_bin13
ACCCCCCAAACAGCGGGCCCCCGGGAGGGGGGCCGGTTTGGCTGGGGGGGCGACCCGCCGGCCGTTTTTGGGTGGTGGGGTTGTGTTGGTGGGGCGCGCCACCAAACCCATCCCACCCGACCAGCGGCGCTCAGGATCGCTGCGCCGATCGCCTGCGCACGGGTGCGACGGAACGTTGATATGATCCTGCTGGCGAATTCGAGATCCTCGTTCTGGCGGCCCGGTGTACCCCGATTCGCGGCCCGGCGTGCCCCCATCGCGGCCACGATACCCCGTACGGGCAGCCCAATGTGGCTGCCCCGGGCGACCGCCCCTCCCGATCCACACCGTGTCCGCCACCATTCGCCAGCCCCGGGCGACCACGCCGGGTCGCCCCCATTCGCCAGCGGTATCGATTTTCCGTCACGTCCCATACACGACCCGCTGGTGCTATCAGGATCGCCTCAGCTTGATCATTGGATCGTGCCAGACCAGAACGAAAGGCCTGGTTCGTTCGTCATAGTAGCAAGGAGGCAGTGGTGGCCCTTGCTGCTCTAACCTATACTTACCGTTCGCTCATTCTGAGCATCGGTTCGTACCATTGCCCCCCAGACATTGCTAGGGACGCAGCCGCGGACGCAGCAGGCTGCGGCTCTACGCCCGAAATGCAGCATCCCCAAGGATAATTGAAGATGTTGGCTTTCGTACATGAAACGAGGCTGCGATGCGCAGTTTTTTCTTTGCGATCTTAATCCTGGTTCTGACGGCCTGTGGCACGCCATCAGCCAACCAACCCACCAGCGTGCCGCCCACCAGCGTGCCGCCCACCAGCGTGCCGCCCACCAGCGTGCCGCCCACCAGTGTGCCGCCCACCAGCGTGCCGCCCACCAGCGTGCCGCCCACCAGCGTGCCGCCCACCAGTGTGCCGTCACCCACCAGTGTGACCTCGCTCACGCCACCTATGGCTCAGGTACCAACGGGTTTGCCTGCCGAAATCCTGTTTTTGCGCAACCAGAACCTGGAGGCACTTGATCCGGCGACGGGCAGGTTACGAACCCTGGCTCCTGATGTGAGCACCTTCGCGGCCACCGCTGACGGGCGCAAGCTTGCGTTGGTGCGTAACGGCTCGCTCTGGCTGATCGAACGCGACGGCACCGGTTTGCGCCAACTCGCCACAGCAACAGGGGTCAGTGGTTCACCCACCTGGGCACCCGATGGCCTCAGTCTAGCCTATACCATCAGCCCGGTAGCTGCGTCGGGCAGGCCTGACTGGTTCAGTTGGAGCAGTTGGTGTGTCCAGGCCGAGGTACGGTTGCTTGATCTGGTTGGGGCAACCCCAACTGAAGTACGGCTCGGGGTGGGTTGCGAACCACAGTTCAGCCCTGATGGGCGGCGGATCGCCTTTACGGCCCCGCCAACTAGTGCGGCTCCCGGTACGGATCAACTGAACGCGACCAATAGTATTCGCATCGTCAATCGGCAGGGGGCCAATGGCTGGGACGTGGCCCAATCGGCGGGTGGCCCGCTCGAGAATAGCATACTAGTCTATAGTCCGGCCTGGTCGCCTGATGGACAGCAGTTGGCGTATCAGCGGTTTGTAGGTTACCAAGTGCTGGTGGACATCAACCTGACCGAAGCAAGCAGTGCCTTTGCGCGTCGTCCGACCCCGTTGGACAGTGGCGCGGGCTGGTTGCTGACCCCGCAGTACGCGCCTGACGGTAACCGACTAGCTGTTACCGAGCATAACTACAGTGACGCCCGCGGCTTTGGCGGCTACGACGCCTGGCGCACGACGGTGCTGCAACTCGGCACCGCCAGTGAGCAGCAGTTGCCGAGTGCGACCTTGACCATGCAGGCCGAGCGGCTTGATCAACTGCAAGGTACAACGGCGGCAGTCTGGTCACCGGACGGCAAAACCCTGGCCGTAGCCTTACCCCAGGGTTGGCGCGCCGGAACAAACCCCTTCGAGCCAGCCTTCCCCGAACTTGGCCCCGGCGAACTCTGGTTGTGGGTGCCCGGTACGATCCCGACGGTACGCCTCGCCGAGGGGCTTGATCTGGCCAGCCCGCTAATCTGGTTGCCAGCGGAATAGGGGTAGGTCGCCCCGATGATCCCGTGCCCGCCCCTCCCACGCCCCGTGCTATAATGGGCGCACGATGAAGCAAGGTCGATCGAGAGGCCGTTCATGCAGAACTACTGGCACGATCTAACGCCCGGCCCGAATGTCCCTGATGTGATCCATACCGTGGTCGAGATCCCCAAAGGCTCGCGCAACAAGTACGAGTTCGACAAAGGCATTGGGGCCTTCAAGCTCGACCGGGTGCTCTACTCGGCGGTGCAGTACCCTGGTGACTATGGCTTTATGCCCCAGACCTATTACGATGATGGCGACCCGCTCGATGTGTTGGTCATGACCAACCTGCCAACCTTTACCGGTTGTATCGTCGAGGCCCGCCCGGTCGGGGTCTTTCGCATGCTCGATAAGGGTGAGCCGGATGATAAGATTCTAGCGGTTTTGCAGTACGATCCCTTCTTCCAGAGTTTCCAGGACTATACCGACCTACCACCCCACTACCTGAAAGAGGTCGAGCACTTCTTTGCGGTCTATAAGGATCTTGAAGGCACCCGAGTTGAACCAGTCGGCTGGGAGCATGTGGATGTCGCTCGTCAGCGCATTCAGTATGCGATCAATGCCTATTGGGATATGCGCGCGGGGCGCAATTTAAAGCGGAGCTAATGTCGGCACGATCGAATCGCCCATCACCTGCGCATCGCACCGCTTATTCGGCTGGCGGTGTGATCTTTCGGGTCGTTGATCAACAGATTGAGGTCGCCCTGATCGCTACGGATCGGGGCGGTCGTTGGGGTTTACCCAAAGGTCATGTGCAACGGGGCGAAACCGCCGAGGCAGCTGCGCTGCGTGAGGTCGCTGAGGAGACCGGGCTAGATGGGGCGATTGTCTGTCACCTCGCGACCATCGAATACTGGTTCCGCGCTGGTTCGGCCCGGGTACATAAGTATGTCGATCTTTTCCTGATCCGCTACGAAAGTGGCGAGGTGCGCCCGCAGATCGCCGAAGTGGACGATGCCCGCTGGGTGCCGCTCACTGATGCGTTGACGATGGTTTCGTTTGAACGCGAACGTGATGTGCTGGCCCAGGTTTGTGCGCTGCTAGACCAGGATGCAGGGAATAGCTCGTAGCAAATAGCAAATAGCTCGTAGCAAATAGCTCGTAGCAAATAGCGTAGCCCTATTATCGTTGATAATGCAGCATGATGGTCATTCCGAGTGGAGCCGCAGGTGGAGCGAGGAATCCCGGCGGTGATACGTTTAAGGCCGGGACCCTTCGCTGGCGCTCAGGGTCACAGCACCCAGGTTTCTTTCCCCACCACTGGCCGACGGGCCATAGCATACTCAGGGTGACAGGTATACTGCATCTTCAAACGTAATTGGTATGATTAGGATTCAAGACGCAAGCTACAGCATTGAGCAAATAGAACATATGACTACCTACGTTATTGAAGTGATCGTCGAAGAAGAACTCGAGGCCCAGGTTGCTGAAGCCGGGTTCGATCTCGCCCTGGTTGAGCAGGCGGTCGCGGCGATCCTACAAGCCGAAGCGGTCACACCGCCGGTGGAACTCACCGTGCTCATCAGCGACGACAACAATTTGCAGAGGCTCAATCGGGATTTTCGGGGCCGCGACGAGCCGACCGATGTGCTGTCATTTGCTGATGATGGCATCCAACCACAGATGATGGTTGAGTTGGGCGAGTTGCCGTACCTCGGTGATATTGCGATCTCGTATGAGCGGGTGCTGGCCCAAGCCGCCGATTATGGTCACAGCCCCGCCCGCGAACTGGCCTACCTGGCCGCCCACGGCACCCTGCACCTCCTTGGTTTTGACCACGAAGCGGGGCCCGAAGCCGCCGCCGCTATGCGCGCCCGCGAAGAAGCGGCGATGGCGACGCTCGGGCTGACGCGGTAGAGAAGGCAACTGGTAACGTCGCTTGCGCTCGTTACCAGTTGAAAAATCCTGGGGGAACCATGTTCTCCCAGGCCCTGCCAGAACATCCCAGAGAAATTTGCCGCGTTTCGATACGCTGGGGCTATTTTCTGTATTCTATTTCCTAATTAAAATGCTATGCGGCGTGGTCATGATTACATTGGGGTCGGGGTCGGCGCGATGATCTTCAATCGCCAAGGCCAGGTCTTTCTGGCCCAGCGTGGCCCTGCTGCCAAGAACGAACGTGGCTGCTGGGAGTTTCCCGGTGGCACGGTTGAGTTTGGTGAGCGCCTGGCCGACGCGATTGTGCGCGAAATCGCCGAAGAACACGGGGTGCAGATCACGCTGCTGCGCCTGCTCTGTGTGAATGACCACATTCTGCCTGCCGAGGGCCAGCATTGGATTGCGCCGACCTATCTGGCTTATGTGCCGCCCGAAGCCGGTGCGCCCCAAATTCTTGAGCCAACCAAGTGCAGTGCGATCGGCTGGTTTGATCTGGACAACCTGCCCGCCCCACTCTCGCAGATCAGCCAGGACGACATGATTGCCTATAGCGCCGAATTTGGGCTGCGACCCGCCTGGGGTGGGTAGGCTCAGGGCTGTTGCAAATCCGCCTCCGGCGGTGGGGTATGGGATGGCTACGCCACCCCATACTGTGTTTGCGTGCGTGGGGGGGGGGGGGGGGGGGCGCCCCCCCCCCCCCCCCCCCTGCCCCCCCCCCCCCCGCCCCGGCCGCCCCCCCCCCCGCCCCGCCCCCCCCCCCCCCCCCCCCCCCCCCCCCCGGGGGGCCCCCCCCCCCAC
>JBLWKA010000250.1:0-4779 GCA_048381555.1 Oscillochloridaceae bacterium umkhey_bin13
CTCCTATGGCACAGCGACGGCGCGGACGAGGCGAGGGCTCTATCCACGAGCGGCCCGATGGTCGCTGGTGCGCCTCGCTCGATCTTGGCATTGTGAACGGCAAGCGGAAGCGCAAGTACATCTACGGTGACACCCGTAAAGAGGTTGCCGAGAAACTCAAGGTTGCCCTGCGCGATCAGCAGCTCGGGCTGGTGACCGTGCACGAGAACCAGACTGTGACCCAGTTTCTTACGGCATGGCTGGAGCAGAGTGTCAAGCCGACCAACAAGCCCAGTACCCACCAGAGCTACCGCGACATCATCAAGCGCCATATTGAGCCGACGATTGGCCACATCGTCTTGAGCAAGCTCACCCCGCAACATATTCAGGCACTGCTTGCGACTCTCCAGGCGAAGAAGCTCTCACCGCGCACGGTGCAGTATGCGCGAGCAATCCTGCACCATGCGCTTGACCAGGCGCTCAAGTGGGGCTATGTGGCACGCAATGTTGTCGCGTTGGTGGAAGCTCCACGCGTCGAACGGCACACCGTCGAGCCACTGACGGAAGCACAGGCCACCGCACTCCTGCAGGCGGTCGCCGGCCATCGGCTTGAAGCGCTCTATCGGATTGCCCTGGGCTTGGGTCTGCGCCGCGGGGAAGTGCTTGCCCTCCGCTGGGTCGACATCGACCTTAAAGCCCGCACGCTGCGCGTCACCGCCGGCAAAACAGCCTCCAGCACCCGCACACTGCCCCTTCCAGAGACGCTGGTGGACGCGCTCAGGGCACACGAGCAGCGCCAGCAGGTCGAGCGGGCGGAGAACGACGCCTGGCGCGATCAGGGCCTTGTCTTCCCCTCCGAGGTCGGTACGCCGATCAGCGGACGCAACTTGCTCCGTCACTTTAAGAGCGTGCTTAAGCGCGTTGGCTTGCCCCAAACGATCCGCTTCCACGATCTGCGCCACTCTTGCGCGACCTTCCTCATTGCGCAGGGTGTACATCCGCGCGTGGTGATGGAGATCCTCGGCCATAGCCAGATCAGCGTGACCATGAATACTTACGGCCACGTCCTGCCTGAGACGCAGCAGGATGCGGTTCAGAAGCTCGATGCGTTTCTGCGACGGCAACCGGACGATCCTGCTGCATTGTCGTAGGCCGACTCACCATACGCTGCATGGACGCCGCAGATCCTCTATACTGAAGGGGGTACGGAAAACGATGGAACTGCCGCCATCTGATTTTGATGGAGCCTGGAAGTACGCCCTGGAACAGTACTTCGCGCCGTTTCTGATCCAATTCTTTCCTGCGGCACACGCCGCCATTGATTGGAGTCAGCCGATTACGTTTCGCGATACCGAGCTTCAGCAGATCGCTCCAGAGGATCAGCAGGGCAAGCAACGGGCCGACAAATTAGTGCGCGTACGTCGCCTTGACGGCCGCCCTGCCTGGGTCTTGATCCACGTGGAGATCCAGAGCCAGCGCGATACCGACTTCAGCGCACGAATGTTCCGGTATCATGCGCGCCTGTTTGATCGGGATCAGATTCCGGTGGTCAGCCTTGCCGTCCTGGGTGATGATGAACCAGGCTGGCGACCCGACCGCTTCGGGTACGAACTCTGGGGATGCGAACTGAGCTTGCGCTTTCCGACCGTGAAGCTGCTTGACCTTGACCCTTTGGCACTGGAGGCGACACCCAATCCGTTTGCGGTATTGACGCTGATGCACCGGGATGCCCAGGAGACCCGTGGGCAACCGGCAGAACGACTCCAGCGCAAGGTGGCTCGCTACCGTGCGCTTTTTCGGCAAGGGTATGCGGCGCAAGATATACGAATCCTACTCAATCTTATGGAACATGTGCTGCGACTCGACGCGGAGCTCGCAGCCCGTGCATTCGGCCAGATGCGCCAGATAGAAGTGGAGGAGACCGGGATGGATACCTTTGTAACCAGCTTTGAGGAGCTTGGGCGCGCCAGGGGCCGGGCAGAAGGTCTCGCCGAAGGCCAGCTTCAAGGACAGCGCGAGCTCATCATGCATGTGCTCGACCGCAAGGTCGGGGCGCTTACCGCCGAGACTCAGGAGCAGATCACGGCACTGACGGGCGAGCAACTCCTGCGTCTGAGCGAAGCTTTATTCGACTTCACAAGCATCGACGACGTGACCGCCTGGCTCGCGCAGCAGGCTCCTGCTCCAGCGGAGTAACGAAGTCTCAAAGCCATCGGGTCGCGGCCGTGATCGCCTGAGCACAGGATAGGGCTTTCGAGTGAGCCGATGGGCGGCGGTCAGTGGTACGATCCGCCCCAGGAGGTCCCCTGTTGAATGTCAACTAGATTTGCCGACTGGTGACAATTAAACTTGCCGGTTCCCGCTCCCTTCCCGCGTGACCTGCGAATGCCAGTTCCGTCGTCGTGTCTCCGCCCGTTGCGTCCACTCACTCCATGGTTGTCGTTGCCGTCAGCCTCCCAGTGGTTACCGTCAGCCTGCCAGTGGTTGTCGTTGTCGTCAGGCTCCCCGTGGTTGTCGTTGTCGTCAGCCTCCTCGTGGTTGTCGTTGTCGTCAGTCTCCTCGTGGTTGTCGTTGTCGTCAGCCTCCCTGCGGTTGTCGTTGTCGTCAGCCTTCCTGCGGTTGTCGTTCCGGCCCCTGTCCGTGCTGGTCGAGACGCGCCCCGCGCCGCCCTTCCGCGCGCGTGGGTGGGTTCGGCATCCAGGTGCGGGGGACAGCTCCCTGGATGCCCATACCGCAGCGTGCGCCGTCCTGCCCTGGTCACGTGCCGTCCCGCACCTGGGGTCCTCAGGCTACCACGCGGCGGAAGGGTCGGGCCGTGCGGCGCGGGCGCTTCGCCCGTGCCATCCCGACGCCCGCTGGGGCCAGCCAGGCCCTCCCGCAGCGGTTCGCTCATCCCCCCACGGCTGGCACCTCCTCCTGCGCACGACCCCCAGCGTCGTCCACGGCCGCATCCGCCGCGACCGCTGGTTCGGCCACCCCAGCCTGCTGCGCCGCCCGCGCCGCCTGCGCCCGGTAACTTGGCATTCCCGTCAGATCCAGGATCACGGAGTGATGGACCACCCGGTCAATCGCCGCCACCGTCGTCAGCGGGTGCTTGAAGATCCGCGTCCATTCTGAGAAGACGAGGTTCGTCGAGAGCATGACGCTCCGCCGTTCGTAGCGCTCCGAGAGCAGCGTGAACAAGACTTCCATCTCGTCCTGGTCGTGCTGCACGTAGCCGATGTCGTCCAGCACGAGGCAGGCAAACCGGTCCAACTTTGCCAACTCCTGGGGCAGCCGCAGGTCGCGCTTGGCCGCCAGCAGCCGCTGCATCAGCTGCGCCGTCGAACTCCACAGCACGGCGACCCCCTGCTGCATGAGCGTGTGCGCCACACTCGCGAGCAGGTGACTCTTGCCGACCCCGGGTGGCCCCACGGCGACCACGTTGATGGCCTGCGTGACAAACTCGCCTCGGCGCAGCCGCTCCACCTGCTGGCGGACGAGGGGCGGGTAACTGGCCAGATCCAGCGTCGCAAAGGTCTTCTCCCGCGGCGCACCGCTCTCACGGCGCAGCCGGTCAATCCGCCGCTGGGTGCGCTGCTCCTGCTCCAGACGCGCCAATTCATACAGAAACGCCTCGTGGCTCAGGTTGGCCCGCACGGCTTTCACCGCCACGTCCGAGACGTGGTCGGCCATGGCCTGGAGCCGTAATTCGCGCAACAGGGTGGTCAATTCGGCATGCCGGTTCATCATGCGGCCTCCTGCTGACGAATCAACTGGTCATAGGCGGTCAAGCTGAGCGGTGGGGCGGCGAGGGCGGGGATGACCGGGGCCGCATCCCCGCCCATCAGGTCGCGCACGGCATCGAGGGTCGGCACGCTACCGGCATCCAGCAGCAAGGCCAAGGCCGTTTCCACTTCTTGTTCACTGGTGCCCGCCGCCAGATGGAGCAGCCGGACGTAGTGCTGGTCGGCACGCTGCGGCAGGTGGGCGGCAAGCTGGTCGTAGGCCCGGCGGAAGATGACCGAGGGAAAGAGGTCGTCGCGGTAGCGGTACTCGGCAAAGGCCCCTGGCTTGCGCACCAAGCTGTCACTGATGTGGCGATAGTCAATCCGATGCTGTTTGGTGCCCCGAAGCCGGGGGATGTGCAGCAGGGCGGTCATGCCGAGGTAGAGGTCAATGCGTTCGGCACGGACGCGGGCGAGCAGGGTCGTCCCGATGAGCCGGGCGGGTACCGAGTAGATGTTGCGCAGGACATTGATGGTCGCAAAGCGGCTGACGGTGACGGTGATGTCTTGGGCCGGTTCCAGCGGCATGGTCGGCAGGGGCTGAAGCAGCGGCTGCTCCTCAGCAAAGCGGGTGGTACGGGTCAGATTGCGCTGGCGGACGAGTTCGTGAAGCCAGCGGAGGTAGGCAGGCCGGTCGGCGAAGTCACGCGACCCGCGCAGGCGCAGGGCCTGGTCCACCGCGTCCTTATAGCGATAATGGGCCTGCTCAACATCGCCATTCTCGTGCGCTTCACCCGGCGTATTGGTCGAGGGCTCCATGCGGTAGTGGCGCACCAGGGCCTGATAGCGCTCGGTGTAGACCCGCTCGCCCGCAGCGGCGATGGTCACGACCGCCGCGGAGAGGTTGTCGGTGCGGTGCTGCTGCGGCACACCGCCGATCTGCCAGACACAGGTTTCCAGCCCCTCGGTGTAAATTACGGCTGTCAAGTCGGCATTTTTCCAGTCTAAAAGCCTGCACCGGTACCGTGTATCTGGACGCCAGATGCGGCCACGCCGGGGCGACTGGCGGGGTCCCCGCCACCGGCGCCATCTC
>JBLWKA010000251.1:0-4772 GCA_048381555.1 Oscillochloridaceae bacterium umkhey_bin13
GGGCGGGCCGGCCGCCCCCCCCACACATATTTATTATACAAGCAACCAGGCTCAGGCAAAGAGTAGGCAAACCCGTTGTTTTGGCGGCTTTAGGGCGCCACCCCCCCCAAACTGCACGCAAAACAGGATATGGGGGTGGCGCAGCCGCCCCCATATCCCGCCGGAGGCGGACGTTGCAACAGCCCTGTTTCTATGACGCAAAGCGTAAACCTGGGACGCATTCTGCGGTATGATAGAACAACACGTAAACGAAATCTAGCCTGAAGCGGAGCGCGATCCATGGAATTGATTCCGGTTGACAGTCACATTACGGCGATTGATCACAACCTGCTCGGTTTGCCCGGGGTAGGAGTGAGCTATGTGGTGCGGGGCGAGGCGATTGCGATTATCGAGACCGGCACGGCCCTGACGGTTCCGCACACGCTGGCAGGGCTCGAAAAGCTTGGCATTCGCCCCGAAGAGGTAGCGCATATCCTGTGTACCCATATTCATATGGATCATGCCGGGGGCGCGGGCTACCTGGCAGCGGCGCTGCCCCGCGCCGACGTCTACATCCACAGTATGACCGGCCAGCACCTGGTTGATCCCTCGAAACTGATGCCGAGCGTGCGCCGCGCCGTCGGCGAAGCAGCATGGCCATTACATGGTGATATCAAGCCACTGCCCGCCGAGCGCCTGCGCCCCGCCGAGGATCTGCACCTCGATCTGGGGCAAGATGTGATCTTGACCGCCATCGCCACCCCGGGTCACTCGCCCGATCATCTTTCGTATGTGGATCACAAGAGTGGCGGTCTGTTCATTGGCGATGCGGCCGGTTTGGTGATGGATCACTGGGCGATCGAATTTCCCTGCACGCCCGTGCCCACATACGATCTAGCCGCCCATCAGGCCACGATTGCCAAACTTCAGGCCCTCAACCTGCCCCGCATCTACGTGACCCATCACGGCCCCCATGACGATGTGGCCGTGCGCCTCGCCTATGCCGCCGAGAAACTCGAAGCGTTGGTGGCACTGGTCGAGGCCAACCTCTCCGAGGCCAATCCTGATATTGCCGCCCTGAATATGCAATGGCTCGGCTATGACCCGAACAGCCCGGCCGCGATTGTGGCCCAGAGTTGGGGCGAGATGAGTATTGCCGGGATGTTGCGCTACGCGAGCAAGCAACAGCGGGCGTGATGTAGCCAGCGCTGTTGCAATTTCCGCCGCCCGGCGGCGTCTGGGGGGGCAAAGCCACCCCATACCGATTTGGCGTGTGTTGGGGCGGCTTCACGGCCCCAACACACGCAAAAACGGTATAGGATCGCCCCCAAACCTATGCAAGCAATGGTATACTTTTTATAGCCATTTACTTGTATACGTCGCGTTGCTTTTATGGCCCAAGCAAGCATGCCCAGCGACCGCGAGCGTTGTCGTCAGATCGTGAGTGCCTGCGCCCTTCACGGAGGCTGGCAACTCGATCCATTGACCCGTGAGCGCTATGTTTATGCCTTGACGCCGCTGATGGTTGCAGTCGTATGGCAGGGTTGTGAGGATCTGGTGGTCAATTATCACCTCGATCATCAGATGGTGACCGCCTTGAGTCAGGCACAGCACCCGGCGCATCACGAACATTGGCAGCGCTGGTCAAGCCAAGTGGTCGGCATGCTGCAGCGCAGTGGCTTGACCTGGACCCGCGATGGTGCAATCGAGGTCGAAGATCTGGCCCAGGTTGCCCGCGCTGAGTTGGCCCGCGCCCTGCCAAATTACCGTTACCAGAGCCGATTCCTTTCGTGGGCCTACAGTGTGGTGGTGCGCAGCGTGCAGCGCCAGATCCGAGCCAGCCAGGCCCGCCGCCGGAGCGCACCACAGATACCGTTAGAGCACTTGGTAGTCGGCGAAGCCCACCTACCAGCGACCACGCAACACGAAACCGTGGCCTATGCGCGGGTTCTGGCGAGCCATGTTGTGCATGTGTTAGGGGCGCAGGCCGATCCACGTCTGCTGCCACTATTTCAACTCTGGGCCATTGAAGGCCAGACCTCAGCCGAACTAGGGGCCAGATTCGGTTTACACGAGTCGCGAGTACGGGCCTTGTTGCAACGCGCACGGGCGATCTTGCAACGTGATCAGACGATCCAACAGTGGAATGGCTTGGGCGATGAGTCATAGCAAGCATAGCATCGATTATAGGACGTCTGACCTATGTGCAAGCCTCCAAGCTTGGCTGAGTCAGATCGGACTTGATCTGCCACCCGCCACCCTCGTGGCGCATGTCCAGACGTGCCCACATTGTACGCAAGTGTTGCTGAAGATCCTCGCTACCGCTACCGATCGGCCCCTGGTGAACGATCTGGACTGTGCCACCTGTCAGGATCGCTTGCCGCAATTCCTTGATCGTGAACGGGCCACAGGTGCCTTGCATGCCACCCATGCCGATCCGGCGGTCTGGTTCCATCTTTGGCAGTGCCCAACTTGTGCCGAGATCTACCATGCGACGGCAACCTTGCTTGCGGCAAGTGATGCAGGGCAGTTGGCCTTGCCTCCTCGCTCAAACGCACCCCAACTCGAACTGCCACACGCCTTTTTGCGCGCCGTGGTGGCTCCGCACGCTGCTGCTGGCGTAGCGTGGTCTGACGCTGCCGCCAAGCAACTGATCGCTACCGAGACGCTCGCCACAGCACAGATCGATGTCTATGCCCTGCCGCTTGATGCGACCCATTGGCAGTTCGAGGTGCAGGTGACGCCGTCACAGTCAGGCTATGTGGGTTTGGCGCTGGGTGACTATGCCTGCTTCAGTGAACTGATTGACGGGCGGAGTAGCGAGGCGCTGCTGGTGCCGATCAGTGTCTTGACGGCGGACGAAGGGCCGGCTTTGCGCATCCAGCTTGAGGCAGCGGGGGATGCGCCGGGACTGCCGATCTGATGGTGGGCAACCGACGGCGACCGGGGTGGCAACGCATGATCGCGTTGGCCGAACGTGATCCCCGGCGAGCGGGTTTGATCGCGTTGCACCAACTGAATTTGGGGCCACTGGATCCCGCTACCGAGGTTGCCTTGGGCTGGGCCTTGCTGCGCTGGGAACGCCTTGATCAGGCTGCCGCAATCCTCGCCCGGGCCGCACATGGCCTCGCCCCTAATCACCCGGCGCAAATCAACCTGGCCCACGCAACCCTGTTACTAGCCCAACTCCAAGGCGCAGATCAGGCGTTACAAGCGCGTTGGCAAGCCCAGATTGAGACCTGGCTGGCGCAGGGGCAACTGCGGGCGGCACTGCGAGCGCGCTGCGAACAGATTGGTCACCTCAATCTGTTGGGGCAGTACGCCCAGGCGGCCGCGCTGGCGGCAACCCTGGAAGCACCGCTGGCCCAGGTGCATGATCCAGCGCTTAGGGCGCGTTGGCTGCACGTCTGGGGCGTGGCAGCAGCGGGTCAAGCCGACCTTGATCTGGCGACCGAGCGACTCACTCGCGCTGCGGCCCTGTTTCGCCAGCTTGGGCAACGGGCCGAACTGGCGCGAGCCGCTTTCGAGTTGGCTTGGGTGGCCTGGCGGCGCGAACAGCTTGACGCAGCCTGGCAGCAGCTTGAACAGGCTCAGGCGATCTATCAGCGCCTTGACATGCCCTTTCGGGTGGCCCTCTGCCAGCGCGATCTGGGTGCGATTGCCTATTTGCAAGGTGATTACGCCCACGCGCTGGCCCTCGGCCTCGCCGCACGCACGACCTTTGAGCAATTAGGACGCAGCTATCATGTGGCCTGTTGCGACCTGAATTTGGGGGCAGTAGCCCATGTCAGCGGGTTGTACGATCTGGCCCTCGCAGCCTACCAGCATGCCGAAGCACGTTTTCGTGAGCACGCTGATCAGATTCGTGCGGTGATCGCAGGCCGCAATCAGGTGCTGGCAAGCTGGGCGATGGGCCGCTCGGCGCAAGCGCTTGAGCGGATCAGCGCCCTCGTAATCGAAGCCGCAACGCTCAGTGATCGGCTCGAAGCCTGTGAGGTGCAGGCCGCCCAAGCCCGGGTCTTGCACGGAGTTGGGCAAACCGGGGCCGCGATCCAGACCTGGCAAGCGGCGATCACGCAGTTTGTCCAGCTTGGCAATCAACCGGCGGCGGCCGAAGGCCAACTCGAACTCGCCTGGATCGATCTGGGCGACGGGGAGTTGGATCGCGCCCAGGTGTTGTTGGAGCAGGCCGCGCCAGTGTTGGCGGAGCGACCAGTCCATGCCTGGCGCATTGGCTATGCTCTGGGCCAGATCGCCGAGCGGCGCGGCGATCTGAGCACCGCCCTGCACACCTACTTGGCGGCAACGGCCCAGGTTGCCCAGTTGCGCCGCCGCCTTGCCAGTGCGCATGCCGCGAGTGGTATTTTTTGGCAGGCCCAGGCACTACACGACGCAGCGTTGCAACTCGCCGCCCGGCTTGCGGATCACGCCGCCCTGTTTCAACTCGCCGCCTACCAGCAAAGTCTGAGCCTCGAACGTCAACGCATGTTGCCGCCGCTGCCGCCCGCCAGCCTTGCCGAGCAAGAGCAGGCGCGCAACGCGCTTCGTGCAGCGCTGAACACAGCGGCTGAGCCAGCCCAACGCGATGCGGCCTTCACGCATTATCTGCGGACGTTGCTGCATGCCCGCCATCGTAGCCTTTTGCCGCCACTCACACATGAGCCGTTCGCGATCCACGACCTGCGCAACCAGTTGAGCGCCAACTATGGCACCAATTGGAGCCTGCTCTGCCCACTGTTTACCAGTGATGGCTTGCTGCTGCTGGGGTTGACGCCCGAAACGAGCTTTTGCAC
>JBLWKA010000252.1:0-4639 GCA_048381555.1 Oscillochloridaceae bacterium umkhey_bin13
CGTTTGGGGGCCCCGCCCTCCCTGATTGAGCGTGATCAGGGGGGGTTTTTGTGCCCGGGGCCGTTGGGGGTCACACCGGGCGTGGGGACCGCGTGGCCCACCAGGCGTTCCCAACGCAACCCTACACATTAAACAGGAAGTGGCAAATATCGCCATCCTGCACCAGGTAGGTTTTGCCCTCCATCCGCACCGTACCCTGCTTCTTGGCTTCGGTCATCGAACCGGCCCGCATCAAATCCTGGTACGCGACGATCTCGGCGCGGATGAACCCACGTTGGATGTCGGAATGGATTGTGCCAGCCGCCTCGACGGCAGGCGTTTGGCGTTCGATCGGCCAGGCGCGCACTTCGTCGGGGCCAGCGGTCAAAAAGCTGATCAGGCCAAGCAAATCGTAACTTTGCTGAATAACCCGGTCACGGGCCGGCGCGGTAATCCCCAGGTCGTCCATAAAACTGCGGGCGTCTTCATCGTCCAGTTGGGACAGTTCGGCCTCGATCTTGCCACCGAGGGGCACAACCGCACTTTGGGGATAGGCATAGTTCAGTTCCGGTGGACTGGCTAACTGATCTTCGCCCAGGTTGGGCACCAGCAACAATGGTTTGGCCGTCAAGAACTGGTAGCCTCGGATCAACCGTTCCTCGTCGGCGCTCATCGAGACCGCCCGAATCGGTGTTTCGGCCTCGAGTGCGGCCTGTAAACGCAGGAGCAGATCCCGTTCGGCGATACGCAATTCCCGATCTTTGGCCGACATCTTCTGAATCTCGCCGCTCAGGCGACTCAGGCGGCGCTCGATAATCGCCAGGTCCGAAAAAGCCAGTTCCAGGTCAACCGCTTGCAGGTCGCGGAGCAAATTGACACTACCCTCAGGATGGGGCACGGCACTATCCTCGAAGGCCCGCACGACATGCAACAGGGCATCGGCGGTTCCCAAATAGTTGAGCAACGCCGGGGGCAGGCCACCGCCCTGGCGACCACCCCCGGTCAGTCCGGCTACATCCACATACTGCACATCGGCATACGTAATCTTCTTGGGCTTGAACATCGTCGCCAGCACATCAAGGCGGGCGTCGGGAACTTTGACTGTTGCCAGGTTCGGCTCAAGTTGGCCCGATGAATAGGCAGCCGTTTCGGCAGTGCCCCGGGTTAAGGCATTAAACACGGTGGTCTTGCCACTGTTGGCCAGACCGATGATTGCAATCTTCATGCGTCGCCTTGTGTCAAAATTGTTATCTTGGGCGTTGCTGCGCTTCCTGCTGCTGCCCGCGCCAGTATAGCGCGGGCACGCCGATGCTGCAACCGTGTTATAACCTAGCTGATGACTTCCATCTCATTAGCGCGGGCCGTATAATGTAAGCGGTGTTATGATGCACCTGTGAGGTGATTGTGATGCCCGGTGCCCCGTCTCTGGCTTTTCTCCTTTCCCCCCCTGGCCCCGTGCAACTGATCTGCTTGCGCAAGCGTCTCTGGGTTGTGGCCGATTCCCAAGTCGCTCGCCATACGTAGCTGAGTCATGGTACATGATCAAGCTCGTGCGCTGGTGTGTTGTTATGTACCCAAGTGGGAGTGAGCCAAACCGGTGCGGCAAGATCGTGCTTATATCGTAGATCTGGCGCTTGAGCGTTTGCATGCCGGAGCAACGGTTGAGGAATGCCTCCAGGCGTTTCCTGACCATGCTGCGGAGCTTGAGCCTGTGCTGCGTACCGCCGTCGCAATCAAGCGGCAGGCGGCAGGTGTGTTGCCGCCCTCGTTCGAAGAGTGGCTTGCCACGGTGCAGCGCCACTCCTCGGTGATCGTGCCGCCGCCCCAGCCGAGGCGCCGAGCGCCATGGGGCCAGCGGTTGGTGCTGCACCTGCGTGAATTGCAACGGACCCGCCAAAACTTGTCGCGCTTGCTTGGCACGGTGATCACGACCTTGCTCGTCTGCCTCATGGCTTTTTATACGGTTGATGCTTCAGCCGCCCGCAGTATGCCGGGTGAGCATTTGTATGCCTGGAAACTGTTTGCTGAGCGGATTCAGCTTTCGTTGACGACCGATCCCGATCAGCGGGCGCACCTGGCCTTGGCGAGTGTCGAGCGCCGAGTGATTGAGTTGGGGGTGCTGCTTGAGCGGGGGTCAGCCGATCCTGCGCAGATCTCGGGCACCCTGGCCCAGCTTGATCGCCAGGTGACAGAGACGTTTCGCACCCTGCCTGATGCCAGTCCTGCCATCCAGGATCGCACGGCAGCGCGGGTTGGGCGGCTTTTAGCCCGCGCTGAGTCGGATCTACGTGGGTCGAATCAGCCTGTGCAAACGCCTGAACCAGCTATGGTGGCGGCGGCTTCCGAAGTGGCCGAGATGATTCAGGCGTTACCAATGCCGGTGCCTACCGCTCCGGCTCCACTGATTCTTGGTCCATCACCAACCCCTTCGGCGCTGGCACAACTACGCACGCCCACCCCTGCTTTGATTCCACCAACGCCGAGGCCTCCTGCTGGGATTGGAATTGCACCTCCGCTGGTGACGCCTGCCGGAATCAGTTCGCCACCTTTCCCAACTGCAACTCCTGGTTTGCTGGTTCCGACTCGCGTTCCAAGTCCTACTACCGTGCCCTCAGAGGTGCGGCCTAGCCCGACGGCGGCACCCGTTCTACCACCGAGTAGCACACCACCACCGCCCGCTACCGCAACTCCTGGCGACCTGCGCTCGGTGGTTGTCTCGCCGACCCCGACAGTTCCGCTGCCCACCCGTACCACGACCCCTTCCCCAACCGCGACGCTGGCCCCAACCGCAACGCTGGCCCCAACTGCGACGCTGGCCCCAACTGCGACGCTGGCCCCAACTGCGATGCTGGCTCCGACCGCGACGCTGCCCCCAATTAGTGAGCCAATTCAGCCCCCGACGGCAGTGCCGACCGCGACGCCGACCGAAGAGCCGACGCCGACCGAAGAGCCGACGCCGACCGAGGAGCCGACGCCGGAACCCACGCCTGATCCGATTGATGATGAGGCGAGGCCTGGTTTGCGCCCCATCCTTGAGTGTGTTGCCCGCCAGCCCGATGGAAGTTTTGTGGCCTATTTTGGCTTCCGTCACAATCCCCCTGGCCCGGCTGCGGTGCCGATTGGCCCCAGGAATTTCTTTAGCCCCAGTCCTGCTGATCGCGGTCAACCGACAGTCTTCCCCCTTGGCCGCAGTGAGCGTTATCCCAATGCCGTGTTCAGTGTGCCCTTTGATGGCTCGCCGCTCACATGGCACCTGAATCTTCACACGGTGACCGCAACCAGTGCTTCACCTGCCTGTGAACTCCCGGATAATGATGCGCAACCATAAACCCACGCGAACTCGTAATCCCGCCGAGGGTGCAAACACCGTATGTCACAGCTTCCGATGAGTCCTGATCGCCCGGTGCGCCCGGTTATGGGTCAACCCCAACTGTTCTTCTTCTGTGAACTTGCTAGCTCCGAGTTATATGCGTACCTTCAGTCGGGTGCCTTGCTGCACACGTTGGCGACCCATAGCTATGGCTTGGCCCTCGCGACCCGCGATCTGACCGCGATTGATGCCGCTGTGGTGCGACTGCTCAATCAGCACCAGATCCCCGTGGTGGCCTGGTTGATCTTGCCTCCCAGCGAGGGAGTCTGGTTCAATCTGCAGAATTATCCCCAGGCGCTCGAACACTATACGGCCTTTCAGACCTGGGCTCGGGCCGAAGGCTTGCAGTTTGCGGCCATCGGCCTTGATTTTGAGCCACCGAGCGCAGATCTGGATCGCATCCAACACTGGGGTGCCCGTGAAGTGCTGCGACGGATCTGGCTCGCCCGCGAAAATGTGCTCTTTGCGTCAGCCCGCACCGCCTATACCGAACTGATCGCCCGCATCCATCACGATGGCTACGAAGTGCATACCTATCAACTGCCCTTCCTGGCCGATGACCGCCGCGCTGGTACCACCCTGGCTCAACGAGCCCTTGATATTCTTGATCTCCCGGTTGATCTTGAAGTGCTGATGTGTTATAGCAGTGCTCCGATCGAGACCCTGGGCCATGATTTGGGCGGGGCCTTGATTACCAGTTATGGCCCCACGGCTGATAGCATCGCGGTGGGCACCCTGAGCGGCAGTACGGTACGCCAGGGTAGCGCCGAGGGGCTTCCCGCCTTGTCGTGGGCCGCGCTCGAACGTGACCTGCTGCTGGCGGCCAACTATACCGATACGATCTATGTTTATTCACTCGAAGGCTGCCTCGAACGTGATCTGTTGCCCCGTTTGACTAGCCTGAACTGGTCACGCTCGACCCAACCCGTGCTGTCGAAGCGGGTGTTGGTGAGCCTGTTGCGCTCAAGTATGCTCGTCGGTCTGTTGACGGCTCGTTTTAGTCGCACGCTTCTAGCCTGGTCGGGTTGGATCTTATTTCTGGGGTTGCTTTTCCGGCGCTGGCACGAACGTAGGCGCTAAACAGGTCTGATGCAACATCATTGGGCAAGCCTATGGTTTGTGTGCGGTGTGGGGGGGGAGCCCCCCCACCCCCCACCAAACCCGGGTTGGGGGGGGCACCCCCCCCCCCACCCCCCCCCCGGGGGGGGCGTGTGCCTACACGCCGGGGGCCCCCACCCCCGCGGCCGGGGCCGGGGGGGGTCACCCCCGGGGCCGGGGCCCGCCCGCCCC
>JBLWKA010000253.1:0-4627 GCA_048381555.1 Oscillochloridaceae bacterium umkhey_bin13
CCCGCGTGGCTGCCCAGGGCGACCACGCGGGTCGCCCCTACCGATCCGCACCGTTCGCCATCATGCAAGAGGGTACGCCACACCCCGTCACACTCCCACGAACGCATAGCCGCGCCAACATGCGGTATACTGACAAGATAATTGAGCGGTGGCTGTGGCACGGCATCGAGCAACAGCCCAACCCGTCGAGGATCACGCCTATGTTGGAGATTGAGGTTGCAGTTGCCAAACTTGCGCACCACGGTAGTGGCGAGAGCGGTGATACGCTTGAGATGATCGAGCGCCCCGGGGGCGGGTTCTCGTTTGTATTGGTTGATGGGCAGGGAACTGGCCGCGGCGCAAAGACGCTCAGTAATCTGTTGGCGACCCGCGCGATTTCGTTATTAAAGGATGGTGCCCGTGATGGGGCTGCCGCCCGGGCCGTCCACGATTACCTGTACACCTATCGGATGGGTCAGGTGGCCGCAACGCTAAATATTCTTTCGGTTGACTTCCAGAGCGGCAAGCTCTTGATGACCCGCAATAATCCAGCACCCTTCTTTGTGATTGACCGCAATGGGTTGCGTTCGTATAGTGAACCGGCCACCCCAATTGGGCTTCAGCCCATGATTCGCCCGCTGATCACCGAACTGGCGGTCAATCCGTATACCTATGTGGTGGTCTTTACCGATGGCCTGCTGCGGGCGGGTGAACGGTATGGCGAAGATCTGGAACTGGGTAATTTTTTATCGGGCTGGCCTGCCGAAGCAGGGCGCAGTGCCCAAAGTTTGACCGATACGCTCTTGCAGCGTGTGCTTGAACTTGATCGCGGTGAGCCGGGTGATGATATGAGTATTCTGACCCTGGCGGTACTCCCCCGCGAACATACGCTCAGTGTGCGTCGTTTACAGACCTCGATGCCATTTGAAGCGCCAACCTGGCCCTCGCTGGAACCACACGATCACGATCTATGAGTCGCCGACCCTACAAGACCGCCCGTGAACGGGTTGCCGAGCGCCGCGCCGCTGCTGCCGGTCAGCCGCCACCCCGTCCGTCCGTGCGCCGTCGCCACCGCCGTCGTGGCCCGCTGCTGGGCCTGGCTGCGCTCCTTGGTGTGCTAGGATTGGCTCTGGGGGGTCTGATCTGGTGGGCTGGCGGGGCGCTACGGGGGATCGAACAGGCTGATGCCCGCCGTCCGTCGAACGGTGCGGGGACGGTGCTCGATCTGCCCGCTAATTTACGTGAACCGTTTACGGTGCTGCTGCTAGGGGTTGATCGGCGAGATCCCGAAGACGGGGTGCGCGCCGATACGCTGATCGTTGTGTATGTGCATCCCGCCGAAGGCTGGGCTGGCATGCTTTCGATTCCCCGCGATACGATGGCCCAGATCCCTGGCGTGGGCCTCCAGAAGATCAATACCGCCTATAGTTATGGCTATAACAATGCTGTCACGCGCTATGGGGCTGGTACCACCCCTGAAGCTGGCGGGGCCGCGTTGGCGGCCGAAACCGTGGCCGGCTTTCTGAACCTTGAACTTGACTATCTGGCGCAGGTTGATTTTCAGGGTTTCGAGCGGGTGGTCAATCTGCTGAATGGAATTACCCTCGACGTTGAGCGCCCGTTGCTCGATGCAGCCTTCCCGACCGAGGATTATGGCTACGAACGGATCTATATTCCGGCGGGCATCCAGACCATGGACGGCTCCACCGCGCTGCAATTTGCCCGTTCGCGCCACAGTTCGAGCGATTTTGATCGGGCCGCCCGGCAGCAACAGGTCCTGCGGGCGATCCTCGACGAAGCCCGTGGGCGCGGGTTGCTCAATCAGGTGGCGCTGCTGCCCGGTCTAGTGGCCGAGCTTGAGACGAGTGTGGCAACGACGCTCCCGCTCAGTGATCCTGCGACCCTGCGCGGTCTGGCAGCGCTGGCCCAACAACTCGACACCTCGCGCATGATGACCCTGAGCCTCAACCCCAATGAGGTACGGATCATCGCTGAGGAGGGTTCGAATATTTATTGGGATCCCGCCGATGTGGCAGCCCAGGTCGCTCGCCTCACAAGTGGCCCGACCGGTGAGGTTGAACGTGCTCGGATTCAGGTGCTGAATGGGGCGGGAGTACGAGGCCTGGCGGGCCGGGTCAGCAGCCGCCTCGAAGGGCAGGGCTTTATGCTCAACAGCCCGGCTGATGCGCCTAGTCCCGTCGAACGCACCATCCTGATCGCCTATGGCGAGCATCCCGAAACACTGCGCCGTCTGGCCGATACGCTCGGCCTTGACCCGGGGCGGGTCTATCCCATCCCACCCGCTGACGCACCACCTCCGCCCTACCAGACCGAGATTGTCTTGTTGTTAGGGGCCGATTACGCCAGTACGCGGGTCGAAGGCGAACCGTAGCGTCTGATATGTACCGCCGCAACACACTGCATTGAGTACGGTGCGCCTCGTTGTCATTCCGAACGGAACCGGAGGCGTAGTAGAGAAGGTGTCGGTTGATGTGCTCTACGAAACCTGGACCGCGCAGGTGAAACGGTACGAGCAAGCCGCCTCCACGATTATCCCGTTTGGACGCCACAAGGATGTACCTATTAGTGAGATTGGGCGACGCGAAGCACGTTGGTTAATCAGCCGCCTCCTGCCCAAGGCCGAGTTTGGGCGGTTCGGGCCTCGCCCGCCCGTCGTCGACGACCAGATGCCACTGATGCTGCCTGCTGATGGGATCATAGACCAGACGCATTTCCACAAACGACGCGGGCGGCAGGGACGCCAGTTTCGGCGGGAGTGCCACGAAGATGGGTTCCTGGCTCTTCGCCCGCGCCAAGCGCAGACGGTCGCCTTCCTGTGTGATGCCCGTGGCTTTCCACACGGTCGTGCGGTAGAACTTCCTCCGATGCGGGTACTGCGCGCCGCGACCCCGGTTCGCTTTCGCGGTTTTGCATGCCTTCGCAAAGCCCTGTTGGGCGGCATCCCGACTGTGGGCGTGCAGGGTACTTGGCCCAAACGAGTCATTCAGTCGTTCATCCGCTTTTGGCGAAAGCCACCGCCCCGTGCGCCGGTAGATGCGCTAGTGCCAGACCAGCACCTCGGTGTAGATCCGCCCGCTCTCACGGTTGAGCGCATCGGACTCGGCACGGGGCAAGCGGCACGGCAGGATGTGGGTTCGGATCATGGACGCAACCGGAACATATGTACGAAAAAATGGTATTTTACCTCATCAGGACGCCATTCGCAAGGGCTGAAGCCAGCGAGAAACCCGCCTCACCGCACCCCCTAAAGAGCGGCGGCTTGTGGCGGGTTCCGCACGGTCACACCGAACCAACCCTTCTTGGGTTGCTGCAAGCCGATGAATTAGCACAGCTTCGCAAAGAACTTCAGGCGCAGATCGCGACTGGTACAATGCAGGATAATCAACGCGTTCTCCCTGAGCTTCAGCAAATGTTTGGAGAGTCTTTGGTTGCTGCCGATCAGATTGAGACGCTCCAACAAGCGTTTGAAGTGTTCTTGTGTGGAAAAACCGCTGTTCTTGACGCCAGAGGAGGCATCTTGGGTTCTTCAAGCAACGCCACAGACGATCAGAGCGTGGATTCGGGAGGGTACGCTTAAGATTGTGCCTCGCTTGGGACGGCAGTACCGTATCTACTTCGACAGCGTCCTAGAGTGTTTCGGGTTAGAGTTGGAGCAAGTGCTCAGCGTGATTCAGCGTGGACGGGCTGAAAAGCAAGCAAAACCCCGCGTAGAGGGTACTGACCAAACAAATAAACCGCAGGCGTTGATTGGTGCTGGTGCATGAAGCACACCAATCAACGCCTGCGGTTGGTACGGTGATGAAGAGCGCCATCCCGGCTCAACACCGTATTGTGCTATACGAACCTCCTTGTCTCATGACTCAGAGATCCGCTACCACCAGGCCAACCACTCACTGCTGTGAACAGCGAGTGCAAGGCCAGATGATCAAAGAAACCAGCGATGCGTCAAGGCATCGCATCAAGGGACAAACATGAACGTCCCTGGCCCAGACCTTCGCACGTTACCAACTGAATAGCCTACATACAACAACGGACATTGCGGCACTGGCTGTACTGCAACGCCCGTTGGTTTAAGTCTTAAGTGGCGACCCCGGTGCGACTCGAACGCACGACCTTTTCCTCCGCAGGGAAACGCTCTAATCCACTGAGCTACGGGGTCTTATTTGTCAACCGTCCGAGAGTATACCACGGCTAGGTAAAGATTGCAACTTTGGTTGATCTTCGGGATACGATTAGCGTCCCAAACCGTTGTGACGTTTCAACTTTGACAGGATTTGACAGCTTTATGTTGGCGTGCTATACTACTTGGGTGTTCGACGGTCTCACTCCTCTGCGAGGCAGACCAGAACAAGTGAGAGTGACCTGGGTCGCAAAGCGAACGAACCGGCATGCAGCCGAGCCGTCGCCAGGTCGGAGGGGTAACCCGCCGCCTGGTTTTTTGTCGCCCAACGCTCCCACGACGCACCTTAGCAACTGAACAGTGACTAAATAGCAAATGTAGTTCACGTCAATTTCGTGGAACTGGCCAATAGGTCAGGCTTCACAATGCAACGCAGAGTTTGATCCTGGCTCAGGACGAACGCTGGCGGCGTGCCTAATGCATGCAAGTCGCACGCAGCAAGCTTGC
>JBLWKA010000254.1:0-4513 GCA_048381555.1 Oscillochloridaceae bacterium umkhey_bin13
CCCCACGAAAGCAGATCGTCATTAATAGTAGAAGTATGAGGTACAGGGGCCGACCCCAAAAAGATTTAATAGCAAAACTACCGCCCCTACCTCAACCGCAACACCCCTACCTCATGCGTCCGCAGCAACGGCACCCCCGCCAACGGCGCATACAACCACGGCGTCAATGCACCGAGCCGCCGGGCCAATGGGGGCAGCAGCGTAATGCGCTGGAGTTGCAGCGTTAAATCGGGGAAGAGCGCTGCAATCTGAGGGCGAGTCACCCCGCGTACATGGGGGTTGCGGGGATTATTGTAGCGAAAATCGTACCAGAGCACTGCCCCCCCAGGGCGTAAGACACGCCGCACTTCGCTGGCTACATTGCGGCGCATGGCTGGATCGAGGATCGAGCTGAAGACGGTGAAGATCGCAATGAGTTCGAAGCGCGCCGCTGGAAACGGCAAGGCTTCAGCATTGGCAACTTGTACATGGCTGCACGGCAGGCGCTGCGCAGCCATGGCAACCCGGTCGGGCAAGAGATCAACCCCGTACAGATCCTCGGGCTGCGCCCCCAGCGCTAACAGACTGCTGAGCACCCCACCCGAACCACAGCCAATTTCGAGGATGCGCCGCCCGGCCAGGGGTAGCAGGCCCGCAGCTGCCAGCAAGGCCCGGATGCTGCGCTGCCGCTCGGCGACAATCGCCGCATTGCCGGGATTGCGCCCATCCCAACGCGCCCGCGTCGCCGCATCATTGGCGTAATCCGCGTAGACCCGGGCGAGGCGCTCAGTTTCGTAGGGGTTCATGGGTTCGTGATCTTCGTGCCATAATTAGTCCTGGCAACAATACAAACAATAAACCCATCATCGGAAACATATAGCGTACGATTGAGAGCACCAGCGTGGTCATGCCCCAAAAGTAGCCTACAAGTAGCCATACCATCAGTGTATAGTTCCGCCATTTCCCGCCCATACGCCAGGTCGTCCATGTTGCTACCAGGATTGGCAGCAAGTAGAGTAACTGTAAAATCAAGATTGGCAACTCAAAACGCTGACTATCGGTGGCGTACCAACTACGTGCCGCCTTGAGCACGATGAGCTGAAGCAGAGCGAGGGGTTGTTCGCGCCCCTCAGTGGCGACTACAGCCAAGAGTTCGCTCGTTGACTGGATTTGACTACCGCGATCCATAATGTTACTACTAAGGACTGCTACTGCTTCGGGTACAATCACGCCCTCACGGTAGCTTTTAGGGTTTACGGCAAAGGTCAGCCCATCGCGGATACTCGGTGCGCCGCCTGTGCTCAACAAAATGACCTGACCTGTCTGGTTGTACACCCAAAGTTGCCAGGGTAAGATCATGAGCAAATTACCAAGCAGAAGCATCCCGATCAGGATGAAGCGGCGTGAGCGCGGCAGGTAGCCCGTGCCAAACCGGAGGCCAAGCGCTAGAATGACTCCCGCCCCGAGAGCGATGGGCCGGATGAGCATGGCAAAGCCAAGCAACAAGCCAGTACCAATTGCCAACGGCCACGTCAGATTGCGACGCGCTAGGCCACTCCAGAGGAGTAAAACCGCGCCGTAAAGTACTGGTGTAAAGGGGATCTCGGAGTTTGGCTGCTTGGTACTCCAGAGGGCCAGCGGGTAACTGATCCAGACTAGTGCAGCAAACAGGGCAGGATAAGGGTTCCAGAGGGTACGGGCCAACAACAGCACAAAGACCCCACTGAGGCCCATGCAGAGGAGGGTGAAAGCAGCGAGCAGGGTCGACTCAGAGATACTAGTAAGGCCTGAGAGTCCAAAGATGCCAGCCAGAAGGATTGGGTAACCTGGAGGATAACGAACCGCTAGTTGACCGTTGTTAGTTACTAATCCTTCGCCAGCCAGGATATTGCGTGCCACTGGAGCATAGAAATGCAAAAAATCCGAGCTCTCATTTTCGCCCATGCCAGTTGGGATCACGGCCCAGAAAAGCATGGTGAGAACAAACGATGCTATAAGCACAATGCCTATCAGCAGCCATTGGGGTGGCGTAAGCAGGAGTTGGCGCAAAGGGCGCTCCGCACTGATCGCTGTCATCGCAAAACCTCTTCGGCATTACGAGTGTCCCAATCTTTACGCCAACGCCACAAGCCGACTAAAAAACCCAGCCCGTAGGCCAGGTGGAGCGTTGCGAAGGCGGGTGGCAGCAGCGGCAGGGTGCGCAATTCATAGCGACCTGTCCAGAGGCTGGCCGTCAGGTTGGCGGCGGCATAAGGCCCTGCAACAACCAAGCCCAACTGCGGACGATGGGTGATAAGTGCCAACAACAGACTACCGAGCAAGGCCAGCACAAAGAACCCTGGCACAAGATGTCGCCACGAAGGTACGGCCCCCCGTTTTTGGATGACCCGTACTTTGTACAGGCCATACTGGTAGTATTGCTGCCAGAGGCTGCGCAGGCTAGCGCGGCTGTAGTAGACCGACCTGATCGCCGGGTCGAGCCAGATCTTGCCCCCGGCCTGGGTCAAGCGAAAATTAAGCTCGTCATCCTGATTGCGTACCAGTTCTTCATCAAAGCCGCCAATGCGCTCGAAGACCTCGCGGCGATAAGCGCCGAAGGCGACGGTATCAACGTAACTGCCCTCGCTGCGCCCAGTGCGAAAGGCCACTCCACCAACCCCAAACGGCGAACTCTGGGCCAGTGCGATGGCGCGGGCTGCCATGCTATTGCCAATGGTGAGCATCGGGCCACCGACGCAAGCGGCATTAGTTTTGGTCAGAGCCTCAACGCAGCGCCGTAGATAGTCAGGCGCGATCTCGCAATGCCCATCCACACGCACAATGATCTCTCCGCGAGCACGGGCCAGGGCAAGGTTCATGCCTGTAGGAACGATGCGTCCGGGATTGTCGAGGACTGTTACTAAGGGTGAGTCGGGGTTCGCCGCTACGGTACAATAGACCTCCGCACGGGTTGCATCATCTGACATCCCATCTACCACCAGCACTTCGACTAATTCGGCGGGATAGTCCTGGCGCAGTACCGCAGTGAGACTGCGGGCAATGAAGTCAGCCTCGTTGCGGATAGGCATGATGATGGTGATGAGTGGCCTTGGCAGAGCGGCTTGGTACATAATTTACCCATATGCCCGATCTGGAGGGACGTAGCAAATGATTAAGGAGAGCCTGAGCACCTCAATAACTAAGGTCGGGCTTCCGTCTGGGTAGACGCAGGGTAGATTCCCCAAAAGTAGAAGGTACCGTCATCAAGCAGTGAAGTGACAACAATATGGGCGACTGACCAGGGTGGCGCTGCAAGTGGGCTTGCCCAGACTGTCGCCTGGTAAT
Organism: Oscillochloridaceae bacterium umkhey_bin13; assembly: GCA_048381555.1. Taxonomy (GTDB): domain Bacteria; phylum Chloroflexota; class Chloroflexia; order Chloroflexales; family Chloroflexaceae; genus Viridilinea. The sequence goes on from JBLWKA010000254.1 coordinate 3,304, forward strand.
GCCGGTAGGCATCCGGGTAGCTCCGAGCACCTACTAGAGACAGGCGTTTGGTCCACTGGAAGACAGGCTCGCAGCTGGTGCAGCGCCCATTCCAGTCTGCTGTTTCCACCCCTGCCCGAATTGTTGTCTCCTGCTCTTCGCCCATTGTCCCAGTCCACCGGATCGTCGCGATCGGTGTACCGTCAGGGATTGCGCTGGAGTTGCGATAGTTGCTGAGTAGGTACAGGCCGGAACCCGCCGGGGGCGCTAGCTCGACGGTTGCATCGGTACCGTCCAAGCGAACAAAGCCGTGTAGCGTCCAGTCATGCCGTGCCGCTTGGACGGGAAGTACAAGATCTCGCTCGGGAAGATCGAGGCGGCCTGGGATGATTGGTACACCCTCGCCTGGGGCCTTGTCGTATGTACTGAACTGGGCTGGGAATTGGGTTATGTTCGCGGCTAGGCGGTGATCGGCGACGAGGGTCAAGGCAAACTTGTCGAACGGGCGTAGGAGTGCGAGTCGATTATCGGCAGTGATGAGTATGATGCGCTCATAGGGCATGCACTGCTCCGGCGTATTCACAATCTGGACCCCAGCGGGGGCGTAGCGCTCAACAGGGCTGCGGGCTCGCCCATCCACGACCAGGCAGGTTACCTCCGGTCTGATCACCACCTGTTTCAGATGGTGGGGCCAGTCGATCAGATCGGTAGTACCATAGCTCCAGTTCGAGCTATGCAGAAAGGTTAGCCCTGTCAGCTGTGAGGTGATCAGGCCGACCCATAAGATTCGTGAGTTGTTGGCACCAAGGGCCAGGACAAGCAGCACAATTGGCAGAACAAAGATAATATAGCGCGGAGCCGCACCCTGGAATGATGGCGGAGCGAGCGGATCCAGGATAAGGAAGAGTGCTCCTACGGTCAGCAGACCCAGTACAGCATGCCAGGCAATAGCTTTCATGCTGTGCAGCTTAGGGAGTGCCAACATAGAGCAGGTTGCACTAACAAGGATTATCGGCAGCACTGCCCAGATTAGGAGCGGGTAAAGCCGCTCGCCCACAAGAAAGAAGTAGAAAGTGAGCGGTACTTTAGCGATCATCGCTACCGATAGGCCGCGCATTGCGTCAAGCGGTATCTCCTGCGCATAGGGGTTGCTAGTGCGATACACCAGCGTAGTGGCCATGTTCAGAACCCCAGGAACAAGTAGCAGTACCAAACCTACTATTCCTGTGCC
>JBLWKA010000255.1:0-4415 GCA_048381555.1 Oscillochloridaceae bacterium umkhey_bin13
TTCAAGAGTAAGCTTTTTTTGAAATGCAAATCACAATAAACGCTTACTCACGTTTCTTCTTTTTCGTTTCTCATTCCCAGGTATCGATATACAGTGGCCTTGGAAATCTGGTAGTCCTGCATCAGCGTGCGAATGAGCACGCCCTGTTGGCGCCGCTCCTGAAGCTCGGCGACCTGCTCTGGCGTGAGCTGCTTGCTCCGGCCAAACACTACCCCTCTGGCCTTGGCGAGCTGGATGCCGTCCATCTGGCGCTCGGCCCGCAGCTCCGTCTCGAACTGCGCGATGGCACCGAGCATGTGGAAGAGCAATTGGCTGGTTGCGTCGTTGGTGTGGATCTGCTGGTCGAGCACCTGGAGGTGAACGCCCTTGCGCCGCAGCTCCTCGGCGATCTGGCAGAGGTGCAGGGTCGAGCGGGCCAGACGGTCGAGCCGGGTGACCACCAGGGTGTCGCCCTCGCGCACGTACTCCAGGCAGGCGGACAGCCGTGGGCGCTTGCCCGTTGCGCTGCGCTGCTCCTGGTAGAGCTTATCGCAGTGCTTCAGCTTCTCCAGCTGCACCTCCAGGCTCTGCCCCACTGAGCTCACTCGCGCGTAGCCCACCAGCGCCATAGCCCCTCCCTGTCTCACATCATGTTAGACTTTCTACGAATGCTATTATGCACCATTATTTGAGACACCGCTTTTACGATGTCTCGACATGTCTACTTTGTGAGACGGTCGCCACGGCCGTGGCCGGCTGTGGAAGAGGAGATGCAGATGGCCCACAGACATGAAACCGACCAGCAGAAGCGACTAAACATCTTGGATGACCACGAGATTGATGACCTCTATGGACTCCCCCGCTTCACTCCTGATGAGCGCCAGCTCCATTTTACCCTCACCGCGACCGAACAGGCGGTCTGTCGCCGCTTGCGCTCCCTCCCCTCACAGATAAGCTTCATCCTCCAACTGGGCTACTTCAAGGCCAGGCAGCAGTTCTTCATCTTCACCTTCGCCCAGGTCGCCGACGATGTGGCGGCGGTCCTCGCGCGCTACTTTCCTACGGACTCACCGGTGACCTCTGTCGCGCCGACCAGCCCCACGCTGGCGAACCAGCGCGACATCATCCTGGAGCTGTTCGGCTACCGGATGTGCCGTGCCGCCGAGCGCCAGCAGCTCTTTGAGCGGGCACAGCAGCTGGCCCGGCTCAGCACCAAGCCGCTCTACCTCTTCCGCGAGCTGCTCCACTCCCTTGCAGACCAGCGTATCGTCGCGCCCGCCTACACCGTGATGCAGGATCTGATCGGCAAGGCGCTCAGCGGCGAGCAGCAGCGCGTGAGCGACATCCTGCGCACGCAGCCTGGCTCACCTACCTCTACCTGCTCTGCTTCGTCATCCACCGCTACCACCGCTTCCACTTCTCCTGCGCGCCATTGCCAGTGGGCGGCCGCTCAAAGACCTCGACCAGGAGAGCTTTCCGGCGCGCTGGATTCCCGTCCGCCTCAAGCGCTACCTCTACCAACAGGACGCCGATGGGACGAAACGGCTGCATGCCGACCGCTACGAGTTCCTTCCTGGCCTACCAGCAGGTCTGCAACGGCCTGGAGGCCGGCACCATCGTGTGTCGCGCCAGTGTGCAGTTCCGCAGCTTCGCCGACGACCTGCTCAGCGACGAGCAGTGGCGTGAGAAGGAGCGTATCCTGGCCGCCATCAACCTGCCCGGCCTGCGCCAGCCGATCCGCGAGCAGCTCGCCGCCCTGGAGGAGCAGCTGGAGGCTTGCATCCAGGAGGTGAACGCCCGGATCGCCAACGGCGAGAATACAGACGTGCGCGTCACTCGACGTGGCGAGCACCGGCGCTGGACGCTCAGCTACCCGCCGGGCAGCGAGCCGGTCAACGACCCGCTCTTCGACAGCGTGCCGCAGGTCGACCTGCGCCAGGTGCTTGCCTTTGCCCAGGCCGGCTGCGAGGTACTGAGTGCCTTCAGCCACGTCCTCAGCCGCTACCAGAAACAGCGCCCCGAGCCGGCGGTCTTGTACGCCTGCCTGATGGCCTGGGGCACCAATATGGGCCTCGGGCGCATGGGCGAGATTTCTGACCTGCCCACCCATGTGCTGATGCGAGCCTCGGAGAACTACCTGCGCCCGGAGACGCTGCGGGCGGCCAATGACCTGGTCTGTAACGCCATCGCGGCGCTGCCAATCGCCCGCCACTACGACCTGAATGGGCTCGTCCACTCCAGCAGCGATGGGCAGAAGTTCGAGACCGCCCTCCCGACCTTCAACGCCCGCCATTCGCGCAAGTATTTCGGGCTCCGCAAAGGCATCGTCGCCAACACCCTGGTCGCCGGCTACATCCCCGTGAACGCGCAGGTGATCGGCGCCCACGACCACGAGAGCCACTACATCCTCGACCTGCTGCTCAACAACACGACGAGCGTGCAACCGGCGATCCACTCGACTGATACCTACGGAACCAATGAGGTCAACTTCGCCCTGCTCCACGTCTTTGGCTATCAGTTCGCCCCGCGCTACCGCCGCGCCGCATCCAGGAGAAGATCCGCACCAGCCTGTGTGGCGATCTTGTCGCGGGTGCTGGAAGAGAGGCGAGCCGCCGGTGATCTGGCCGGGGTGGCGCAACTCACCCAGGTGGCACTGATCGCCTGGCAGCACATCAACTTCTACGGACGCTACGAGTTTACGAGCCGGGTGGCGCCCATTGACCTGGAGCGGGTCGTCGCGGCGCTGCTCCAGAACACGAGCAGCGGGATGGAGCACGTAGCCTAGCCACGCACGTATCCGGTAGCGTTTGCTTTAGTCTATTGGGGGTCCTGCAAAAACCCCCATGATGGGGCTCAAGCCGCTGAAGCAGGGCGCTTCCTCCCAGGGCTGAAGCTCCTGGGCTTCCGCGCCTAAAGGCAAGCATCCGTGACGCATACGACCTCCTTGGGCAGGGCCGACTGGGCACAACCAATTCATACCCATTGCGGAGGCTGCCCAAGGTTATCGTACCAGAGTGCGCCAAATCCAGGTGGTTCTAGCCATTCTTGCGGCCACGCAGCCGCTCACCGAGGGTCGTATCGTTCATGACCTCGGTCGCACGGGTGGTGGCTTCCGCGATGATCGCATCGGCCTCGGCCTGCGTGATCCGTCCATTCGTGACTGCCTGGGCCGTACGGTCGCGCAATTTGCTGATCACCGCCTCGACCACCGCTTCCGTTGTGCTGCCCCCGGCGCTGGCAACCTGGGCCAGCGACTGACCGCCCTGCACCGCAGCGACCACGGCGGCTCGGGTCTGCCCAGTTGCTTCGGCAGTTTGATTCACCAGCGCCGCCACTAAAGCCCGCCCAGCCAGCGCACGCACCCCACCAGGGCGGCCCGGATGCTGGGCCGTGGTGGCCGCAACCTGTACCTGCGTATCAACAGTGGATGCCGCTGCTGCCGGGGCGGGATGACTCAAGCCAAGCCCCAACGCGAGTGCCGTAGCCAGCGTGATCCCGCTCAGACGGGTGACCAGAGTTTGACGCATAGCTCCTCCTTCATATATGCTCGTGTGCCAATATTTGTTGTATCGGGAGCAGGTATGTCTATTGCGTATCATGAGCGTTCACTCGGTACAAGCGGCCCTGACTCACCAATACCGCTTTAGCTTAGCCTGAGCCTGTGAAGAGAATATGAAGGTTCCAGGGAGAAATGTGCGTTACCCTTCGGCCAGATATAGTTTATGCGGCTCGACAGCGTGGGGCAGGGCCGCAACGATAGCGCAGAGGAACAGCGCCTCGCGCCACGGAGGCGTGGAGGAACATGGTTCCTCCGTTTCCCCTCTCGTTTGTGTCGCGCTCGCCACACCCGTCGTCTTGCGCCACGGAGGCGCAGAGGAACAGCGCTTCGCGCCACGGAGGGGTGGAGGAACATGGTTCCCCTGGCAGGGTGAAGCTTGCTTCACCCTGCCAGGGCCAACCACAGGCGCAAAGGCCCCAAAATAGACCCGGCGCAGCCCCAGGTCGCGGTAGAGCCAACTGCTTGCCCGGAGTAACGCCTGATCATGTTCACCGGCTGGGCCAACCACAAACTGAGTTGCCAAACCGGCTGGCACCAAGCCGGCCCGGCTCCACTCGCGGGCCCACACCAGCCGTTCGACCAGATCCTCGTGCCAGCGCCGCATCCGTAGGTATGGCACGCCGCACCGTCAACACATTCACAAACTGGGGCTGGCTCGTCACGGGACGAGGACGGATGATCAAGCTCATGGCTCACGCTCCTTGCTTAGACTTAGCAACGCTCCCCGCTTGGTATCCCGCGTTGCCTCAGTAGGATAGCGCAAGCCCGTCAGATCTTCATCACCCAAGTACGGAATTGCGCGTTCATGCACAAATATCCCCTAAGTAGGTGAGAGTCCAATGGCTTAGGTCCCAGGTGTAAACTACAGTCTAGAACT
>JBLWKA010000256.1:0-4136 GCA_048381555.1 Oscillochloridaceae bacterium umkhey_bin13
GGATTGACCTCGGCGAGCGAACGCCGCCTACTGCCAGACAGTGCATGATGGGTGACTGCTGGATGCAGGGGTGGTGCGTCCAGTATCGACTGCGCGGCCCTGGCCGGCATCAGTAGCAGTAACGGATCTGGCGTAGGAAAGCCTGAATGGGTCGCAGCGACACAGAGCAAACCCCAGCGCTGGCAGCGCGCCAGCCGGGAAGGGTATAATGTGGGCAGCAAAGAAATGAGAAGGATGCGAGAGGTCAACCATGACCCTTGAGGAGCGGGGCGCGATCCTTGAACAAGAACTGCTAATGCTCAAGCGCCAGCTGCCAAAGCCAGCCATTGTTCCCTGGTGGGAGCAAATCAGCGGCGTGTTCGCCGACACGCCTGCATTTGATGAGGCAGTCGAATTCAGCCGGCAATATCGCGCATCGCAAGCTCCAAAGGAGCGTGAGCAATGAGCGAGATTGTCGAAGTTGATGAGCGAGGCGCTATTCAATTGCCAGGCGATCTGCTGGCGGTCGTGAAGCCGCGTACCCGCTATGTGCTTGAGATGCAAGGTGAGACGCTCATACTGCGCCCAGTCACAGCCCTGCCGTTCTGGCAGACCGCAACGCCACAGGAGCGGACTGAAGCTGCGCGGTGTTGGGCTGAACAAGAGCGTCCTTCTGCTCCGCCACTGCCTGATTCCAGCCTACACCGTGATAAGCTCTATGACTGATTCCTGCCTTCGGGACAAGGCTGTTATGCCTGACACACCAAAACTGTTTGATGTCGTCGCACTGCTCGAAGCGGTCCCCGATCACGGCCTCCGCCGCGGCCAGGTCGGCACAGTCGTCGAGGAGTTGGCGCCGCATGCCTTCGAAGTGGAGTTCAGCGACGACAATGGTCGGACGTACGCGCTGCTCGCGCTGCGTGCAAATCAATTGATCGTCTTGCATTACGAACCGGCGCTGGCAGCGTGATCGACAGCCGATCTAAGCGGTGCTTATCATTGGTTCAATGCGTATGGTTTCATCCGCTGATCGGGATTCCGCAGGAGATCCTATGCCTCCACCCATTCAAATACGAGCGCTTACGCACCAGGAGACCACAGAACTCACCCGCAGCGAAAAGTTCAATACACTCCACCCGGTTCGCTGTACGCAGTGCGGGAACACGCAGACCTTCGAACGAACAATGTTCTGGATCGGCGGCGTACCGAAAGCTGAGCAACATGATGACCGTACGCAGGGATTGATTGCGCATCATCTGCAGCAGCGCTACCAGATCGCACATGTCTTTTTTAAGACCTATCGCAACAGGTTTTACGTCGATAGTGCGCGCTGCACGCACTGTGATTCGACAGCGATCGAATTTGATATTGCCCTCACCGACGATATCATTGCAGCTGCGGCGAAGTTAGCAGGGCAATCGGTAGCGGACGTACGACGTGCGATCGAAGCGCAAGCTGAGCGCATCGCGCAGCAGACGCGCACACGTGAAGAACCGAAACGTAGCGATAAGGGATAGAGCCGGTTTTCTTTGCAGAGACAGCAGATAATCATCTTACACTTCATACGAAAACGGAGCCTTATTGTGAGCGATAAAAATCTTATCGTTCTGATCAGCCACTATCAGACCCACATCCATCCACATTTTAGTCAGCATCTCGCGTTTTATGAGCACTTGCCAACAATCGACATGTCAATTGAGTATGCAGCACTTGCAAAGCTCCCCAGTGGGAAGCGGCACCCCCATCAATACCGACTCAAACGCACGGTACTGGAAAGTGTCCGACAATGTTTACAGATACATGCGGAACAGCTTGAGCAGAGCAACTCATTTGAAGATGTGATCCACATCGTTCGCGGCTGTGCTGTACCTGGATTTGGCCCACTCGCGATGTACGATACCGCGCTTCGGCTTGCGGTTCGCTTAGGGAAACGACCAACTGCAGTGTACATCCAGGCAGGAACGCGCAAAGGCGCAGCAACACTTGGACTCAATGTTGATCGTCCGATGATTCCAATGGATGAACTGCCTGGCCCACTACAGAGGATCGGAGCTGAGCACGTAGAGAATTTTCTCTGCATCTACAAAGACCAACTATCCACGTTCACCCTACCTGACAACCAAGAGCCCCATGGTTGTGCTTCAGATCGAGCAGTGCCACCACCCGTTTCGCCCCCTTGTTCCTGACTTCGTGGCGGCTCACCGCTTTGTTACGGCTGGATGGGTCGCGTGATGAAGATCATCTCGTGCGAGGTCACCGGATCGAAGGGGGTGGCGTCCCAATTGCCGAAGACGGTCTCCACCAAAAGACCGGCATTAGCGAGCCGTTCCTCAAGCGCCTGTCGTGGGAGGAAGTGCAGCTCGCTTTGCGAAACCAGGGTTTCATCAGGGAACTGATAGCGCATCTCGAAGCTGATGCGGTCGCTAACCTGGGCGCGCACTTCGGTTATTTCGTTGATGGTCACACCCTGATGATCAAGCGCGTAGCTGCCATTCCATTCTGTCGCCCAATCAATCGCCGGGTTGCGCGACTCGAAGACGAAGCGCCCGTTTGGGTTCAAGTGCTGGCGCACGGTGACCAGGGCCGCATGCACAGCATCGTCGTCGAGTAAGACCTGGAAGGCATGGCCGGTCATGATAATCAGGTCAAACCGCTGCGCCGAGCGGTACGCCTGGGCGGTGGCTTGCACCCACGTAATCGCCTGGCCGTGCGGCTTCTGACGCGCAACGGCCAGCATCGTGGCGCTCGGGTCAACGCCGGTGACGTTGTGGCCCTGGGCGGCGTAGGCATCACAGAGCAGCCCGGTGCCGCACCCTAGGTCGAGGATCTGCTGTGGCGCATCGCCTGCCTGCGTCAGGTAGAAGTCGCGACTGGCAGACCATGCGCTGAACAGGTCATAGATCGCCGCGAGTTTCGGGTGCTCGTAGTGCTCGTCTGGCATTGCCGTGCTGGATCCCTGAACTGACAGTGGGGTGGTGCGCTGCCGATTGTAGCACGACTGGGGAAGAGGCGAGAAAAAGCTCTTGCCGCATACGGCACGCCAGCGCCGTCGATCCGCACCGATCTACGCGCTCCGTGCTCCACTCAACAGCTGTGCCTCAGGCGCCGGCGTCGGCAGGTCGGCGTTAAAGATCGCGTCCACGACCAGCACGAGGGTGGTGCGCGGCACGATCACTGCGACTTCGCGTTGGCCATTGACAGCGGGCAGCGTTTCTGCTTCGGCAGTCTCGCGCAGCTCGAGATGGCCATCGAGCACAATCCGGCTACCGGCGCCAAACAGCTGCGCTGCTCGCGCCGCGCGCGCCGCGCCGACAATCTCAACCGGGATTAGTGTCGTTCTATGCTCCACCTCGCCCTGGGTGAGCTGCGTCCGGGATACGCAGACCGTGGTCACCCCGATCACCTGACGTGGATCGTCCGCTGATCGCGTCTGCCGGATATCGCTACTCAGGTTGCCGACGATGGTGACCCGGCAATAGTCTGCCATGATGGTGCTTTCCTTGTTTGATGCAGATCTGGCCGATAGGATCGGATTGCCCGGCGTGCTTGTAGCTTCGGGACAAGCTGCAGCGGTCTTCATCCTTCATCTCTCATCCTTCATCCTTCCCGCGCGGTGCTGAGGACATAGCGCAGATAACGGGTGGCACCGAGGCTGCTGACGACGCCGACGATCCGATTCCAGGTGGCAATCGCCGGTGGTGTTCCGACCGTCTTCCAGTAGCTGAGATCTGGCTGCTGTGCCACCGGCGCGATCACGCCACGCCCGCAGCGCCGCCCGGTGAGCAACCGGACATGCTGCGGGCGGAGCAGCAGGGGCGCGTCGGCAAGGGCGAGATCAGCGCGCTCGACCAGGGTCAGCTCGGAGACCACCAGCGCGAGAGGGGTGAGATCTGGAGCCACCGCCGAGCGTGGATCATCCGGCTGGGCATGCACCCGCCAGGGCTGGAACTGGCCGCGCACCCGGAGCCACTTGCGCGGCGGCGGGAGCAGACGCAGATCGGATGCGTGCTCGGCGAGGTAGACACCCAGCGTGCCGTAGCTGCGGTGATGGAGCCAGGCCATCACCACGCGGCGCGGGTCGCGTGGCTTGACTTGGCGCGGCGATGGTGTCGCCACCCGCTGGCTCCACGTGCTACTGCGCCCGATCAGCGTAATCG
>JBLWKA010000257.1:0-4107 GCA_048381555.1 Oscillochloridaceae bacterium umkhey_bin13
ATCGCCTGGGTCATATTGCCCAGGTCGAGCATCATCGCATTAAAGCCCCAATAGCGCATCAGACTGAGCAAGGTCAGCATGGTGCCTACGGCGGCGATCATCAGCCAGAGGATGGGATCGCGGGGGAAGGCTCGCGGGGAGGAAGCGGGGGTCGTCACGGGTAGAACCAAGCCATCGTGATCGATGGCACGTCATGATCGAGGGATTTGAACGCAAAGATCATGAGGATGATTCCTGGTGCTTGTCGGCATTGGCCTTGTCGGCACTATCACGCGGGTGCTTGCGTTCAAATACCAGAAACAGGCCACCGGGAAGGCTCGCAAGCAAAACAATCGCTCGCCCTAGTAATGCACCAGCTAAAATAGCACTCGGCAATGCTTCAAATGAAGCAAGCAGAGCTACTAACAGACCTTCACGTACCCCCCAACCATTAATAGTGATTGGAAGTAGTGTTGCCACGCTCACAAGCGCAAATACCAAAATAACTTGTACTGGATTGAGATCAACGCCTACTGCGCGTAGATTAATCCAGGTTCCTATACCCGATAAAACCTGAAAAAGCAAAGATAGCATACCAATAAGAAGTAAAGGCTTTAGGTGACGATAGTAATGACGTGTATTGACTAATGAAATCAGTATTTGATGAATTTTTGCAGGGAGATGATTCCATAAATATACAAATAATAAATCAGAGGATCTTTTCGGGTTGTCAATATTTGAGGTAAAAAATACACTCGTGATTAAAAATCCAATCAAAACAATAATAAATGCCAAAAATAGTTGATTAAGTAAAATTATAACAGCAAACCATGCCAGTATAATCATGAATAACAAGCCACTAAGTCGTTCAACTAAGACAGAACGAGTGACTTCAACAGGATGACCTAACATACGACTTGCTAACACCACTCTTCCAACGTCACCCCCCACGTCGGTAGGAAGATAATTTCCTGCAAAAGCCCCGATAAGATACCAGCGATATAACAATAGAAATGAAACATTAAACCCTTCTATTTGCAAAATAATACGCCACTTCCAGCAACTAAGTGCGACACCTATGTAATACAGTGTCCAGCTAAGTATGACAAAAGTCGGGTTTGCAGTCGCAAGTGTGTTTAAAATCTCATTCCATGGTATGAATACAAGTAATAGACCGATAAAAATACTCGTGATTAGTACTCGAAGGATAGCTTGATAGTGATTTTGTTTTTGATTTCTTTGCACGATACGACGCTATTCAGGATGTGCAACACCTTGTAACCGCTTGTTCACTACAATAAACTGGCATATACTTGGTCGATCTGATCTGCAATAAGCGATATGTCAAAGGTTTCTTGAATATATTGACGTCCTGTTGCACCCATTACATTTGCTCTGGTAGTGTCATTTGTAAGAGTAAGTATCGCATCTGCAAGCAAACGAGGATGATCGGGTGGTACAAGTAATCCAGTTAGTTCATGACGCACAACGTGACGTAATCCTCCGACCGCACTTGCTACAACTGGTAATCCGAGCGCTGCCGCTTCTGCTGCTGCAAGACCAAAAGGCTCACGACGTGAAGGTTGAACATAGAGGTCTGATGCGCGAAGAAGTGGACGAATATCATCAAGTTGGCCAAGTAAACGAATACGTGATTGCAAACCAGACGCTACAATTTGGGCTAGCAAATTAGCACGCTCTGGCCCATCACCAGCAATAGCAAGATGGATGTGTGGTGGAAGGATTGTCATTGCTTCAATTAACACATCAAATCCTTTAGTTATATTTAGACGCCCCGCTGTCACAATCAACGGATAATTTTGAGCGATGTTTAGCGTTCGGCGAGCCTCGGTTTTATGTAATTTACACTGGTCAATATAATCAATGTCAACACCGTTCGGGATAACGACAAGCTTTTCACATTGTAAACGCCGAATATTTATTGCGTACTCACGTGCTTCTTCGGTGAGAACGATATATACAATACGACATGGTGGCACATAAGGCTCGATTAAGCGACGAAATACAAGAATAGGCCCCGGATGCGAGTATATCTCGGCACTAGAATCATGATCATGGACGACTAAAGAATGCACGCCTGCAACAACTGCCGCAGCACGCCCGATAGTTTGTGCGCGTAACAGATGAAGATGTACTAAGCTTGGTGCCAAATTTCTTAATAAATTCGCAATTAAGTCAAATTGCCGTAGACTCCAGCGGTGGCACGAGATGTAATAGAGTCTTATTCCTTGATTGGCGAGCTCAGTACTTAACGGTGTTGGACCACGTAGGCAAATAATACTTACCGATCGCCCACTGTGCATTTGGCGTATCGCAAGATCAGCTACGACACGTTGAGCGCCCCCCAACCCCATGTGGTCAATAATATGCACAATATGGTGCTGTTTGGTGGGCAGAGTCATAACCATTCCTAGCAGTGTAAGCTGGTGCGAACACCAGAGGGAGCCTCCGCAACACGACGGTGCAGACGATAGGGATTATACCGAGGGGTTGTTACCAGGGTTGTGGAGAGGTTGTACCTGCCGATACAATGCCAGATGCGCCTGGATAATCCGTTCCCAGCGCAACTCGGTGATGCGTTGCGGCCCGCGCTGGGCGAGTTCATCACGCAGCGCCGCATCGTGCATCAGGCGGGTAAGCGCGTCGCGCAAGGCGGGTACATCAGTTGGCGGCACCAGTAACCCAGCCGGGCCGATCACCTCGGGCATGCCAGTGCAATTGTTGGTAATGATCGCACAGCCATGGCTCAGGGCTTCGAGCAAAACCACCGGGAAGTTGTCTTGGAGCGAGGGGAAGACGAAGATCGCACTTGAAGCATACAGTTCGTGCAGGGCCTGACCCCTGACGAAGCCAGGGAAGACGACCGGCAAACCTAATTGCCGCGCCTGCACCTGAAGCGGTTCGAGCATCGGCCCATCACCGGCGATCACAACTTCCCAGTCCTTCACGTCGAGGCCAGCGAGGGCTTCGAGCAGCACGTGCGCACCTTTGCGCGGAAAGAGCCGACTGGCAAACAGGATGCGTTGGCGGCGCGTGACCGTGACCGGGGGCGGCGGACTGAAGCCATAAGGGATGACATGAAACGGCGTGGGGACACTGCGCTGCAACAAATGGCCTAAATAAGCCGACGGGGTGATGATCGCGTCGGTCGCATGCACGATCTGCCGCCAGACTGGCTGTAACAGGCGATGGGCCTGGGTAAAGCGGTCGGGGTTGTAGCCGGGCACATCAGAACCGTGAATCGTGACAACCAAGGGCAGCCCGCTTATGGCTTTGAGGGTCACGCCGAGCGGGCCAGTGGGGATTAGAAAATGGGTGTGGATCAGGTCGTAACGGAACGCACGACTGAGTGCTAAAACGACTGGCAAGGCCGCCAATAGATAACTTGCCATTTCGGGGGTTTCGGCCCGCACCATGGAACGACGGACGGCGGGCACCCGCATGATCCGTAAGTTGCCGTCATAATGCACTTCACGTGCAGGCAAGCCCCGAAAGCCCATCGTAAGCACATCAACCTGCTGGCCAGCTATGGCAAGTTGTTCAGCCAGGGCCTGGGTGATCGGCGCGGCTCCGCCCCCAAGCGGCGGATATTCGTAGTTGAGCATCAGGATACGCATTAGTCCACCTGATTCAACTCGTCGCGCACGGTGTAGATGCGGCGATTGCTGCCTTCGTAATAGACCCGTGTGATCAGTTCGCCCAGCAGGCCCATACCTACCAATTGTACCCCAAGCACCACTAGCAACACTGCCAGCAACAACAAAGGCCGATCACTGAGCGGGCTGTTAAAGAAGATGCGAATATAGCCCAGGTAGGCTAACAGGATCGTACCCAACCCACCCAAGAGCATGCCCAGTGTGCCGAAGACTTGCATCGGGCGGGTCGAATACGAGAGCAAGAAGCGCACGGTGATCAGGTCGAGCACGACGCGGGTGGTGCGGCCGATGCCGTATTTGGACGTGCCAAATTGGCGGGCCTGATGGTTCACCGGCATTTCGGCTACCGCGACCCCTTGCCACGAGGCGATGGCCGGAATAAAACGGTGTAGTTCACCGTAAAGGTGGATCTGCTGCACGACACTGGTACGGTACACCTTGAGCGAGCAGC
>JBLWKA010000258.1:0-4048 GCA_048381555.1 Oscillochloridaceae bacterium umkhey_bin13
GTTCAGCATATCAACGAGCATCGTATTGCTCCATATTGTCGTCTTCACGCTCTCGATCTTAGACGAACAAATGGACGCTCGGGATCACCAAAAGTGCGCAAGAGCCACTTGACAGCCGTAATTTACAACTGCTGACCATGAGGTAGTTGCGGCCCGCTTGCAACTCGACGGGTTCGCTATACGACCAGTCAGGATTCACGCGCAAGGGCGAAACGGTGACGACGTGGGCGCTGGCAATCGGCTTCCCGTTGAGGGTCAGTTCAACAGGTTCGGTACATTGGTAGGCAATCCGTACCCTACGCTGATCGGGGCTGTATAGGCTGGTCACGGCATAGCCGATGACCGTGGCCCCATTGGCGGCGTCGGCGTAAGCCCCCAATGGAACGTTGTAGCGTTCGGTGAGGCTTTGCAGGCCCGTGGTTGCCTGGATCGCCACTTGCCAGGTCAGGTGCTGATCCTGGCGTGGGGCACCATTGGCGTCAAGCAGTTGGTCCAGCGCATAGGGCTGGTCAGCGGGGGCCGCGATAGTTTGCCAGACCCCAATGGTCGGAAAGAGGATCGGGGCCGTGAAGCTGAACGCGATCGGCTGATCACGCCAATTGATCTGCCCGCTCACGCCCCAACGGCGGGTTGCCAAGTCGCCTTGCCAGGCAAACGGGGCCGTCAGCATGGTATCGCTGACCAGTTCACCCAGATCAAAGGGATGGGTGACGAGACCCTCGGGGCCACGCAGGTGCCAGTGACCAGCCACGTGGATCGCGGTCTGGTCGTGGGGCGCAGCAATGACCAGACTCCCAAGGGTGTTGCGCGCCTCTTCCGGGGTAGTGTGGGCGTAGAGCCGGGCAAAGGGGCCGCCGAGGCGGGCGAGGGCGGCGTTGAGGTGTAGAGGTGGGGAGGTGTAGAGGTAGGGAGGTGTCGCGATGGGCGCGTCAGCTAGGTTTGGAATTACCAACCGACTTGCCGCTTCAAGAACCATGGTGAGGAGATCGGTGGAGGGTGGTTCAGCTTGGGGGAGGGTGATGCCTTGCCGAAGGGCCGGATCAGGTGTTCCGGTGTCCGCCGCCCCTAACCTAGCCATGAGCATACGCTCGGCGTCGTGTTTGGCACGGGCCTGGTTGGTGCTGCCAGCACGGCTAAGTGATTCGGTTGTGCTGATCGTGACGACGATGGGCTGGCTGCGTGGACGCGCCGGGAGCGACAGACTGAGCCGTTGGCTGGCCGGGTCGTAGTGCCAGTCCGTTAATGGGGTTTGGTCAAGCCAGACCTGAGCGGGTGGATTGACATGCTCGAACCAGAGGGTGTAGGCGCACACGGCGGGTAGTTCAGGGCATGCGCCTTCGCTGGGGCCAAGCGAGACGGTGCAGCGACAGCCGTCGGGCGTGGTCTGCATGGTGACTGGCGTCCAGAGGTAGCTACCCGTCAGGTAGTGCTCGCCTTCCCCGGCATCGTCGTAGAACCGGGTTGCGCCGTGCGGGCCGGGGTAGATCGCCAGAATGAGTTGGTCACGAGGTTGACTGTGGCTGCGTTGGGCCGGTGGCGCGAGGGGTAGAATCGTGCCGGCGGAGACAAACTGGGGCGTGGTGTTCAGATCGGCGAGGCGTTGGAGCCAGCGCGGGCCAGTGAACTGTTCGCCGGTCGTGCGTTCGATCCAGGTTCCGGGCGGTAGCCAGACCTCCACGGGGGCCAAGCCGCTGGCGGGGTCGGCGGGATGCACCACTGGTGCCACCAGCAGATCGTCGCCGAGCAGAAACTGTTCGCGAGCGATGTAGGCGTCGTCGTATTCGGGCCAACGGTAGGCGAGTGGGCGACAGGGGGCCAGAGCATGGTCGTGCTGCTGGCGAGCGAGCGTATAGAGGTAGGGGATGAGGGCGTAGCGGGTGGCAAAAGCCTGGCGTGCGGCTTCGGCATAGGCGGGCGGAAAGGCCCAGGGCCGCCGTTCGGCCTGCGCATCATTGGTGGAATGGAGGCGCAAAATCGGACTGAAGGCCCCAAGTTGCACCCAGCGCACAAACAGTTCGGGCGCACAGGCATCAAAATGGCCCCCGATATCGTGGCTCCACCAGCCGAAGAGCACATTGGCGGCACTGGCGGTAAAGTGCGGCTGGAAACGCAGGGCTTCCCAGGTCGCATAAGTATCGCCCGAAAAACCGAGCGGGTAGCGATGATTGCCGAGGCCGCCCCAACGCGAAAAGGTGAGCGGGCGCAGAGCGGGGCGGCGACGCATGTCCTGAAAATGCAGATGGTTGAGCCAGGGCAGGGGATCGAGGCCGGGCAGTTCGCTGGTCTGGCCCTGTTGCCAATCCATCCACCAGAAACGAACCCCGGCGTCCTCGTGGGGATGGTGGAGCAGTTCGAAATAGGCTTGGGCAAAGGCGGGATCGCTGATCTGGAACGGAATAGACTGCTGGGGATCACGACCGAGGGCGGCGGCCATAGCGGGATGGGCGGCTTCGTGCAACTGCACCCCATCGGCGGGATGCAGATTGAGGGTCGTACGCAGCCCCTGGTCACGGAGCCAGGCGAGCAGGGCGGGCGGATCAGGAAAGAGCTCGCGGTTCCAGGTATAGCCGGTCCAGCCGTGGGGCGTATGCCAATCCATATCAATCACGAGCACATCAAGCGGGAAATGGTGCTCGGCAAACTGATTGACCAGTTCGCGCAACGCGGCGTCGTGATAGGGCCAATAGCGCGACCACCAGGCCCCAAGGGCCCAGCGCGGCAGCATGGGTACCTGGCCACCAAAACGGGCGTAGTCGGCCAGCGCAGCGGGATAGTCGTGACCATAGGCGAAGAGATACCAATCCTGGATCGGCTGGTCGGGCAGGGATTGCACCCAGCCCGTAGCCGGATCAAACCGAATGGCCTGACTATCATCGTGGAGCGCCCAGCCCTCGCGGGAGAGCAAACCGGGATCGAGGGCGGCTTCACCCCGGCAATTATCAAGCGTTCGGCGGGCACCCCGGAGATTAGCGTGATCGGCAGCGCCGGGATGCCAGGTGATAGGATTTTGGATTTTGGGTTTTGGATTTTGGATTGCCGTGCTAGGCGATGCGGCCTTCGGGTTAGCAACCTGAAGGGTCACGGCCAGATTGTTGGCCGAAAACGGCCCGGTACGGCCTTGCAGGCTCAGGTGCAGAAACGCGGTTGTGAGCGTGAGTTGATCGTCGGTGGCGTGAATCTGGAAGGCGAGCGCAGGGGCGAAGCGGGAGGGAAAGGCGAACGAAGGGCGATCATCGTGGTTGGCGTGGGGTGCCCATTGCAGCCGCAGCAGGCGCGGGGTCAGCACGGTGATGCGGCGTTCGCCGAAATTGACGGTGGCGGCGGGATCGGCGAGGGGTTGACCGCGCAGAGCGACGCGTTGGAGGAAACTGTGCATATTGAATAACTGTAGAGAGGTGGAGGTGTGGAGGTGTGGGTGTGGGATGACTGTCAAGCTAACAGGGCCACTAGTGAATGATGTCTTAAGAAAATTCCAAGCTTAGGGGTGTATGCTGGCTTCATTCTAGCTTATGGTCATAAAAATTGTCACTATGAGCATTCAATGGAAGACAGCGCCCCCAATGGCATGCCGAACCGAAGACAGCGCCCCCAATGGCATGCCGAACCGAAGACAGCGCCCCCAATGGCATGCCGAACGGAGCAGAGCAAAGTGAGGCATCTTTACTGATCGGCAGTGCAGACCTCTCACTTCGTTCGGGGTGACAATGCGGGCATCGGGGTGACAAGGTGGGCGCAGTGAAGCGGCCATGACGCCGCGCAAGCGCACTGGTTCCTTCAACACCACTGGCCCACGGGCCATCGCATACGCAGGGTGACACGACTATGCTACCGCTGGTGAATTCGATTCGCCCCGTGGCGGCCCGATTCGCCCCGTGGCGGCCCGATTCCGCGTAGGGGCAGCCCGCGTGGCTGCCCCGGGCGACCACGCCGGGTCGCCCCTACCGATCCGCACCGTGTCCGCCACCATTCGCCAGCGGTATCGACTGTTGCAACAACCCTTACTACCAATGAAAGGCATGATCATGACCGCATCACCTGGTTCAACGCG
>JBLWKA010000259.1:0-4011 GCA_048381555.1 Oscillochloridaceae bacterium umkhey_bin13
TGCTGATCAGAATGCAGTTCCACCAAGAGGCCGCCGCGCAACTGCGCCCACTAATCGAGGCCGCCAGTCGCATCTTTGGGCCAAACGACCCGCGGGTGGCGACCGCCAAGATCAACCTCGGGCGGGCCATGCTCGCGCTCGGCGAACTGAACGAAGCGCGTGAAATCCAGCGCCAGGCCGTGGTGAGCCTGACCGACACCTTGGGCGAGCGCCACCCGACGACCCTGCTTGGGCGCTTGAACGCGGTCGAACCACTGATCGCCTTAGGCGAGCGGGCGGCAGCGTTGAGCGAATTGCGCCTGCTGGAACCCTTGCTCAGCAGCGCCTACGGGCCGCAGCACCCCTTGATGGAACGAGCGCGGGGCTTGCTCAGGGAGCTTGGGGGGTAGCCCGTAACCTAAGATGACAAGATTGTCATCGAAACGCCCCCGATTGCGCAAGCGCGACCGGGGGCGTTTGGCTACTTATTCATGCTCACCAAAAACAGGCGCGACTCATGGGCTTTATGCAGCCAATGAGGATTGACTGCCACGCTGTCGTATGCAGCGAATGAATGAAGGAGTCTCCGTCAATGAATCCATTCAATGCCCAGATCAAGACCGCCATTGATACCTTTAACGTGCCGCAGGCCCGTGAGCTGTTGCGCGAGGCGCTGCAGCACGAACCGGATGCCGAGACCTACTATCTGGCGGCCCAGGTCGCGATCAATCCGGAACAGCAGCAAAGCTTTCTGGAAAAGGCCGTCGCGCTCGATCCGTTTCATGCGGCAGCCCAGACCGCTCTAGCGCAACTCCGGGCGACACCGAGCGCCGCACCTACCGTCGCGCCACCGCCTGCCAAGCTAACACCTCAAGTGGTCGCTGCGCCTACGTCTGTAGCATCTACGGTCACAGATTCTGAGGCGGCCATCCGGCAAAAGATTGCGAATATTCAAAAAAGCATCAATATACCTTGGATAGTTGTGTTTTTTCTTGCCCTTGGAATGGGTTTCGTGTTTTCCATGATAATGGCGTTTATGCCTGGGGGCATGTATGATGCAAATATGAACGCATATTTAATCTGTTTAGAAGCAAACACGGCAAGAATGTCGGCAGGTTTCAATTCAGAACCATGTGAACTTATGGATCCCTTGTCAGCTATTATTTTTTTTGGAGTACTGATGTTTTTTTTGGTCATTTTAGCATTTTACTGGGGAAAGCAGATTGCAAAGAAAGAGCTTGCACGGCTCCAGGCGCAATTAAACCAACCATAACAGTAGGGTTGATCCGCTGATCGCCGCATATATTCACGTTAGGCCCCCATGCGCAGCGCGCACACCGCCGCGATGAAAACAGTCGCACGCACGAAACCTGCCAGGTCTTACCGACCCACTGTACGCCTGTGCCACGAAAGACCTGGCAGGTTTGCTCTGTTGATGGTTGGTTATTTTCACATCAGACAAGGTCCGCAGTTACTTTACGTTGGCAAGGTTCGTAGTAGGGGCTTTAGCCTCGTTACACACCCATACAGGGCTGAAGCCCCTACTACAAACTGTTACGCTGAAGTCGCCTTTCTGAAACCTTGTCTTAGAAAAGGCAATTATCTATGTCAAGCCAGTTCAGGACGATCTTGGCCCTCCTTGTGAGTCTGCTGCTCCTCGTTGCATGTGCCTCGCCGACCCAACAAGCCACTCGTTTGCATACCGAGGGACTGACTGCCGTTAGTCAGGGGGATTACACCACAGCCCTCGAACGATTTAGCGCAGCGGTGGAACGTGATCCGAGCTTTGCGGCGGCCTATCTAGATCGGGCGCGGGTGCAGATCGAACAGAACGAGTTCGCAGCCGCCTTGAGCGATCTGAATAAACTGATTGACGAGCTTGATCCCAATCTGGCTGAAGCCTACTATCTGCGCGGCAAAGTTGCCTATCTTACCAGCGATCTCGGCGCAAGCGTTCCCGATCTTGAGAAAGCTTTAGAAATCGATTCAGAAATGGCTCCGGCATTTGTGATCTTAGGGGCGCTGCTGCGTGAAGTACAACGCTTTGATGAGGCCCAAACCGCGCTTAATGCGGCGCTGGCCTTAGATGCGACGCTTGCCGAAGCGTATATCGAACGGGCCAATCTGTCGATTGATCAGGACGACGCTGCTACAGCGCGTACCGATCTCGAGCAAGCCTTCGCCCTTGCCCCGCAATCAGCCCTAGCTTATGCCGTCCGCGGGCGGCTTGGTGATGCCGACTATGCCACCAAGTGTGCCGACTACGAACAGGCGATCAGCCTCGCGCCCGATAATCCGCGCATCGCCGTTGCCTACAACGGACGTGGTCTGGTCTGTCATCGGGCCAATGATCGCCTGGATTTGGCTCTGGCTGACTATACACGAGCGTTAGAACTACGTCCGATTTTAGCAGTTGCCTATTTTAATCGTGGCGATCTGTACATTAAACTGAATCGTTACCAAGAAGCTATTCAAGATTTTGATGTGTATATCGCGCTGCGACCACAGGCGCTCTTTGCCTATCGTACTCGTGGGTTTGCCCACGAGCAACTCGGCAATCTGCAAGCCGCCCTGCATGACTATGTAACCGAAGTTCACCGCAGCCCCGAAGATAGTTGGACGCTTGAGCGCCTCTCTGACATGCTCACCTCCCACGTCTTACTTAATCGTGACGAGATGCCCTCCGGTTGGACGATTGAGACAACTTCGGCATATGAATTCCCTGACGCCGAGGCAGCGCGCGGCGGTAGTGCAGATTCTCGTCCCTATACCAGTGGAATCTATCTTCAAGTATGCAAGAATTGGCTTTTTAATTACGCTTTAAGTTCAAGTACCATTCAAACGTATGAATCCCCGAGTGAAACTGAAGGATTTCAAATAGGCATATCCTACTTTGCCAATCCAGAAGATGCCCGTGACTTTCTCAAATCGGCATCCGGTCTACTCAACGAGCAGTGTGTAATCACCGGCAATGTCTTCACTGGAGCGACGGTTATGCAGCAGATCGACCTCGATCTCCCCGGTGATGCCTCAGAAAGCTTCAGCTTTTTTACAGCGGGACTTTTTTCAGGGTTCAGCGGCTTTACGCTTGCCCTCATCCAACGTGAACAGGTCGTGCTAGCAGTGACGTATGCAGGCTCAGACTCGCTTGCGTCGGTTGCCCGCGTGGCCTATCAGAAGCTGGATGCCTGGGTTCCGCGCTATGCCGAGATTCCGCGTTAAGTTAACGTGCTCAGGAGCCACGATCCATGAATCCATTCAATGCGCAGATCAAAGCCGCTATCGAAGCCCACGACGTAGATCAGGCCCGCGCACTCCTGCGCGAGGCACTACAACTCGAACCCGACGCCGAAACATACTACCTGGCGGCCCAGGTAGCGCTGACCGTAGAACAACAACAGAGCTTTCTGGAAAAGGCGATCGCACTCGATCCGTTTCATGCGGCAGCCGATGCAGCACTGCGTCAACTGCGCACCGCGCCGGGCAGTCTCCCTAGCGCCAATGCACCAACCCCCGTCACATCACCGTCGCCAGTTGCACCTGTGCCTAATCCAACGGCCTCGCCAGCGCATGCGGCTGAGTCAACCAGCGCCGCAGATCACCAGAATCAACCTGCAACACCGCAGCTACAGGTACAGCCCCCCAAACCAGCCTCGGTATCACCCGCTGGTGCGATCTTTTTGATCATTTTCTTCATCGTTATACCTATCGGTTTTATTATGTATGCCGCAGGCGTTTTCGATAGCCGCAAGGGTTTCGAGGGTACCTGGCGAGGAACTGCCACAACGAATATCAGATGCAGCAATGGAGAACAGGGTCAAAACAGCGACTCCGCTGAGGTTCGCATTGCAATCAATCGCTACCAAAACGACCGAGTTACGGTCTCAATTGCTGCTTGTAGTTTTCCTATGCGGGTGAATGGAAACACCGCAAGTATGGTACCTGGAAGTCCGTGCCAGTCACGTAATCAAAATACTGGGGTCACATTGAGCTTAACTGATGCGTCTTTTGTCCGCAGTGGAAACTCAATGG
>JBLWKA010000260.1:0-3985 GCA_048381555.1 Oscillochloridaceae bacterium umkhey_bin13
TCTACGTTCTACGTTCTACGTTTTTAGTGGCGTGGGCTAGCTCGTGCAGCAGGCGGCGCAGTGTCTCAGCGGGGTCGTCGCTCTGCAGCACCCAGATATCGCCGGTGCTGCGGTTCCATGCGCCGCCGATGCGAGCAGCGGTGAGCGGTCGACGCAGGATGGCCAGTTGACCGAGCGGAATGCCGGCGGCGCGGGCGCGCTGCCAGAGCATCCGACACTCCAGCGGCGGCTCAATTGCGATGTCGTGGCCGGTTGCCTGTGCAGCAGCCACCCGTTCCTGCAAGGTTAATTCGAGCATGGTTGTCTCTCCCTATGCGGTGGAAACAAGCGAACCCAAACTGCTCGCGTGCAGTCTGGGTTCGCGCTGTGTTCCGATGAGTTGGATCGTGCCGGGGCGGCATGTTCATCACGACCGAGCAGCCGCGACCATGCGTATCAGCGATGCAGCAGCGTCCCAGCCGGCGATGAACTCCTTGAGCTCTTCACGTAGACGCTCGGAAACGGTCAGGGCAACCGAGAGATCGAGGGCGTCATAATAGCCACCGTTCTGGCGCTCACGGTCAAGCAGGATGTCGGTAGCCAGATCAAGGTCGAAGTCCTCCGGATCGTCAGGCGCCGCCATCGCTGCAAGCTCGGCCATCAGTGCTGGGCGGCGAGCGTCTTCGTCGTACGGCGCCAGTTCAATCGAGTAGACGGGTTCCAATGGATCGGGTGCGGAGAGCAGCTCCATGGCCTTTCCTTTCTATGGACAACACGGAATACAGCACAGTCAGCCGCCATGCGACGCACAGGGCTGGTCGTGAGCGAAGCCTGAGGGTGAGAGACGGACTGTCGAGAGAGCAGTGAGGAATGTCGGCCCGTGGGCAGCCGGCATGGCTGCCTGTGCTAGGCGTTGTCGGAAGAATCAAAGACCCCTGATGCGCATATCGCTTCAGGGGTCAGGTACGAGGCATGCGGACGGCAGGAGATCAGGCTACGGCAAACTCAGTCAAGGGGCGCTTCTGGGGGGAGTAGAAGGCCAGCACGATCGCCTCCTTGGGAATCCCGGCGTCGAGGAGTTGCTGGACGATCTCCCGGTCGGTATTGTCGGCCTCAACCCAGATCTTGCCGTTGTGAATGCGCAGATGGGCGATGATGTGGTGAATGCGCTGTACGCCGTCCCAGCCGGTATCGAGCAGCAGGTAATTGTCATGGGTCGTATCGAAGATCGGCAGGGTCTCGACCTTGTCTCGCGCACTGGCTTCCGCAAGATCGCTCAGTACGCGGACAATTACCTGTCGGTAGTGAGAAAGTGTTTCCATTCCCTGATCCTTTCCGCGTCAATGTCAACGACGATCAGGCGAATCTGCACATCGTCGGCGATGATCCGACCGAACTTCTGGGCAAAGACGCCGGTCGCCGTCTCCACATCGACCGCGAGGTAGAGCAATCGCTGCGGATCGGTCCGGCGCATCCAGGTGCGATAGAGCAGATACTGACCAATCGCTTGCTGTAAGTCCGTGAGCACCGATAGCCCGGTGAAGGTCTTGATCTCGACAGCGATAGTTGTCGTGCCGCGTTCAGCGGCCAGCACAACATCAAGCTGGGCGCGTTCAGCGCCGAGATCGACATACGCATCTTTCCCGCCGTACTCGATCCGGTAGGGATCGTGCGTGATGCGCCAGCCTTCAGCGATAAGCGCCGCCTTCACGGCGTTATGGTAGATGTCGCGTGCGGGCATAGGGTCACTCCTGGTAACATTATAGCCGTTCCAGTGCGGCGCGCCAATCAATGCGCAGCGCACCTTTCACGAATGGTTCTCCTCCGGCGGCAGCAAGGTGCGACGGCGCCGGCGGGCAAGCCCACGCGTGCGGGCTACTTCCGCGTCCCACTGTTGGGCTAATTGCTGGAGCGACGGACGCTGAAGTCGCGCGAGGTTCAGGGCCGTCGCCGGCGACACGCCGGTCGTTGCGGCGATCTCATCGGCCAGGGCTTGCAGGTCGGCGTCGATCGGCGTGTCAGTGGTCGGAGGCTTCGTGTTCATCGTGGATCTCCTCGTAGTTGTCATTGGTATCAAGCGCCAACAAAAAAGGCCGGACGCCGCTTCTCAGTGGCATCCGGCCCATGTGGGCGCAATCGTCGTCCGAACAAAAATCGTGGTCAGTTCGTGTGCGTGTCCTCCTTCCTCGATGTCGATAGGGGTTGATGGTTAGACCAGCGCCACCTGATCCCAGTGTTCGAGATAGCGCTTCGCGCCGGCGCAAGCGCCATCGGCGGCGGGAATGAGTGCGAGCTCGCGATCGTCAAGCAAGGCTTCCGCATCAACCCGCTGCCAGGGCAGGCTGACCCGCGCCCGGTAATCGGCGACGTGGTAAACCAACCTGGCCTCGCGCGAGCGGCGCAGCTTTGCGACCGAGAGACCGTAGGCGTCGGTATAGGCGCGGCCAATGCCCTGGTCAAAGCCGATCAGGGCTAGCCGGGCCGGGCCAGAGCTGTCGAAGCTCATCACCAGCGGCGATGCCAACACCCTGTCAATATCCGATAACCGATAACCGATAGCCGATAGCCGATACTTCGGTTCAAATCTCGGTAGCGGACGTTTCAAGCTTTGGCATCACGCGCACTCTGGGCAGGCTTCTTCGGAGCGCACCGACGTTTGGTCGCCCTATCGGTTATCGGTTATCGGCTATCGGCTATGCTCTGGGCCATCCGGCTCATCGGCGAAGCCCCAGTCCAGGCGTTGTGCCAGCTGCGCCCGCTCATCGTCGTCAAAGCACAGGGCGCGGTCGCGCAGCTGGTCGCCGATCAGCGTATCGGCGTCGGCAGATGGGTAATGGATCACCGGGACAATCGGCGGGTCGGGGGTGCGGCAGAGCTGGCGGCAGAGCATCTGCAGCTGCGCGTCGTCACGCTCACTGGCCGCGCCATCGCCAATCGTGTCGTAGGTCACCGCCCAATCGAGCCAGGGCGCGTCAAGCTGACCAGACTCAGCAGCGTAGCGCGTGCGCATGTGCCAGCCGGCGACCAGGTGAGCATAGCGGGCGAACGATGGCCGCACCGGGTTGCCTGGCGGGAAAGCCCAGGAGTCGAGGACGACACGAACACCCGGCGTGCGTTGGAGCAGCCGGTCGGCAGACGACCCGGCCGGCGCCAGGAAATGGCGCTGGCCGGCGAGCATGGCAACCAGACAGTCACGCGGTCGGGGTCGCGCCCCCACCGCAAAATAGAAGGTCGGCGGGGGCATAGGTTTCTCCAGCGCAAAGCAACAGCCCGGCGCACCAAGGAAAGCTGAGAGCTGAACGTCGAAAGCTGAAAAAGCCTTGCGATCAATGTGATCGCCGAGCCTTTCTGCTTTCAGATTTCTGCTTTCAGTTTTCCCTGGCGTCGGGCTGTCGTATGAGAGGACTATCAGAGATAAACGGGGATCGTCACGCGCCCTCAGCGGCACATCGGCGACGGCGAGTTGCGTCGCTGGGCATAGACACCGCGCTGCGATGCGGCAGCACGACGCGTCAAAGTGATGAGTGCCACGGGCGCGTACGTAAGGGCCGACGGTGAACGCCGGCAGGCGGAGCCTCGTTACGTGACAGGTAGTGATGGTGAAGGGCTACCTGGACGTAGTGAGATCATAAAGGTATTCACTATCCTTGCACTTTTAACCACCGTTACGCTGCCAGGAGGCGAGCAATGACGGCGAAGGCTTCCTGATGCTGAAACTGCTGGCGCAGCCAATTGAGCAGATGCACCCAGTGGGCGCGCTGGATGGCCCGCTGGGCGTCGCCAATGGTGACGTGCTGGTCCGCTGCGGCGGCCAGGCGTGCGCACTCCTCCTCCAGAAAGACGTAGGCCGCCAGCACCAGGGTTCAGAAGCGGAGGATAGCTGTAAATTACGGCTGTCAAGTCGGCATTTTTCCAGTCTAAAAGCCTGCACCGGTACCGTGTATCTGGACGCCAGATGCGGCCACGCCGGGGCGACTGGCGGGGTCCCCGCCACCGGCGCCATCTC
>JBLWKA010000261.1:0-3899 GCA_048381555.1 Oscillochloridaceae bacterium umkhey_bin13
GCTGCTCGCTCAAGGTGTACCGTACCAGTGTCGTGCAGCAGATCCACCTTTACGGTGAACTACACCGTTTTATTCCGGCCATCGCCTCGTGGCAAGGGGTCGCGGTAGCCGAAATGCCGGTGAACCACCAGGCCCGCCAATTCGGTAAGTCCAAATACGGTATCGGCCGCACCACCCGCGTGCTGCTCGACCTAATCACCGTGCGTTTTTTGCTCTCATATTCGACTCGCCCGATGCAAGTCTTCGGCACGATCGGCCTACTCTTTGGTGGCCTCGGCACAATCTTGTTAGGCTATCTGGGTTATATCCGCATCTTCTTCAACAGCCCGCTAAGTGATCGGCCTTTGCTGCTGCTGGCAGTTTTGCTGGTGGTGCTTGGGGTACAATTGGTAGGTATGGGTCTGCTCGGCGAACTGATCACCCGGGTCTATTACGAAGGCAGCAATCGGCGGATCTACACCGTGCGCGACGAGTTGAATCAGGTGGACTAATGCGCATCCTGATCATAAGCCTTGAATATCCACCGCTGGGAAAGTGACACCCTTTCAACTTAAAGAACATATGACTCATAAAAAACGAATTTTGATGGTTGCCCCAACTCCATATTTTTCAGATCGAGGTTGCCATGTCCAGATTTTCGAGGTTGCGCGATCACAGCAACTTCAAGGAAATGAGGTTGTGATTGTCACCTATCATTTAGGCAAAACGATTGGAAACATTCCAACTTTTCGTATTCCAAATATTCCATGGTATCGTAAAGTTACAGCTGGCCCTTCATGGCACAAACTCTATTTAGATCTTATGCTGATGGCGCTGACCCTACGTATTGCCTATCGTTACCGGCCTCATATTATCCACGCGCATCTTCATGAAGGCGCGGCGATTGCCTTGCCGCTTGCGCGACTCTTGAAAATCCCATTACTCTTAGATTTGCAAGGCAGCCTTACTGGTGAATTAGTCAATCATCAGTTTATCAAACCAAACAGCCAACTCTATCGCCTCGTACAATTCATTGAACATCAGATTCATGCACATGTTGATGGAATGCTCATGTGGAATTATTTAAGTGAATCACTGCACAGTTTATTTGCATTTGATTCATCAAAAGTTTTTCCAGTGGATTATGGAGTTGATTTGGATCGCTTTCGACCGCATCCCAAAGCCAGTGTGCGCGATCTAGCTGCTCAACTCAAACTTCCCCCTGATGCGCAGGTGGTTGTTTTTCTAGGTCTGCTTAATAGCTATCAGGGCGTAGACGTGTTGATTGAAGCGATCCCGAGGGTTTTAGAAGCCTGCCCCCGTACGCATTTTTTAATTATGGGATACCCCAACGAGGACTTTTATCGTGCAAAAGCGATGGGGCTTGGAATTATTGATCAGGTAAGTTTCCCGGGTAGGATTGACTACGAGCAAGCCTCACGTTATTTATCATTAGGTGATGTTGCAGTTTCGGCCAAAATGACAACAATGGAAGGCAACGGCAAATTATTAAACTATCTAGCGTGTGGATTACCCACGGTTGCTTTTGATCTGCCAGGTAATATTGCTACATTAGGCGAACTTGGTCAATTTGCACCTCTTGGTGATAGTCAAGCCCTAGCGAACCAAATAATTGCGTTGCTCCAAGATGCACCACGACGCAATGAACTTGCCCAACAATCACGCCAATTAGCTGAACAACGTTATAGTTGGCGTGTTATTGGAGCAGAGATCGACCACATATATGACACTCTCATTGCCCGAAAGTAGCTGGCGATAAGCTTTCTCTTCCTTAACATCGTACCCAAAGTCTTTACAAAACCAGAACTTGTATGTTTAAGTTTGTAATTCGCATTTTATTTAGCGTTGTTCTAATTAGTCTGATTATCACTCAGATTAACTTAGAGAGCGTCTGGCAGATTCTAGGGAATGCCCATCTTGGTTGGCTTTTTCTAAGTATTGGCATGAACATTGTGGCTTTATTGTTTGGTGTATGGCGTTGGCAAGTTGTTCTGCAAGGAATGGGGGTCTTTGATCAGAAATTCTGGGGTTTATTCCGAATTTTGATGATCGGGACATTTTTCAGCATGTTTTTACCCTCATCAATCGGAGGTGACATTGCCAAAGTTGTGCTTATATCACCCAAAACAGAACATCAAGAAGCAGCTGCAACCTCGGTTTTAGTTGATCGCATTATTGGCATTGCAGTTACAGTTGGAGTAGGATTGATTGCGATTTTCTTTTTACCAACTCTTTGGGACGAATCAATACTCCTTAGTGTTATTTTAATACCCTCGCTATTATTATTAGCGATTGTCTTGGCTCTTTTCAGCCAAATTTCAATTCACATCATCAAGCATGTCACACCTTTAAAATTGTGGCAGAAAATAGACAGCCATGTCCTTAAAGCACATGATAGCGTCATGAAACTCCGATCTCAGCCTCGAAGTCTACTTACAGTTGTTGCATATTCGGTATTCCGCCAATTGGCAATTTGCATTTCTATATTTTTCGCAGGCAAAGCATTTCAAATCGACGCAAGTATAACTATGTATTTATTAGTTATCCCGTTCAGCCAAGCAATCACAGTAATACCTATCGCAATTAACGGCATAGGTCTTCAGGATAGCGTAGTAGTTTCAATGTTTTACATATTTGGCATTGGCAATGCAGAGGCGCTATCGCTTTCGTTGTTTATGCACTTTCTGAGTAATACAACTGGAATTATTGGTGGTATCATTTTTGCCCTGAGCAATCCACAAGAGTTCTGGATACGGCAAGCTAAGCGCCAGCAGCGAGGACTATAATGGATGTAGTAACCTGTACACTCTGTGGCAATGAACAATCCAAACTCGTTTGTGAGGGGTATGATCGCGACATACCCACAAATACACAGACGTATCACTTTATGCAATGTACGCGCTGTAAGTTAGTTTGGTTAACCCCACGCGCTACAACACCTGATGAATTAGCAGCGATCTATCCACCATCGTATGACAGCTATATCAAGCAAGACCAAACCTTCTTGATGTTGCTACGGCGCATTGCATGGCAGGATGAGCTTCGTGAAATCATAAACCTCACCTCTTCTTCTTCGCATATCCTTGAAATTGGCTCCGCAACAGGTGAATTTCTACATGAACTTCAACGCAAAGGCCGAAAACAATTATTGGGTATAGACTTAAGCGAGCATGCTGCAAAAGTCGCCCGAGAGCGTTATGGAATAGACGTGCGATCAGGTGAATTGGATGATTTAAATCTTACAGCACAAAACTTTGACCTGGTCATTATGCGCCATGTTTTAGAACATGTCAGCAATCCGCTCAAAACTTTACGCTATATTACGAGTATTTTGAAACCAAACGGCTATTGTATTTTTACTATCCCCAATATCGATTCGCATACGATGCGCATTTTCGGCAAAGACTGGTATGGATATCAATTTCCACGGCATTTTCATCTTTTCCCAAACTCAACTCTAGCCTTATTACTGAAATTGTCTGGGCTTGATTTAAAAGCCACTGTCTATATCACAACACCTAATATATGGATTGGTAGTAGCCGCTTTGCCCTTGAACGACGTAAGTTCACCCGTCTTGCAAAGTTTATGCGCTATCAAAACCCGCTCGCAATCGCGTTGTTTGCTCCACTAGGCATCTATTCTGCTGCTATACGATCAAGTGGGGTCATTCGTATTGTGGCACAACGCGCAAAACATACGATATAAGACCTAGCTGAATCTCGTTACCACTCATGTAAAGTTTCGCTATGCAGGCAAATGCCCCTCGCCTCCTCCCCCGCGATCCCATCCTCTGGCTGATGATCGCCGCCGTAGGCACCATGCTGACCTTGCTCAGTCTGATGCGCTATTGGGGCTTTAATGCGATGATGCTCGACCTGGGCAATATGACCCAGGCGAT
>JBLWKA010000262.1:0-3810 GCA_048381555.1 Oscillochloridaceae bacterium umkhey_bin13
AGCCAACGGGGACAAGACGTTGGCTGAGCCTGTCGAAGCCCCCGTTGGTACCAGAAAACTCAGTTCACAGACCACTAAGACGATTGTCGTCTATGCTGACAAAGCTCATTCACCTGTTGCGGGCGGTGCTCGCACTGGGGCTGGTGGCCCTGGTGCTGGTGGGCCTGCCCACTCTGCTGGCCTGGTGGCTCCTGGGGGGGCCACTGGGTTGGCAGCACCTGCTGATCGGCCTGGCCGTAGGGGCAGGGCTGGTCGGCATCGGTGGCCTGATCCTGGGCTGGGCCATGGGGCGGGTCGTAAAAGGCAAGCGCCGGTAAGTCACCTGCGGACGCCAATGAGCGTTGATGATGCAGCAGGATCTAACGTAGCCTTAGGCTTTGTGCTGCCCAGCGTGGCAATCCAAAATCTAAAATCTAAAATCCAAAATGGTATTACCCGCCAAAGGTTCGTTCGGCACTCGCGATATGCGGGGTTAGCGCACGGCGCAGTTCGACGTAGCGACTCGAGATCCAGCGCCCGGTCGAACGCAGTGGATAGATGGGGTGACGGCGCAACCAGCGCAAACTCCGGCGCCAGAGCAGGTGGATCTGGCGGAGGGCGCGGTCGCGGCGGCCAAGCAGGGCAATCGCCACAATCAGGGCTGGCCAGCCCGGAATGATCGGCAAGATCATGCCTAGCACCCAGACAATCAAGCAACACAGCGCGAGCACCCGGCGGAGCGGGGCGGAGCGCAGATATGAGTTTTGTAGCAGATTACGCATTGCGGCGGCTTCTTCTTGGTTGGTCACGCATACTAGTGTAACGCAAGAACGGAGCCATTGGTTGCAGCTCAGGATGAGAATTGGCTGAAGCTTTGCCAAGAACTCAGGGCTACCTCATCTACGCGGCATCGCCCTTCTCCCGCAGTGCAGGAGAGGGGCGATGCCGCGTGCTACATGATCGTCGGGTATTACCCCAGGGCTTCGAGCAAGAGGTCGCCTTCTTCGGGTGAAATGCGGCCTTCGGCAATCATGCGCAGAATGGTTTCGCGCTCCTGGGCAAGATCAACAGTCTGGCCGGTGCTGACGCTCGTTGGCTCGCTGGGGGTGGAGGCATCCGCCGAGGAGGGTTCCTCAATTTTGATGGTCTGACCCGTCATCGGCGGCACGGGTGGCACGGGTGGCACCGGCGGCACGGGTGGCACCGACGGCACTGGCGGCACCGGTGGCCTGCCGAAATTCGGCGGGGTCGGCGGGGTCGGCGGGGTCGGCGGCACTTGCATGCGTCCCAGCGCCCGTTCGACCGCTTCGAGTGCTCCGGCGAGGCCTTCGGCGGCAGCGCGGCGGGCCTGCTCTTTGATCCGTTCGAGCCGTTCGGGATCGAGTTGCCACTCGCGCTCGTTGATCCGAATCTTGACCCGGGCCTGCTCTTCGGCAGCTTCGGCACGGGCCTCGACCTGGTGCAACTTGGCTTCGATCCGCTCCTGGGCGCGGCGTAACTTCACCTCGGCCTGGCGCAGTCGTTCTTCGTTGCCAGGATCACTGCGCCGCGCTCCTTCGGTTCCAAACGCGGCCGCAAGTTCCTGGCCCAACTCGCTGCCCAGCCGTCCCAATTCGCGCCCCAGGTCGCCCAACTCGCGCCCCAGGTCATCCCAGATCGCGGTGACGTTGGCACTGCTACTACTCGAAGCACTGCTCTGCGAGGGGTTGGCCCCACTGATGCGCAGATCGCCCATGACACGGAGTTCGAGGCTTGCCTCGCCTGCGCCATAGGTGAGGCTCAGATTGGTGAGGCCCGGCCCCGAGGTTGCGCTGGCCCCGCGCACATCCCCCGCGACCATGGCCGTCAATTGGAGATTCGGTTCAGGGGTCAGGCTCAGGCTAACATCACCGGCCACTTCGGCGCGGACCTTGGCCCCGGGGTTCAGTTCGGCGCGCATCCGCAGATCGCCCCCCATGGCTCCCATGGCTAGGTCGCCGTTCACCGTGCCAAGATCGGCGTCGCCACCGACGCGGCCCATCTCGGCGCGTTCGACGATCCCACTGAGCTTCAGGTCGCCGCCCAGGTTGCCGAGCCGTAGTTCGCGGAGCCACCCGGCGCGTAGATCGCCGCCAATATGCCCAACGCCCAGACTCACCGGTTCACTGGCGCGCACGGCACAATCACCACCGACATGGCCCACCAGCAGTTCGGTCACCTCTTCAGTGCGCAGGTCGCCCCCAACACTGTTCAGTTGTAACGAAGCCACGTTGGCCAGGCGCAGATCGCCATCAAGATCGCCAACCACCACCCCAGCGGCGATCTGCTCCAGGGAGGCGTCACCGCCACCTTTGCCGAGTTCGACTCGCTGGAGGCCTACGCAGCGCACGTCGCCGTTAACCTGACCAAGGCGCAGGCTGGTCTGGGCCGGGGCGCGCAGGCGCAGATCGCCGTCGCAGCGTCCCAACACCAGATTGTCGCCTTCGTGGGCCAATTCGTGCCAGGGACTATCGCTCGTAAGTTGGATCAGATCCTGATCCCACACCTCGACAATCAGATCGCCCCCAATGTGCTCAAGTGTGATCTGGGGCTGCTCGCCCGCAGGAAATTGTTGCAATGGCATAGCTTCTCCTTAGCGCTCATCAACAAAAATCTCGATCCGCTCGCCCTCTTCCAGATCCTGCCACTCGAAGAGGCGTCCCGTGGCTCCGCGCTCGATCGAGCGCAACAACTCCTGCATGGCACTATCGCTCAATTGGGGGCCAAGGCGCGCCCCGAGGCGCAGGCCCACATTGATCAGGCCAACGGGAATCGTGACATTGGCCTTCGGGCGACCACTGGGTAGCTCGCTGACCCGTACCCGGAGCAGGCGGGCGCGCACGCGGTCGGCAACCCGCTGTTCGGCGGCGAGCGCATCAAGCAGGCGCGAGGCTTCTTCAGCCGAGACCTGGCCGGCCTCGATCATGCGCAGAATACGATCACGATCCTGATTCATAGGCTTAGATACTCTTCAAGAGCCGCATGGCTTCTTCGACACTGATCTCGCGGGCGGCAAGGCGATCAAGGATCTGACGCCGGTCGGGGCGGCCCTCGTGTTCGGGGCTGCCACCAAGGGCGGTGACAATCTCATCAAGGCGGGCACGCGCCGTGTTGTAGGCCATTTCGCGTTCGGCAGCCAGCTTCTGGATGTTGCCACGATTCTTCACCAGCAGCTCGACGAAATCAAGTTGTTCGGGGGTGAGGCGTCCGATCCAGCCGAGGCTGAACTGACCTTCGATCACAATCCCACTACTAGGACACTCCAGCCGGGTGACGAGCATTTCGTCGCCACTGACCGGGTCGCGGGTAAGCAGACGATGCATAAGAACTCCGTTGAATTGCAAGGTTGTGAATGGTTGATCACAGAGGGCACAACATATTGCGCAACAGGGCCTGGGAGAACCTGGTTCTCGCAGGGTTCTCCGCGAGGAACGAGTGTTTGCACTCGTTTCTCGCGGTTGACGCTTACGGTGGTTGCTCAAGGCTGGGGCGATGACCGGCCTGGCCGTAGCCAATCAACCATTGGCCGCTCTGCACCAACCCCTTCCCGAGTAACTGGGCCAAACGCTGCGACCAACTGGGGCCGGCAACAACCTGAGGCACATTCGGACGGCCCTGGGCGCGGGCCTGCTCAATCTGGGTCAATACCTGGTGGATATAGATCTCGCGTTCCATGGTCGCATTCCTTTTATTTTTTCATCAAAATGGTGATTATTGCCAATCACAAGGTGATTTTATGTCGTTCACCGGGTTTTGTCAAGGGGTTTGGTGATTTTTGATTTTTGCATGGCGATTATTGCTAATTTTGTACGT
>JBLWKA010000263.1:0-3796 GCA_048381555.1 Oscillochloridaceae bacterium umkhey_bin13
TGGGGTGGCGGGGGGGGGGGGCAAGGGGGTGGGGGGGGGGGGGGACCCGAAAAGCTTGTGCGTGGCGGGTTGGGGCGCGCCCGACCGGGGGGTTGCCGCGTAGCTGTCCGCCACAACTACTTACCCTGCCAACGGCAGATCGCGCAGGCGCTGGCCGGTCAGCGCAAACACGGCATTGGCGACGGCGGCCCCAATCGGCCCCATGGGCGGCTCGCCAACCCCATGCGGGGTCTCGCTACTCTTGATGATCGTGACGTCAATCTCGGGCGCATCACGCATCGCCAAGAGCGGATACTCGCCGAAGTTGGCGGCCGCGATCTGCCCATCACGCACGGTCAGACGCTCGAACAAGACCGAACTCAGGCCCATGGTGATATTGCCCTCGGTCTGGGCGATGATGCCGTCCGGGTTGACCGGCAGGCCTGGATCAACGGCGGCCCAGACTTTATGCACCCGAATGCCACCCGCGGGCCACAACGAAACTTCGGCAATATGGGCGACGGCGGTGCCGACATCAAACGAACAGGCGACCCCTCGGGCACGGCCTGGTGGCGGGTTCTGGCCCCAACCAGCCCGTTCGGCCACCGCAGCCAGGACGGCCCGCAGGCGCTGCCCGCCCACATCGTCGCCGGCATTGGCCGCCCGGAAAGCCAACGGATCGGCCCCGGCAGCATAGGCCAACTCGTCCACGAAACTCTCGACCGCGAACACATTGGCGAGCAACCCCAGGCCACGCCAGGCCCCGGTTTCGAGGGGCAGCGGCACGCGTTCGGCATAGACGCCCAGATTGGGTACAGCATAACTGAAGCGTGCGCCGCGCCAGGCTCCAAAATCGGCCCCGAACAGGGCACGCAACGGGGCCGGGATCAGCGGAAAGATCACATCGCCGCTGGCCTGACTATGTTCAAGCGCAATGATCCGCCCGCCTGGGCCAAGCGCACCCCGCAAAACATGGTGCGTCGGCGGGCGCACATAGCCGTGACGAAACTCTTCGGTGCGGGTCCAGCCGACATGGACGGGGCGGCCAGCAGCGGCCGAAAGGCGGGCCGCCTCGACCGCGACTTCGCTGACGATGCGTCGCCCAAAGCCGCCGCCCAAAAACGTCGGGATGACCTCGACCGTGCGTTCGTTGCGCCCCAGGGCCTGGGCAATCGCCTGGGCAGTCGCAACCGGACTCTGGGTACTGACGTAGGCGATCACCCGGTCGGGTTGCACATCCACCAGGGCCGCTTGCGGTTCGAGGTGGGCGTGGGCCGCCATGGGGGTGCGATACTCGGCACTGATCACATCGGCGTTGCGCAAAGCAGCACCGACATCGCCAACTCGTTGTACGACCACGCCTTGACCGGGCCGCGCTTGCACGAGGGCTTCGATCTGGGACTGTTGGAGCGGCGGGCGCTCGTTCCAGGTTAGTTCCATGGCGCGCACCCCGGCCACTGCTGCGGTACGCGACTCGGCCACGATCCCGGCGAAGCCCCGTTCGGCCACCACCGTGACCACGCCGGGCTGGCTCGCGGCCTGGCCGGGATTGGCCTGGCGCAAGGTGGCCCCGAGGGTCGGTGGGCGGGCGACGGCCCCATACAACATCCCAGGCAGACGTACATCGTAGCCATAGGTCGCTTCGCCGCGAATCTTTGCAGGCAGATCGGTGCGCGGCGGGCTGCTGCCAATCAGGTTCCAGGCCGAGGATGGTTTGAGGGCCGGTGGATCGCTTGGCACCGGGCGCATGGCGGCTCCGGCGGCTAACTCGCCATAGCTGCGGCGCTGTTCGGGGTTGGCGGTCACAAAAAAGACCCCCGCCGCTGCGGTCAAGGCACTGCCATCAACTTCGAGTCGGGCCGCAGCCTCGGCACGCAGCAGTTCGCGCAGCGTTGCGGCAACTTCGCGGAGCGGTGTAAACAGCGAAGCCACCGAGTTGCTGGCGCTGGTACCACCGGGATCGGTGACTGGCCCTTGCGACCCGCTCTGCACGACCTCGATCTGATCCCAGGCGACCTCAAGCTCTTCGGCGGCAATCTGGGCCAGCGCGGTATGAATGCCCTGGCCCATCTCGACCTTGGGGACGGCGAGGCGCACCCGCCCATCGGGGCCGAGCGCAAACCAGAGCGCGGGCTCGCTGCTGTAACTGGTGGGCGGGGCAGCCCCCTCGAGTGCATCGGCAACAGCAAGGCGCAGGGCCGGTAGACCAAGACCGGTACCTAGCGCCAGGCCACCAACCACGATGCCACTGCCGATCAGAAAGCCCCGGCGGGTCATGCGCCAGCGCGCTTGTTCCGACTTGCTCATGCCTCCTCCTCGGGGGATGGGGCCTGGGCCAGTTCGGCGGCGCGGCTGACGGCGCGGCGAATGCGCTGGTAGGTGGCACAGCGGCAATAGTTGCCATTCATCGCCTCAACAATCTGTTCCTCGTTGGGGGCAGGATTGGCGGCGAGCAGCGCGGCGGCACTCATCATCTGGCCGCTCATGCACCAGCCACACTGCGGCACCTGCAACTCCAAAAAGGCTTGCTGAACGGGATGCAGGGTTTCCACCGCCGCCAAGCCCTCGATAGTCGTAATGGTCTGCACGCCAACCTGACCAAGCAAGGTCTGACAACTGCGCACTGCGACGCCGTCTAGATGCACCGTACAGGCCCCACAGGCCCCGATGCCACAACCGAACTTCGTTCCGATCAAACCGAGCTCATCACGCAAGACCCACAGCAACATGCGGGGTGGGTTTTCGTCAACTGTATATCGGGTTCCATTGATCAACAGATCCACGCTGAACCTCATTCTGGTGTCTTAGTAGCATAAAGCAACACCGCGCCCGAGCGCGGTGCTCTTCAATTCACTGTACCAGAAATGGGTTTGGGGGGAAAGGGTTGTTGGGCTGGGTGCGGTTTCGATCAGGCCTGAATCCCGACCACCACGGTGGTCAGTACCAAGACCAGCAGCACTCCGAGCGAAGCCAGCGGCGACCAGCGGCCCAGGCGGGCGAGGGGGTTCTTGGGCGACATTGCCATATGGGCCAGGCCCGCCGCTAGGATCCCCAGCACGGGATGCAAAATAAAGGGAAAGCCAATATACTTCGCCTGGGTTGCGCCGCTGGTATTAAACAGCAGGAAGATCCAGTAGATGATACCGAGCCCAACCTGAAGATCAACCAGCACCGGGAACAGGCGATGAACCAGCGTGCGCGGCGCATCTGGCTTATAGGTCACCGTAAAATAGATCGCCGCGATCACAACCAACAAGGGCAAGACCCGTTCGCCAAAAATGAAGTGAATCTGATACAAGGTTCCCATAAAAACTGGCTCTCCAGGCCGCGCATGGCGCGACAATAAGCGCATTGAGGCCGACAATCAGCCGCGGGATGGTAGTACGTTTCTGCCGATCCGTCAAGCCGTTGCCAACGGGATCCCGTTGCGGGAACGGGAACGTGTGGCGGGCGACGGATCATCGGGGCGGGCGACGGGTGTGGGGGTATCCCGACGTAGGGCCGAAGCATTCGCCACCGGTGGATCGGTAGGGACACGTGGATCGGATGGCGAATGCTTCGGCCTTACCTGTCGCCGCCATCGATCCACGGCGCGATGTCCGACCCGATCCCGGGGCGGGTGACGGATCATCGGGGCGGGCACGTGATCCCGGGGCGGGTGACGGATCATCGGGGCGGGTGACGGATCATCGGGGCGGGCGACGGATCATCGGGGCGGGCGACGGGTGTGGGGGTATCCCGACGTAGGGCCGAAGCATTCGCCACCGGTGGATCGGTAGGGACACGTGGATCGGATGGCGAATGCTTCGGCCTTACC
>JBLWKA010000264.1:0-3790 GCA_048381555.1 Oscillochloridaceae bacterium umkhey_bin13
TCTTTGCCCGCAATGCCAACGGCGATGTCCACGTTACCCCGTTGGGACGGCGCTTGCTCGCCGATGAAGGCTGGGATCCGTACCTCGTTAGCGCCGCTGGACGCTGGTTGATGCATTGGCAGATTGCGGGGTACAATCAACCCTCAGGGTGGAGGACATCCCAAAGCGGTCGGTAATCTGTTGTAGCAATGTGCTTAGCGGAATTGCACGCTCTACACAGGGGTTGGATATTGTCAATGGTGTTTGCGCCACCTTGGCTTAATGGGATAACATGGTCAACCGACAGCTTAATTTCTGGTTCGCGCCGACCACAGCGTAGGCAGTGGTAGTCATAACATTGTTTAAGATCAGCCCATTCCACTGCCGTAAACTTACCGCCACGCTGTTTAGCCGCCCGCCGTGCATTCCCTTGCACCATAATTTTATCAGGGTTGCGCCTACTCCAATTTCGCACATAATCTCGATGGTATGAAGCATTCTTCTGGCGAAACTCAATAATCTTTCGACGAAAATACTCTTTATGCTCATGGTGATAGCGACGGTGATAGGCTTTACGCTCTTCACGATTAGCTTCATAGTACTCACGATTAAGTTGGGCCACCCGCTCTTTATTTTGGTCACGCCAACGGCGCGAACCTGCATTAAGGCATTCACGACAAATCGAGTCATAGCCATCACGCATCTGTGCACGCAAACGAAAGCCTGCAACGGGACGCCACAGTTTGCACTTGGTACAGATTTTACCCGGTTCGTTATCCCGATACACCAGCGCCATTTTCCAGCCTCCCGCAGTGTCTGTGCTGACATCTTGTAACACAACTTGATGTTACAGGAAGTCAGTACATCTGTCAAGAGAGCCATGGTCTGTTATGCCAATCCGCTACCGTCTAGTTGAGCTTATGCGTGGGTGGGAGGTGGAGCACGGCGAGGCAGTGGGCAGCCTGACCTTTCGGCGACTCGCCGAGCTTGTGCAGCTTAGTCCCGATACCTTGAACCGCATTGCCAACCAGAGAGTGACGCGGATTGATCACGAGACGATTGATAAGCTTTGTAACTTTTTTGGGTGTGATTTATCCGAGCTCATGGTGCGAATAAACCAGCCATAGTGATCTGTCCAGATACGAACGGCTGCAGGATGGCGCTATGTCAATACCGCACAATCCAGACATTCGCAGAAAACTAAAAGATCGCCTGCTTGATCTGTCACCGCGTGCTTTTGAGTATTTTGCCGGTGACTTGTTGACCTATATTGGCTTGCAGAATACGGCTGTCACACGCTACGTGGGTGATGGCGGGATTGACGCGCAAGGCGATATTATTGCCAGTTCTGGTTTTGTACGCATTCAAGCCGGCGTGCAAGTCAAACGCTTACGTCAAAACGTTCAACGTCCCGACATTGATCGCTTTATTGGTGCATTGGGTGGTCAATTCGAGCATGGGATCTTCATTACTACGGCAGACTATGCCCAACAGGCCCAAGTCAAAGCACGTTCATCACCCTTGCTACGGGTCAGTTTGCTTAATGGCGATCAGGTGGTGAAGTTGATGTATGATCATCAGCTTGGTACCACTCTGGCAGCAGGGCCAGCCAACCAGCTTGATGAAGACTTCTTTCTAGCTTTTGAAGCCCGCGCCAGCAACCGCCCGCCGATGGTGGCGACACCCCAGGTTGAGTATCAGCTTGGCGAAGCACCTAACGCCGAGGCCGTCCACCCCGCAGAAGATCTCATTTCAATGCGAACATTGGGTTATCAACTCCGGATTGATCCGTATACCGTGCAAGACTGGGTGCGCTCAGGCAAAATCCTGGCTGATAGTACCGTAACACTTGGGCAGCGCGAAAGTTACTTTTTTCGACGCGATAGAATTGAGGTAATCCGTAGTCAGCTTAACTTGCAGCACACCCCAACCAGTGCCGAAGAGTGGCGACAAGCATTTCTTGATTTCAATCGTGAGGTTCGTCTAACGAGATCGTACAAACCCGTATTTTTGCGTGCCCTACTTGCATCAGTTGACCGCAATGGCGCAGCCAACATTGATGATGTTACCCGCGCATTCCACGCGTTTTATCTACAGCGCCAGCGTAAGGGTTTACCAACCGAACTTGATGGTGATCTCAGCGATCCTTCCCAGGCAACACCTGACGAGATAAAGAAGCTGCTCATCAAATATCCCCTTGATCGCTTCATACTCAAGCACTTTTTAAGCTATGACAAGCAAGCTAGCGTCATTCGATTTGCACCCCAACTCTGGTTAGAGTTGCGTTATTATGAGTTAGTCGAAATCCAACAACAGATAGAACGACAATTAGACCATTACTACGAGCGGCTTCAGCGCAAGCAGACGCCTCCTGGTTAGGCAATAATCCAGCAAGTGACACTCCGCACGGTCTAAAGACCGGCGGCTTCTCGCGGTTGCCCACGAGCTACATGCCCGGTATCGCGGGAACTACGGCGGCGGAAGGGCCGCCGATACATGATGGAAGTTGGCGGCACATGCCCATACGAGCCATGCACGGCCTTACTCACCTGATTGATGGTCCCCACGGCATCGCGGTGACCGACAAACTCACACGACGCGCAGCGATAGTGCCGCCCGTTGGGTTTGTTGTGTGCCCCACAGACGGGACACGTTTTGGAGCTATACGCCTCGCTCTGGCGTTCCAGCGCGATGCCGAAGGCGGCAAGTTTATAGGTGAGGTAGTCCACCTGTTTGCCATGCGCCCAGCCGCTTACCTTCTGCTGGGCGTTGGCATGGAGCCGCTTGCCAGTGCCGATGTTCCGCACATCGCCCACCACCAGGCGCTTCGCCCCGGCATCCCTCGCGTGATTGGCTATCGCCCGCGTGACCTTGTGTTCCATATCCCGCCGCTGGCGTTTGTTGCGGGCACGCAGGAAGGTCTTGCGACGGGCCAGTCGCTTCCACCGGCGCGATCCGCGCTGTTTGTGGGCCAGTGCCGCTTGGAGGCTGGCAAGCTTCTTATTGCGGTATTGATTGATTGCCCGCAACTCGCGGGCGGTGAAGATGACCACCGCGCCGCGTTCATCCGCGACGGCTGCCGGGTGGATCTCGCCCAGGTCGGCAGCAAGGGTGGCCTACCCTGGCGGTTCGGGCATCGCTCGCCTGTCGTCTACGACCAGATGCCACTGATGCCGCCTGCTGATCGGATCATAGACCAAGCGCATCTCGACAAACGACGCGGGCGGCAAGGACGCCAGTTCGGGCGGCAGGGCCACGAAGATCGGTTCCAGCCCCTTCGCCCGCGCCAAGCGCAGACGGTCGCCATCCCGTGTGATGCCCGTGGCTTTCCACACCGTCGTGCGGTAGCGTTTGCGTCGGTGTGGGTACTTCGCGCCGCGACCCCGGTTCGCTTTCGCGGTCTTGCACGCCTTCGCAAAGCCCTGTTGGGCGGCATCTCGACTGTGGGCGTGCAGGGTACTTGGCCCAAACGAGTCATTCAGCCGTTCATCCGCTTTTGGCGAAAGCCACCGGCCCGTGCGCCGGTAGATGCGGTAGTGCCAGACCAGCACCTCGGTGTAGATCCGCCCGCTCTCACGGTTGAGCGCATCGGCGTCAGCGCGGGGCAAGCGGCACGGCAGGATGTGGGTGCGGATCATGGATACACCTGAAACAAACGTGCTATACAATCGTAGTATACCGCATCAGGACGCCATGCGCAAGGGCTGAAGCCAACGAGAAACCCGCCTAACCGCACGCCCTAAAGAGCGGCGGCTTGCGGCGGGTTCCGCACGGTCAACCTGAAGGCCTTGCGTCGCTTGATCGAACAACA
>JBLWKA010000265.1:0-3783 GCA_048381555.1 Oscillochloridaceae bacterium umkhey_bin13
GGTCAGCGCAACCTGTCAGCAGCACGAGCGTCCCCTGTTGCCGTACCTGATCGCGGCGGTTACTGCGTATTGGGCGAATCAACCTGCCCCGAAACTGCTTCCTGCCGGGGGGGCCTGAACGGATACTCGCCTGATACCTGTCCTGATCTTCACCTTGGCGTTTGCTGCCTGTGGTGCCACCACGCCACAACAGGCCAGCGTATCTGCTCCTTCGACTGCTACTTCGACGGTGGTCAATCCGCCCCTTGAAGTAGCACCTGCGGGTGACGCTGCTACACCCATCGAGATAGCGCCTATGGGGGATGGCTCCGAGGCAGTTGCGACAGACGTCACTGTCGCTACGACTGCGAGCATGAGCATCGAGCCGGCCATTGGCCGCGCCAGTGATACAGTAACCATCAGTGCGAGCGGGTTTACGCCGGGCGAGGAGATCGTCTATCTCACCACAACGGTCGAAAGTGGTTTTGGGGCTGACACCATGCGTCTCAATGCAGATCCAGCAGGTATGGTGCGGATTGAGGTACCAATCACGGAGTCGACGAGTGCCACATTCCACTATGTACTGCTCTCCGGGCAGGTGAGCAAGCTGCAGCTCAAAGGCGGCTACGATGTCACCAGGCTTGCGATGAGCAACCTTGACTCGCAGCGCGCTACCGCCGTTGCACCTGCCGCGAACGTACTGCCACTCAGGGTGCGGCCGCCGGCGATGGGCCGCAAAGCCCGGGTGTCGTTTGAGGCCAGCGGGTTTAACCCAGAAGAGCCGGTCGCATTCTATCTGCTAGCACCTTCTGGTATGTTCGGCATTGGGCCGTTTCTCGAGAGCTTTGCCGATCAGCAAGGCCGGGTCGTCGGGCGCTACGATTTTCAGTCAAACCTGCGTCCGCTTGAAGCCGGTACCTGGCTGGCGCGGGTGGTCGGTGCGCAAAGCGGGCGGATCGCCGAGGGGCCGTTTATCGTTACGGAAGAGGCGCTCAGCCCCGTACCGCAGAATGCGCCGACGGTGACACCTTTGCCAGCGGCGGTACTGACGTGCGGTGATATCACCATCCTTGACCCGACCAGTTCTGTCGCACGCCAGTTTACCTTCTCGCTCGATATCAGCAGGAGCCTTCCGCCAGGAAGTCGGATTACCGAAGTTGTCTACGCCCGGCAGCTAGCCGGCCTGACCCTACTTGCGGTCAAGCTAAGCGAAGGCGAGGTGCCTCCGTTTATCTTGAAAGGCTCTGGGAACATCACTGAGATTGTCGCCATCCTTGAGCCGGATGCAACCATTGATGAGGTTATTGCCGAAGGGACACAGAATGGTGCCACCATTCCACGTATCTTGATCGACTTTGAACAGTGCCCGTTGGCCGGTCTCCCTTGAAGTGCGCCGGCGACAGCCCCGGAGCCGACCACCGGGGAACCTGGACACTCCTTCGCAGCCGGGTCGTAACTACCTGCCATCGCACTGCCTACGCTCCACACCCCGCCCAGGGCAGCCAGCCAAACAGGAAGCACCAGAGCCAGGCCAGCCAGTGGAGGATGGCCGGGCCGCCCAGGGCACCCTCGACCTCGTTGGCGCGGTCGTCGTTGCCGGGGCTCCACCAGGTGCCGTCGGGTCGCTCCGGGTTTGCCAGATCGAGCAGCGTGGCGGCGGGGTGGCCGGGCGGTGGCAGCTGCACCAGCGCCTCGCTGAAAGTCGGGTCGCCAGGGCCAGAGGCGACGGGAACTGGCGTCCCGTTCTCCAACACCAGCGTGTCGGGGTTGGCCTGGGGCAGGAACTGCGCCGGATCGGCCCAGGTCGTCTGGCAACTCCAGGCGCCCGGCGGCGGCTGACCTGCGGCCACGCCCGGTGCTTGCAGCGGCCAGCGGCACATATCCGTGGTGACGCCGATGTCAAGGCCGAGGTGCAAGTGGACGCCGGCTGGCCCTGGTGGGACGAGCCGGCCCGTCTGGCCGAGCCAGCCCACGATCCCTACGAACTGGCGCAGCCGCGTGCCGGTGACCTGATCCTGGCTCGGGGGCAGCACCGGTGGCCCGCAGCCGCGGCTGTAGCTCACGCCGGGCGCATCGTTCCAGATGGGCGGGTCGGGCACACAGACGCCGGGCGGGAGGTCGAGGCCATCGCCGCCTGGGGGGAGGTTGCTGCTCGTGCAGCCGACCGCCGCCCAGTTGATCTCGGGAAAGGCGGCGCTCAAGACAT
Organism: Oscillochloridaceae bacterium umkhey_bin13; assembly: GCA_048381555.1. Taxonomy (GTDB): domain Bacteria; phylum Chloroflexota; class Chloroflexia; order Chloroflexales; family Chloroflexaceae; genus Viridilinea. Next base: position 2,186 of record JBLWKA010000265.1, read on the forward strand.
CGGTCGGCCAGACCTGCGCCATCGCACTCTGCCACCCAATCCCGTCAGGCCGATACTCGTAGTGCCACCACTCGAGCACGCTGCCCTGGGCGGGAATGCGGTTCCAGCCGTGGGCCTCGAAGATCGCGGTGATGTCCACCGCGCCGACGAAGACGCGGAACATCGAGCCTTCGCGCTGCAGCGTGAAAGGCCCACCGAGGTTCAGATCAACCGCACGCCCAGTCTTGTGCCAGGAGCGATGGGCAACCCCCGGCTTGTTGGTGGTGAAGCCGGGTGCGCGCAGTACGTCGGCGAGAACCGCCAGCACATCCTGCCCCGTACGAGCGATCACCTCCTGGCGCACCTGGGCAAAGCTGGCGGCCGCCAGCGCGTTGAGCCGCGGGTCAGGGGCGCGCACGCCGGGCAAACGCACGAGCGGCTGAGGAGCGCAGTCGAGGCCGGGTGGCGGCGGTGGGGCCGGGCCGTTGGTGGCCGTCGGCCCCGGCGTCCCGGTTGCGGTGGGCGTCATCGTCGGCAAGGGTGTCCAAGTCGGGAGCGGCGTCCAGGTCGGCACGGGCGAAGGGGTGAAGGTCGGGATGGGGGTGGCGTCCAGGCCACTGATGCGCACCTGCGTCAGTTCCGATTGCACGGTTTCGCTCCCGCTGGTGGCACTGGCCTGGTTGCGGATGATCGTGCCGGTCGGGGTGCCAGGACGCGCATGGACGAGCAGCGTCACGGTGGCAGCAGGAATTTCAGGGTCGGCCAGGGTACAGACCAGCGCCCCAGCCACCTGACAGGTCAGCCCTTCAGACGGGCTGACCCGAACGATGACAAGGTTTGGATCCAAGGCGTCGCGGATCGTCACCGGAGCGGTGCCGTCGCGCACGACACCAATGCTGTAGCTGAAGCTCTGACCAGGCCGGGCCTCACTGACCGAGGCGATCTTAAAGACGATCAGGGTGGCCTGGGCCATCGGCCGTGCGTGCAGGACACCGGGGCTATTCAGGCTGAGCGCCAGAACGAGCCAGGGCAGCGCGGCGCGAATCGCCCGCCCGAAACGAGAGTCGATCATCGCAATTCCAACGTATGCTTGTGTCGGTACTGGTCAGGGGTCATACCATTTTGGCTTGCCGATGTTGGATTGTGGATTGCCGCGCATGGCATTCCAATGCGCTCTGAGGTCAGCCCTTAGCCCTCAGCCCTCAGCCCTCAACCTTCAGCCCTCAGTTCACGGGCTCGGCGTTGGTAGCGGCGTCGGAGTGGGCGTCGGGGTCGGCGGAGGTGGCTTCTGAGCGCGAAAGGTGATCGCCGCGTTGCTCGATTCCTCGCCCGGCACGATCTGCTGGTCGAAGGTGAGGCTGGTTGGCCCATCGGGCGTGAAGTCGCCTGGCCAGACTACGCTCGCCCGGCAGGAGCCGGGAGTCGCGTAGAGGTAGCTGCGCGTGGCTCCGCTGTCGACGAGTTGCACGAGCGATCCGGGGCAAATCACCGTCTGATCAACGATAATTAGATTTGCCGGTGGCGACAATTACTTTTGCCGGTTCCGCCCCGCTCGCACCATGACCTACCATGACGCCTTCAGAGGAGGGCGTCATGAAAACTGACCACGAGGTACGACT
>JBLWKA010000266.1:0-3729 GCA_048381555.1 Oscillochloridaceae bacterium umkhey_bin13
GGCGCGGTGACCACCCCGGGGTGTGGGTGTGTGCGGGGCGGGGTCACACACAGCGCCGGACCCCCAGTGTTTTTGTGGGGGGGGGGGGGGCCCCCCCCCCCCACCGCACACAAAACCGGTTTGGGGTGGCGTAGCCACCCCAAACCCCACCGCCGGAGGCGGACTTTGCAACAGCCCTGGCTGGTTACGTTAGCATGAGCCATCCATAATGGCTCATGGTATGATATAACCATGAGCCGTTTTCGTTTTGATTGGCGCTGGGCCGCCGTTATTGTTGTTATCGCGCTGCTGGCCAATGCCCGCAGTTTGCCCTGGCCGGTCACCGCCCTGACCCTTGGGGTGCCGGGTGGTTACCTGCTGTCGCTGGCTTGGACTGCCTGGCGGCGTAGTGGTGGCTGGGCTGATGGTAACTCAACCACCCGGGTAACCTATTGGCGTGGTCAGCGGATCGAAACCCCCGCCTCGCCCCGGCGTTATCGACCTGCCCGCCACTGGGACGATCTTGCCCCCGTGGTGGTCTATGGCCTGTTTGGGGTGGCCCTGCTGCTCGCTGCGCTAACGATTGTGCTGCGTGGTCTGGGCTTCTGATCGCTGCGCTGGCCCACTTCTTGCCCTAAGAATCTCCAAAGGTGGTGCCAAACGGCACCACCTTTGAAGAGAGAGGAGAAGGAGATGTGCAGAGTATAGCACCCCTGCTTGCTTCTGCATGTGTTCCAGATTACATTTTGTGTTAAATTGGCTTAATCTTCTTGCGCAAGGCTTAACATATGTTGATTGAGGGTCTATTGCGGCGTCAGCGCCTGATCACCGAACGCCAGGACGAACTGTTGAGCGAACTGCGCGCAACCCTGACGGCGTTGCACGCAACCTGCGAACGCTTCGGGGCTGATCTCGATCCCGCTGATCTGCGTACCCTTCACGACACGTTGACCCACCTCGAAGAACTGTTCCTGATTGTGGTCGCCGGTGAGTTCAACTCGGGTAAGTCGAGTTTTGTGAATGCCCTGCTCGGTGAACAGGTGCTTCCTGAAGGGGTCACGCCAACCACCGATGCGATTACCCTGCTTCAGTACGGCGACGAGGTTAGTAGTACGCTCCGTTCGAGTGGCCTGCGCGTCACGACCTTCCCGGCCGAGGTGTTGCGCCAGTTGACGGTTGTGGATACGCCGGGTACCAATGCGGTGATTCGCCACCACGAGCAGTTGACCCGTGAGTTTATTCCGCGGGCTGACCTGGTACTGTTTGCAACCTCGTCGGATCGCCCGTTCACCGAAAGCGAACGCGGTTTTCTGGAGTTGATCAAGGCCTGGGGTAAGAAGATCGTGATTGTGTTGAACAAGATCGATATTCTGACCGAGGCCGAACGCGAGCAGGTGCGTAGTTTTGTGACCGATAATGCCCGCAATCTGCTCGGGATTGTGCCGGAACTGTTTATGGTTTCGGCTCGTCAGGCGATGCGTGCCCGCCAGAGCGAGGGCGAGGAGCGCGAGCGGCTCTGGGCGGCCAGTCATTTTGGCGCGGTCGAGCACTATATTCTCGATACGCTCGATGAAGAGGCCCGCGTGCGGCTCAAACTGCTTTCGCCGCTAGGGGTGGCTCGCCGCCTGACCACCAAATATCTGGGCCTGACCGAACTCCGCCTCGAAACCCTGCGCGAAGATCTGTTGACCATGGAGAATGTCGAGCAGCAGTTGACGCTCTTCAAGGCCGATCTGAACCATGACGCACAATACTATCTGGGGGAGATCGATCAGATCCTGAATGACCTGGTGAGCCGTGGCGATGCCTTTTTCGAAGCGCATATCCGTCTGGGGCGCTTGCGTGATCTGATGGACGGTGACCGCTTTCGGGCCATGTTTGAGCAAGAAGTTGTGGGTAATCTTGATCAGCAGATTGACCAGAAGGTGCAAACCCTGATTGATTGGCTGCTCGAAAAGAATCTGCGTCTGCAGCAAAGCACCGACGAGTATATTAAACGGCGGGCCAGCCAGCACAGCGAACGGCTGATCGGTGAGGTTGGCGGTAGTTTTGAGTATAACCGTCGTGCGCTGCTCGATTCGCTCGGTCGTACCGCCAATGAAGTGATTGCGACGTATGATAAGCAGCACGAGTCGGCGGCCCTCGCCGATGAGGTACGGGCTTCGATTGCGGCAACCGCAATCACCCAGGCTGGTGCCGTCGGCCTGGGTGCGCTGGTCGTCACCCTGGCCCACGCGGTCTGGCTCGACTTTACCGGCATTCTGGCCGCCACGATGATGGCAATCGGTGGCTTTGCCCTGCTTCCTGCCAAGCAACGTCAGGCCAAAAAGGCCCTGCGCGAACGGGTGAACGAGCTACGGTCGCGCCTGAGCCAGGGGATTGAGCGCCAAGTCGAACGCGAGGTCGAGCGTTCGATTGGCCAGATCCGCGAACGCAATGCCCCCTTCACCCGTTTTGTGCGCGCCCAACGCAGCCAACTCAGTGAATTGCAACAGGGCTTCGCCGACCTTGATGTGCGGATCGAGCGCCTACGCAAAGAGATCGGCGAGGCTTAATTCCAGGGCATTGCCGCCCGCGTGCCCCAATAGGCCACTGGCGGCTCGGCGAGGCTGGCCAAGGTAGTAGCTGCTTGCGCATCCCAACGCACATCTAAGGCCATCAGGTTGGCCTGAAGATGTGCCATGGTGGCTGCTCCGCTTAGGACGGTACTGACCCAGGGTTGGGCTAGGGCCGCCGCGAGGGCTAGGGCGTCTAGGGTGCAGCCGAGCCGGGTTGCTTCGGCTTGGAGGATGGCACGCTGGGGTGCGAATCCCGGTTCCTGGTTGCGCTCGGTGAGGCGGCCATTGGCAACACCCTCTTTGATGATCACGCCACAACCAGCGGCGGCAGCCTCAGCGAGGGCCGGGCCTGCCGAAGGCTCGAGCAGGTTCCAAGTGGCCTGCACAACCCTGAACAACGGGCGGTTCTCAAGTTCAAGCGAAATTGCGCGCTGAATCACCTCGGCCTGGCGCGGGCCACTCACCGAAAGACCGATCAGGATGCCCGTTGCACGGAGATCCGCCAGGCGGGCCAGCACCTCTGGGCGGTCGAGTACGCCACTTTCGAGGGTCGCTGAGTGGATCTGGTAGAGCTGGAGGTAGTTGCCGAGGTTGGCTTGGCTCTCGTGCCATTGGCGGTCGAGCACGGCCAGGGTATGTTCTTTGACCTCGTGGACTTCGGCTTCGATGCGCCAGTTGGCGGTGTAGGTGTAGCCCCATTTCGAGCCAACCACAACTGCCTGGGGGGCAAGGCCACTGGCCCGCAACCAGTTACCCAGAAATTCCTCGCCCCGTCCATACGAGCGGGCGGCATCAAAGTAGCGCACGCCGGCCTGCCATGCGGCCGCGCAGACCGCGTGGGCCTGGGCCTGCATGCGGATCGGGTCGTAGTTACGCTCCAGATCAGTGACGTGGCCCAGATTGATATACCCAGGGCGGCCAAGCGCGGCGAGCCCCAGGCCCATGGTGGTGACCTGCGGCCCAGCGGCCCCTAACGGGCGGGTGGGAAGTGGTGTCGCGGCAAGCATAGCGCTGAGTATAGCATACCTATCGGCTATGCTATACTCAGGCGCTTATTCCGGGTGCGACGGAACGTCTTGCATTCGCTGTTACCCGGTATGGGTGCCTTGTGCGGTTACGCGGCATGGTTGCCCGGTACGGTTGCCCGGTACGGTTGCCCGGTATGGGTGCCCGTAGGGGCGACCCGCGTGGT
>JBLWKA010000267.1:0-3704 GCA_048381555.1 Oscillochloridaceae bacterium umkhey_bin13
ACCCGCCGTCGCGGCCCCCCCCCTACCGCTGCACCGAGGGCCACGGGGAGAAATACTACAACAAACACACGGAGCAACGCGCGGCTCGTGGGAGAATGGCGAGGGACGCTCGTAGGGACGCAGCGTGCTGCGTCCGCGGACGCAGCACGCTGCGTCCCTACAGGATAACCATTATAAGCAACGCAAATATAAGCAACACAAAAGCGGCTACCCGTGAGGGCAGCCGCGCGAAAAGGGATGATGGCCGGCGTGAGATGATGCGAGGGTGTTAGGACGCCGACGGTGATCTATCTGTGCTTCAGTATAACAACACGGGTTACAATGCGCCTCGGGCCTTTGACCTGATTCGACTCAGACATCAGACCTAGCTTGCGCGGGGATTTTTCCCCATCGTCTATAGGATCAGATCGGCCGCATGACCGAGTTGACAGCCTCATAAGGGCCTGTATACTTGCTTTGTGACTATAAATCTATTCTGGTCATAGAGTTCGTGAAATGATGACCTGAGGATGTGCTTCCAGGATCAGGGTCTCAACTATGCCACGGGCTTTTACCACCCACGAACGGGCCACAATCACCGCCGCTCTTGAACAGCACGGCCAGCGTCTCTTTGCGACCCAGGGGCTGCGCAAAACCACGGTCGATGAGCTTGCCGCTGCAGCGGGGATTTCGAAGGGCGCCTTTTACCGCTTTTATGCGTCTAAAGAGGAACTATTTTTTACACTGCTCGAACGTTTCGAAGCCCAGGTGCAGATTGCATTACTTGCGCTGATTGCTGATCCCCGGCTGCCACCGCATGAACGGATGCGTGATCTGATCACCCATGCATTGGATTTGATGCATGCTGAACCGCTGTTTACTCGGATGGGGCGGGCCGAATTGGCCCAACTGTTGCGAGTGCTGCCCCCTGAGCGGGTCGCCGCCCACGTACAGGGTGACGAAACCTTTGCCGAGCGCTTCAGTGCGGCCTGGGCTGCGCAGGGTGTCAGCCTGAGCCTGCCACCGAAGATCGTCGCTGGACTGCTGCGGGCGCTCTTTTTTGTCAGTCTCCATGAGGACGAACTGTCTGCTGCAATCTATCCAGTTGTGATTGCCGAACTGACTGACCTGGTTGCCGGGCGGTTGGTTGGCACAAGAGCCGAGTGATGATTACGGTTGATAACCTGAGCTATCGTTACCCCAGTACCGGCCATCCAGCCCTGGCGGGGATCAGTTTTACGGTGAACGCAGGCGAGATTTTTGGCTTTCTGGGGCCAAGTGGGGCCGGTAAATCTACGACCCAGAAGATCCTCTTTAAGCTGCTGGCTGGCTACCAGGGCACGGTCGAGATACTGGGGCGAGCATTAACGAGTTGGGGAGCCGATTATTACGAGCGGGTAGGGGTGAGTTTCGAACTGCCCAATCACTTTTTGCGCCTGAGCGCGCGGCGCAATCTGGCCTATTTCGCTGCGCTCTACCAGGGGCCGGTCATGCCGACTGATCAACTACTAGCCCAATTAGGTCTGGCTGAAGCCGCTGATACACCAGTCGAACAGTTCTCGAAGGGCATGCAGACCCGGCTGAGCCTGGCACGGGCGATCCAACACCAGCCCGAGTTGTTGTTTTTGGATGAGCCCACGAGTGGCCTCGATCCCGTGAATGCCCGGGTGGTTAAGGATCTGATCCGGGCCCAACGTGAGGCCGGGCGCACGGTGGTCTTGACTACCCACAATATGGCGCTTGCCGACGAGTTGTGCGACCGGGTGGCCCTGATCGTGGATGGCCAGATTGTGCAGGCTGGCCCCCCACGTGAACTACGGCTGCGGTATGGTATGCCGCAGGTGACGGTGGAATATCAGGATGGCACAGGTTTACAGCAGGCCATGTTTCCACTAGCGGGCCTGGGTAGCAATGCCTCCTTTCAACGCCTGCTGCACGAGTATGAGCCCCAGACGATCCATAGTCGTGAAGCGACCCTTGAAGATGTGTTTCTGGCCGTAACCGGGAGGAGCCTGACATGAATGGGCGAACGCGATCTGAGCTACCCTTGCCGATGGCGCTCCGGGCGTCCGGGGGGCCGCCCACTCGTTTCAAGGCCAGCTTGCGCCGCTGCTGGGCCAGCCTGCTTTGCGAACTGGAACTCCAGGCGCGCAATGGCTTGTATGCAGCAACCGGCTTTGTCGTGCTAGTGATCCTGGCTACCCTGGTCACGCTGCCTACCTCTGGCATCGCCCGTTTGCTTCCGGCGCTGGCCCTGAACAGTCTGGCGATCACGGCCTTCTTCTTCGGCGCCGCGCTGAGTCTGCTCGCGACTGCCGAGGGGAGTGCTGCTGCCCGCAGCGTGACCCCGTTGCGTCCGGCTGAAGCCCTGGTGGCGCGTACCCTGAGTCTGGCTCTGCTTGGTGGACTGCAACTTGTGGCCCTGGGCCTGGTTTTGCTTGGTTTGACTCCGGCACTAGGACTGTTGGTGCTGGGCGCTGTCCTGAGTGCGGCCATTCTGGCCCTGTTTGGCGCAGCTCTTGCCGCTGGTGAGCAGAGCCTGAGCCAGTTTGTGTTACGGGCGTTACCGTGGCTCGTCGGCCTGCTCATCCCGATGATCACCGACGTACTAGACTGGCACATACCCTTGCTCTGGTTCCACCCGCTCGAAGGGCCGATGAGCCTGATGCGGGCTGCGATCGTACCCACAACCTGGCCCATGATCCTGCTTGGATTCGGGCTGGCGTTGGTCTGGTTGGGAGCTAGCTTTGGCTTTGCGTTACGGCGTTGGCGCTGATCTCAGCTACAACCCTCTAGAAAACTCCTATGTCAACCTTACGCATCTTCCGCACGCTTAGTCTGCTTGACAGCGTGAATATGCTGGCCGATCCGCTACTGCGCTGGCTGCTGCTGGTACCGATCATGGTAGCCCTGGCGGTACGCGGCCTCTTGCCCCTGGTGCTCGTTCAGCTTGAGCGCCTCACCGAAACCAGTCTGGTCTGGCTGTTCGAACCCGTGGCGGGCTATGCCGTGGTTGGGATTGCGCCGCTGATTGTCGGGGCAGTGGTTGGTTTCCTCTTGCTTGATCAGCGTGACGAACGCACCCTGCCGGCGCTGCGGGTCACACCTTTGCTGTTAGCAGGCTACCTGGCCTATCGGTTGGCTGTGCCAACCTTGATGGCAGTGCTGGCGACCCTGATAGCAATTGGGGTTGCTGGTGGCCTGAGGCTTGATCCTGGCGGAGCCATACTGGCGACCCTGGCTGCCGCGCCGCTCGCGCCAACCACGGCGCTGGCCCTGTCCGCCCTGGCCCGTAACAAACTTGTGGGCATGGCCTTGTTCAAGGCAACCAGTGTGCTGCTCGCAGCTCCGCTGGCGAGCCTCTTCCTGGCTCCAGGTTGGGCACTTGCGCTCAGCCCGTTACCAACCTTCTGGCTCGCCCAGACGGTCTGGGCCTTACAGGCTGGACAACCGGCCCTGGCGCTGATCGGCGCGACCTGGGCGAGCAGTGGCCTGTTGATGGGATTGTTGGCGTGGCGGCTCCAGCATAGTTTGCACTAGGAGTCATCTTTGAGTGGCTTGAACTGCGGAACAGAGCAAGCTAACTTTCAACGATACTGCTGGCAAATCTGGGAGCGCGGGGGGGGCGCCCCCCAGGCCGGTAAATCCGGGGGGGCGCCCCCCCGGCGCCGCGGCCGGCCCACCCGGGTTTTGCGCCGGCTATTTTAAACCTCGCGGTCTTTGTG
>JBLWKA010000268.1:0-3624 GCA_048381555.1 Oscillochloridaceae bacterium umkhey_bin13
CAACGTCATTGGGCAAGCCCATGGTTTGTGTGCGGTGTGGCGGCGAAGCCGCCACACCGCACACAAAACCGGTTTGGGGTGGCGTAGCCGCCCCAAACCCCACCGCCGGAAGCGGACGGCACACCCAACCCTGCTTGGTACATAGCACGAGTGGCGTGTTCCGTGTTAAAATAGGGCAAGATCCAACCCCTTTGCCTTGCGTTAGGCGCAAATCAGATGTACTATATGTCAAAGACACAGCGTACAGAAAGGTAGGCCCGCCCATGGATGGCTGGATCATGTTCGGGATTATGATGTTCGTGATCGTCGCCCAGGGTCTGCTCTGGTCATGGGTGTTCATCGAGCGTCGCCGCAAAGTGCCCGATGCCAAGATCATGAACCTTCGCGAGCTCTATGATGCTTCGCGCCAGTGGATTGACAACTACTATCGCAAGGTCGCCAACCGCCCACGACGCTAAGCGAAAGGCTTGGGAGGGCCAGATCCTTCCAAGCGCCTCATTACCGACCGGCACGTAAGTAGCAGCTTACGTGCCGGTTTAGCGATTGGCGAGGCGTTGCAACTGGGCGAGATCGGTCAGAATGATTTCGTCGTCTTCGATCCGGATCACCCCATTTTCGCGCAATTCACCAATTGCCTTGGTGACCGTTTCGCGGTACGAGCCGATCATTTCGGCGAGCTGCTGATGGGTGTAGCGCACGACCGTGGCGGCAGCAGGGGGCTGGATCTGGCCCGGTGTTACGCCAGCCAGACTGAGCAGCACGCTGGCCAGGCGTTGCGGCACACTCTTAAAGGCAATATCGGCGAGTTTATTCTCCATCGCCCGCAAGCGCTGGCCCATCAACTCCATAAACGCAATCGCCACCTGGGGATAGCGCTCCAGAATGCGGCGCAGGCTCTCGCGTCCGAGCACGCCAATCACACATTCGCTCATGGCATCAGCGAAGGTATCGTGGAGCCACTGCCCGACCATGGTCATCTCGCCAAAGATCGTAATTGGTTCGAGTACCATCAGGGTCAGGGCCCGTCCTTCGGGCGAGAGTTTATAGATCCGCACGCGCCCAGAGCGCAAGACAAACAGCTGTTCACCACGCTCGTTGGGTGAATGAAACAGTTGACCTGACGGATAGATATTATAGCTGATCAGGCGTTCAACCTCAGCCCGTTCAGGCGGAGCCAGATCGCGAAAGATATCACCCGCCGCAACATAATGGATTACTGGCTCGTTACTCATATATTTGACACCACTCGCGAAATCGGATCGGAGCAACCCAGCCCCGTGGCGACCCTGCCGGGCCATGTCGGGTTGATCCTACGGCAGCGGGCGGTCTGCGGTGTGCACAAAGCGTGTGCCCCCACTGGCAAAGCCCGCCAAGTTCGTAATCCGCGCCGAACTGGCTCCCGCTTCGAGCGCGGCAAGGGCAGCCCGCACTTTCGGCACCATGCCGCTGTGGATCGAGCCATCGGCAATCGCGGCATTGACCGCCGCAGGATCAAGCTGCGGTACGACGGCCCCATCTAGGATCACCCCTGGCACATTGCTTACAAACAACAGTTCAGCCCCCGCAAGGGCGGCAGCAAGGGCCTGGGCCACCATATCGGCATTCACATTGTAGCTCAGGCCATCTTCCTGGCCGAGCGCAACCGGGGCAATCACGGGCAACCACCCCTGGGCCAGCATCGTCTGGAGCGCCGCCGCCTGCACCTGGGTCACCACCCCAACCCGTCCGAGTTCGGCCCCATCGGGGCGATAGGGCAGGCAACGCAACAAACCAAGATCAAGGCCACTCAGGCCGAGGGGCTGCGTACCAGCGGCAAACAGGGCCTGCACCAAGCGCTTATTAATCGTGCCGCAGACGACCTGCTGCATCACGGTCATCGCTTCGGGGGAGGTGACCCGCAGACCAGCGACAAACGCCGAGGGAATGCCAGCCTGCGCCAGGGCAGCGGTAATCTCTTTGCCACCGCCATGGGCCAGCACCAGCGGCCCAGCAAAACGCGCCACTGCGGCACAAAGCCCATCCAGAAAGGTTGGATCATCGAGCTCGTTGCCCCCGACCTTGACCACCGTGACCCGCTCTATGCTCACACCCGGCCCCTTTACGTCAATCATGCCTCCCGTTTATGGTAGCAGGATAGCAACGATCAGGCGATTGTGCAAACCGAGAGATCAGCACTTATGGATCAAGTGGCCCAATTGTCGGCAAGATCAGGGCCGGGGTGGGGGCAACTGGGGCGGTTGGGGCCGCATCACTAGAGGGCAGCACCTGACTGACCATGATCATCAAGACCAGGGCGGCCACCAACAAGACCACCAGGCGCGGTTGGAGCCAATTCGGGCGGGTGGGCGCGGGGCGTTGGCGCTGGGCCGGTTCGCCGACGGCGGTTGCATCAACCACAAACGAACGGGCGGTTGCCAAGGCCCGACTGGCAGTACGCCCCAGGGCCGAAGCCGCCGCCGAGGGCCGCAAGACGGTGCCAACCGGGGTGGCATCGGCCGGATTCGTCGGTGCCCGCCGTGGGGTAGTTGCGGCGCTAAAAAGTGGCCCGGTACCGGGGGCCGTCCAGAAGCGCGGCGCACCCCAGAGGCCACCGGTGGCTTCGAGCGCGACTCGGCCATCAGTTACCGCCAGATCGGCTGACTCATAACTCGCCAGGGCGGTATAACAGGGGCCACAGAAGGCGGCGGTCTGGGTCGCATCCAGCCCACCAAGGGCCACCGTTGCCAGGCCCAACTGCTCGTGGATCGCGCCAGCGATACTCGCCAGGGCGGCGGGATCAGGGCCCGCATCAGCGGCCAGGGTCAGCAACCGCAGATCGGGATAGTCTTCGAGCAGACCAATCAGGCCTGCGGCATCAAGGCCACGTCCGAGGCGTAAACGTGCAGAACTCCCCTGGCCCGAAGCATCAGCGGCCACCAGATGCAAGGCATGGCACGGTTCTTCGGCCAGGGCCACCCGTAACGCAGCCAGATCCGCATCACGCAGCAGATCAACCACCATCGTGCCATCACGCACCGGGCCAGCCAGGGTCGGGGCCAGGGCATTCGCCGCCGCCGCCATACCCGGCGCACAGGCGACCAGCAAACGCAGCGGGCCAGCCAGTTCAAGCGGAGGATGGGGCGGCATCGAATGGCTGATCCGCACCAGCGCATAATCATCACGCACCGCCGGACGCCAGAGCGTCTCGCCACCCAGGGTGGCCCATTCCCAGGGCAGCACTGCCAACTCAGGCGGACTGACATAGAGTTGCAACTGCACCCGTGCGCCCGACTCATCGGCCCCACGGGCCACATCAATCAGGAGTTGGCGTACCGGGTTTGGAAAGAGCGCCTGACCAAGATCGCGTCCCAGGGCTTCAGGATCGCTTGAAAGGGGCGGCAGCACCAGGGTTGCCTCAGCCGTGCGCCCCACGCCTGCGGCGCGCAACGCATAGCCAGAGGTGCCATGCCCGCCGACCATAATCTGAAAGGGAATGACCGCTGTCATGCTCGGCCTAGCCAGGTAATACTTTTACACTCTTTAGGACAATATAGCACGCCAACGCTGCCATGTCTAGCAATGACGCATGGTTTTCAGGGCTGTTGCAACGTCCGCCTTCGGCGGCGGGGTCTGGGGTGGCGTAAC
>JBLWKA010000269.1:0-3595 GCA_048381555.1 Oscillochloridaceae bacterium umkhey_bin13
ACGAGCGACGGAGCGCACTCACCGCCTCTGCCTCTGTGCCGCCCTGTGCGGTGATACCAGGCCAACCGATCAGTGAGGCAGTGACCTTGCCTTCTGGCTTATGCTCAATCAGTACATGCATTTTCATCGCCGTTTACCTCCTGGCGTGCGTCGCTTGGAACTATTGTAGCACACGAACAGACGTGTTGCTATTGGCCGATGTCAGTTGTGGTGAGGACGGGCACTCCGGACCAATGCCGCGATCAACAACATCGTCGTGAGCCTTGTGGTGTCGAGTGGCGCGACCAATTTGGCCGCAGTCCAGCGCCAGTTTGCGTTTGCTATCGACCGGGCGTTTACCCGTATGGCCTTCGCTGCCGGCCGTCCCTGATTTTGCTCAAGCCCTGCCCGGCTATCCGTCATGTTAGCTGATGCGGCACGCCGCCCAACCGGCTACCGTGCGAGCTATCGTGCAACGCGCCTCCAGCAGCCCCCACCATGCTCGCTGTCTGGCGGTCACGTCGCCCGCCCGAGGGAAAGCAAAGCTCTGAACGCTGAAACAGCGCTGTCCTTAGCGACCGCAAGGCTCGTTTCAGCTTTCAGCTTTCAGCTTTCAGCTTTTAGCTTTTAGCTTTTAGCTTTCCCTCCCCCTCCATGCGCTTGATGCGCCCACCCCGCTTGCGGCGTTGCGGCCCCGCCGCGCGCCTGCCACCGTGCGCTCTCGCCAACCCGCGCTCGCCTCCTCTGCTCGCTCGCCTCTCAGGCACACGCCGTCCGATGCAACTGCACCGGGCGGCGTTTTGTGTTTCCCCCTCGCTGCATGGAGTCTCACATGCCGCCGACCTTCTACTTCGCAATCGGTGCCCGGCCACGGCCCCGTGATCTCGTGGTTGCGATGCTCGCGGGCCAGCGGCACTACCTGGCTCCCGCCGGCTCTGCTGGGGCGCGGCTGCTCCAGCGGACGCCCGGGATCCACGCTCTACGCTTCAAATGGCCTGTCGGTCGCCCGCTTGCGCAGATCGCGCGAGGCACGCCTTGCTTATCACGTCTGCGATTACCGGGCGCGCACCGGGCTTTCCTGGCAGCGCATCGACGAGACCGCGCTGCTGGATGATCGTGAACTCCCCCCGGCTCCGGCGCCAGAGGATTTCTGGGAGCAGCCGGAGTTCGCCGAGCTAGCCCTATAGGTTGAAAGGAGGCCTGCCCTTCACGCTGACGGAATGTATCGCCCGCCGGATGTTGAGGCCGTGTGCGTAGGAAGCGCACGGCCTCGCCTTACTTATGAAGCACGCGAGGATTGCTATGAGTACGCAGCCCACCCCGATCACCGCCGACCTCCAGGCTCTGGCCGACGAAATCGCTCTCGACACCGGCTGTACCCCGGACGCGGCACTCGCTCTGGCACATCAGCAGTATGAGGGCTTGCGCCTGTTCGCCGCCCGCTGGAATACCACGGCCCGCCGGTCGCGCTACGCTGCGATCCGCCAGGGGCGGCAGGAGCGCGCTGTGGCGCTCGGTGCCGAGCCGCAGGATCAGGAGTAGCCGACGCAGGTCAGCCCGTGCGCCCCTCGACGCTCGGCGCGCTGGGAACGACAGAACATCGCCTGGCTGGCGCGGCGCCACGCACGCCGAGGGCCGCGCCCGTCCCTAGCCTGAACCACGTTCGCCAGGCTCGGGAGCCGCTCCGACGGCAGGAGCGCCTCAATGTGGTGTCCGCCGCTGTGAGCGCGCCGCCCGCAGCCTGATCGGGATCAATCGAAGCGAAGACGAAGCGCCCGGCACCCGCACAACGCGAGCCGGGCGTTTCGCTTTCTTTAAGCAAGGAACACGCTCTATGTCTGACACGCTTCAGCCCCTGTTCGACACGGCCCCGCGCCGGTTGCTGGTGATAGCCTGCACGGCGACGAAGCGATCCGACCCCTCGCTCCTCCCCGCCGGCGAGCGCTATCACGGCCCGAGCTTTCGCCTCCTACGGCGCTGGCAACGGGAACACCCCACCGCAGCCGCTCGCCTCGACGTCTACATTCTCTCCGCCGCCTTCGGCTTCATCTCCGCCGACCAGCTCATCCCCTCCTACAACCAGCGGCTCACGCCGACCGGTGCCGCCAGGCTCCACGACGAGGTGCTGTGCGGCGTAGGCTGTAGTGACGCGGACGACCTTCACCGGCGCCTACCTCAGCGCCGGGCGCATCTACCGCTCCATTTTTGGATGCTCGTCGCCTGGCGCTGTCTTTGCTCCGGTGCCCCTGACGCTGCCACCGCCAGGCCTGGGCATCGGCGGCCAGTTGGCCGCGCTCAAGGCATGGCTGCTGGCCGACTGTGCAGGGGGAGGTGCGGCGTGAGCTACCAACCGCCCTCGCCCGAGGAGTTGCACCAGTGGGGCTGGGAAGCCGGGCTAATCGCCGGGCGGCAGCTCGCCGAGGAGGCCGACGCCTTCATCGGCATCGCCACCCGCGGCGAAGACGCACCGGCAGCCTTGCCGATCTACGGACGCGCCGTGCTGCGCGCCCTGATCCAGTCGTACCGGAGCGCCCTCACCGCCCATCACACGACCCGCGAGGATATCGCCGCTGAGCTGCGGCGCCGAACGGCGCTCACTCAGCGCTCGAAGCAGAGGAGCTAACGCATGACGACCACGACCATGTTCGACGGCCTGCTCGATGACGATGAGCCCCAAACCCTGACGACCCGCGAGCTGGTTGATCAGGCCACCGCCGGTGAGCACCAGGCGGAGGCGGCTCCCACGGCTTTTGTCGCGCCGGCCAACCCCGAGGATGATGCGATCACTGCAGCCGTGCCCGCAGCGGATGCGCCGAGCGTCGCTACAGTGTCGGCGGTTGACGGGACAGAGAAGCTGGTTCTCGTGGAGGGCCAGCGCTTCATCGTGGACGCCGCCGTCGCCGACGAGACGGTGCGCCAGCATCTGATCCGCCAGGGCTTCGCACAGCTCGCCGGCGCCGAGATCCGCGCCGGCACCGCCGAGCACGACGGGCGCACGTTGGCGACGGTGGAGTTCATCAAGAAGGCCGGCACCAAAGGCTAAGCGCCAGTGCCACATACAGCAGGGAGAGCGCCGCAATGCGCTCTCCCCTGGAGCAAACCCATGAAGATGAGGCAGTCGAACGAGGCGCTGATCAGTCTGCTGCGCGACATCCCAGCGCAGCCCAGCGCGACGCGCAACCCGATGGCCATCCTGCGGCCGCTCTTCGCCGGGACGATGACCTTTGAGCAGGCGTTGTCTGCTGAGGTGCGCACGGCGATGGAGTGTTGTGAGGAGTTCGTCGTAACACCCCGGCGCCTGCTCGGCATCGTACAGGCCTTTCTCTCCCTGGCTCAGCAGCACGTTAAACTGGTGCTGGCCGATGATCTTGAGACAAACCCGGCGAACCCATTGGCAGTGCTCGACCCTAGTGTCAATGACGAAGACGCCCTCGCGATCATCGCGGAGTATGCCGGGCGGGATGTCAGCGAGATCTGGCCGCTGGTCTACGGCCTCGACGACGAAGCTGCAGCGCGAGGCTGAGGCCATTGCTGACGCCTACCGCGACCTGAACGCGCACCTGATCGCCGACCCAGCCAGCCTGAAGGAGCTCCTGTCCAGGGTAATCACGGCGGC
>JBLWKA010000270.1:0-3572 GCA_048381555.1 Oscillochloridaceae bacterium umkhey_bin13
CGCCGCGATCCTGCGCCCCGCTGGTCGGGTGGGAGGGGTGTGGTGGCGCAGCCACCACACCCAGCCCACCCACCAATGAGGGGCGGCGTAGCCGCCCCTCATGCACAGCGGCGACCCCTGAGGGTCGCCGCATTGTGGTGGGTTCCGAGAAGCTCGCTGCCGGGCCGGGCTGGTACGAGGAGAAAAACGGGGGACGATCGAGGAGGAGGAGGAATAAGAGCGGATTGACGGTCGGGGTCTTTGTCGTACCTGGGGTTCCTAACTCAGCGACGCGCTTCTATATGCCCTTAGCATACGTGATGATATCCCTCTCCTCAATAGTTCATTACTCCCCTAAGGGTGAGATCTATGGACTAAATGAGTACTAGCAAGGGGTGGGACTACATCGTGCGCTTGCGCTTGCGCGATCCGTTTGTTACGATACAGACTATTATGCCTCCTAAACGTGGCCCAACCTTATTCGACGACCAACGCGCCCAGACCTTGCAGCGCCAGGCTCCGCTGGCAGCGCGCATGCGTCCGCAGACGCTTGCCGAATATTTGGGTCAGGAACAGCTCGTTGGCGAGGGGCGCTTGCTGCGGCGGGCGATCACGGGCGATCAGCTCTTTTCGTTGATTCTGTGGGGGCCACCAGGCAGCGGCAAGACGACCCTGGCCCAGATTGTGGCCGCGAGTACTAATGCGCACTTCGAACCCCTGAGTGCGGTCAGTGCGGGGGTGGCTGATCTGCGCCGGGTGGTGCAAGAGGCCCAGGATCGCCTGGGCATGTTCCAGCGCCGCACTGTGCTGTTTATTGATGAGATCCATCGTTTTAATAAGGCCCAGCAAGATGCGATCCTGCCCTATGTTGAGGATGGCACGGTCATTTTGATTGGGGCGACGACCGAAAATCCTTCGTTCGAAGTCAATCGGGCTTTGCTCTCGCGGGCACGGGTTTTTACGCTCGAAGCCCTGAACGACGAGGCGATTGGGCAACTGGTTGATCGGGCCGTCGCCGACCAAGAACGGGGTCTTGGCTCCCTCAAGGTGATGCTCGCCGCTGATGCGCGCAGCTACCTGGTCAACATGGCGAATGGCGATGCACGCACCGCCCTAAATGCGCTCGAAGCGGCGGCCCAATCCAAAGCGCCAACCCTCGGCGATAAACGCCTGATCACGCTTGACGATATTCGTGATGCGTTGCAGAGCCGGGCTGCTGGTTATGATAAGTCAGGCGAACTGCACTACGATGCGATCTCGGCCCTGCATAAAAGTGTGCGTGACAGCGATCCTGATGCCGCACTCTACTGGTTGGGGCGCATGCTTGATGGGGGCGAGGATCCGTTGTACATTGCGCGCCGCATTGTGCGCATGGCGGTCGAGGATATTGGCCTGGCTGATCCGGCCGCGCTGCCCCAGACGATGGCGGCCCAGCAGGCCATCCATTTTTTAGGCCAACCCGAAGGCGAACTTGCCCTGGCCCAGGCCGTGGTCTATCTGGCTCAGGCCCCCAAAAGCAACGCGGTCTATCGGGGCTATACGGCCGCGATGCGTGATGTGGCCGAGACCCGCAACGAGCCGGTGCCCCTGCATCTGCGCAATGCGCCTACTGGCCTGATGCGCGGCCTGGGTTATGGCAAGGGCTACGAGTATGCCCACGATCTATCGGAAGGGCGCAGTGACCAGGCCCATTTGCCACCCAACCTGGCGGGCCGGATCTACTATGAGCCGACCGGGCGCGGCTTCGAGCAGACGATTCGTTCGCGGCTCGCTTGGCGTGACGAGCGCCAGGCCCAGATGGCGACCCCGCCAACGCCTCCGCCGCACCTCACAAGCGATCCGCTTGCCCCCGGCGAAGAACCCCAATTCGCCCCTGGCGAAGAACCCCAACTTGCCCCCGAAGAACTGACACCCCCGCCGCCAAAACCTGGTGCGCGACGCAAACGATCATGATGATGAACCCCCCCGCCCCGACGACGCCCCTGCAAACCACCTTTCGGCTGCTCTTAGGGGCCGCCCTGGTTGGTGCCGGGTTTGCCCATCTGACCTGGGCACGCCAGGAGTTCCTGGCCCAGGTGCCGCCCTGGCTTCCGCTCGATGGCGATCTCGTTGTCGTGCTCTCGGGTGTGGTTGAGTTGGCCCTTGGTACGGCCTTGATTACGCTGCCTCGCTACCGGGTGCTGATTGGTTGGGTGGTTGCGGCCTTCTTTGTGGCGATCTTTCCCGGCAACATCGCACAGTACCAGACCGGCACCGACGCCTTCGGCCTGAATACCGACCAGGCGCGCTTCATCCGGCTCTTCTTCCAGCCCGTGCTGGTGGCCTGGGCGCTCTGGGCAACCGGGGCCTGGCAGGCATGGCGTACCCGGCAGCGCTGATCATCTATTGGGCAAAGCAACCCAGGTCGTGGGTTAGCGCCAGCGTGACCCGGTGCGGTGCAAGTTCGGGCTCGCTCACCCCAAGACCTGTGCAAAGCTGGTTGAGCCGGGGGTGGTGCTCAAGCGGATTACCCGCAGCTAGTTGTTGGGCGTGGAGTTGCAAGGCGATGCCCAGGCGCTGCCGGGCGCTGAGCAAACGCTGCGCTTCGGCTAGAAAATCTTCGAGCGCTACTTCGTTCAGGTAGCGCCTGACCCGTTCCAGCAGATCGGTGTCATAGGCCAGACCGAGGGGCAGGAATGTCGCTCGGGTGCCGTTGACGATGATCTGGCGTGTGCCTGCCAAGTGGGCCAGGGCCACCACCAGCGCCGTCGCCGGGGTCAGGCTTCCCGGCGGATAGTTAGCATCCAACTCTGTCCACGAGCCCATTGTTGCCTCCTTAGCTTGGGTTTGCCGCTGAGGTCAGACCGTGACCGCCAACCGGCTCGGTGATCATTCGCTCGCCAAAGCCTGCAATCAGGGGGCGACCATGGGCAATTGCGGCTTGCACCGACGGGAGCGTGAGCGACGCACGGTGTAGTTCCTCGCTCTCCCACACCTCAGTGATCCAGAGCGCATCAGCGTTGGTCGGGTCGCGGGCAACGACATAGCTCAGGCAGCCAGGCATACCTGCCACACCGCTCAGCAAGATGTTGATCAGGGCCTCACGTTCACCTGCAACGGCGATCAGTTTGCCAATCAATCCGTACATTGGGGCTTCCTTAGCGCATTATCGAGCCATGTTCGCAACGTTAGCAAGGTGTGGCGTCCAAAGATGCAACTGGTCTATCAAAACCACTATTAGCACGATTGTATCATCATGTGCGCTTTTCTACCATCGCAAGCTGAGCCAGAGCAGGGCTGATGCAACGATCCTGCTGGCAAACGTCGGGGTACGCTTTCCCGGCAGTTCAAGCCACGGGCTACGGTGGGCCAAGCCCCCGCCTGTGCGGGCTGAACAGGCCACGCAGGTGGCCTTCGCTTCCCGGAGCCGAGGCGTTGACGCCCACGGCACGGGAGCGTCGCTTGGTTTGCCAGCAGGATCATGCAACGTGCGTGGGCACGCCTACGGTTTGTGTGCGTTGGGGGGGGGGGGGGGGCCCCCCCCCCCCCCCCCCGCCGGGCCCCCCCCCCCCGCCCCCCGCGGGGGGGGGGGGGTGTGGGCCGCACACTCCCAC
>JBLWKA010000271.1:0-3529 GCA_048381555.1 Oscillochloridaceae bacterium umkhey_bin13
AGACCCCCGGGGGCCCCCCCGGGGGGATGGGGGGGGGGGGGGGGCGCCGCCCCCCGGGTTGTGTTTGGGGGGGGGGGGGGGGGGGGCCCCCCCCCCCCCCCCACCAAAACCTAGGACTTGCCCAATACGGCCGCAACGACCGCATCAGTATCGCGCAGATCGGGCAAGAGCACATCGGGGTGTTCGGCGGCGAGTTCGGTCAGGCTATACGGACCAGTTGCAACCGCGACGGTACGTGCCCCATTGGCTTTGCCACAGGCAACATCGTGGGGGGTATCGCCGACGATCACGATCTGCGCCCCGGTAAAGGGCCGAGCATAGCGTGCGGCAGCCCGTTGGGCCGCGACCGGCACCAGGGCGGGGCGGTCGTGGTGATCATCACCGTAGGCCCCGGCCTCGACATCAAGCAGGCCCAGCAGACCAACTGCGTCAAGTTTTAGGCGGGCCACAGCCGCAATATTGCCAGTAAGCGGGGCCTGGTAGGCATGGGGGCGCAGCGCTTCGAGAGCGGCAACCACCCCTGGGAAGAGCCGCGAACGGGCCACCAGGGCCTCGGATTGGGCTTGCAGACGTTCGAGATAGGCGGCAGCAAACTCGTGGAGGCGCTCGGCAATCGCGTCCGCCGACAATTCGGGCAGACTCTCACGGATGATCCGCCAATCGGTTTTGCCCGCATACGAGGTACGGGCCATACTGATCGTCGGGCCAACGATGTCGCGCATGGCTCCGCGCATCGCTTCGGCAGCAATCCCATCCGTACTGAGCAACGTCCCGTCCACATCCCACAAAATCAGGCGCTCCATACCACTCCGTTATTGCGCGATCACGTTCACGACACCCAGGTGGGCTTGCACCGTTGCGAGCAACTCATCAAGATCAATCGGCTTGGCCAGGAAACTCTCGAAGCCTGCGGCGAGTGTGGCGTGGCGTTCGGGTTCACCCAGGCCACTAATCGCAATTGCGGGACAAGTAGCCAGCCCAGACAAACCCCGTAGCGTCGCAAGCAACGCAATCCCACTCTGGTCAGGCAGGCGCAGATCGATCACGAACAGGTGGCAGTGTGCAGGATCCAACAGCGCCAGCGCTTCGGCTCCCGTCGTCGCGATGCAGACTCGATAGCCATAACTCTCAAGAAAACGTCCAATCACCTGCTGCATCAGAAGGTTATCGTCAACCAGAAGGATCTGCATAGCTTGCCTTTACGGATAAACCCCACGGGTCACATTAGCATCCGCAACCCGTTTCACGGCCAGCAGATAGGCAGCGGTACGCAAGGGCAGCCGTCGCTCGGTCGCCATCTGCCAGACCTCGTTGAAGGCCCCGACGATGATCCGTTCGAGCTTGCCATTGACATCATGCTCATCCCAGAAGAACTCTTGGAGGCCCTGCACCCACTCGAAGTAGCTCACGATCACACCACCGGCATTCGCCAGAATATCGGGCACGACCGTAATTCCTCGTTCGGCCAGAATACGATCCGCGTCGGGGGTGGTTGGCCCATTAGCCCCTTCCACAATCAGGTTGGCACGCACCTGACCGGCATTCTGTTCGGTGAGTTGATTTTCGAGCGCGGCGGGGATCAACACATCACAGGGCAGGGTCAGCAGGTCAGCCCCGCTAATCGGTTCGACGCCCGAGGCGGCATAGCCTTCGAGGAGGCGGAAGGGATGATGTTCGGCGTAGGCCCGCATCGCCGGAATATCAAGGCCAGCGGGGGCATAGAACGCCCCGGTAGCATCCGAAATGCCCACAACCCGGCAGCCCATCTGATGGAGCAGCGCTGCTGCGGTACTGCCAACATTGCCAAAGCCCTGCACAACTACCCGCAGGCCAGCGAGGGGCCGGTTCAGGTGGTTGGCGGCCTCACGCACCATCAGACTCACCCCGCGCCCGGTAGCCTCGACCCGGCCCAACGAGCCGCCCACATTCAGGGGCTTGCCAGTGATCACAGCGGGCACAGTATAGCCACGGTGCATCGAGATCGTATCCATAATCCAGGCCATCACCTGAGCATTGGTGCCCACATCAGGGGCGGGAATATCTTTTTCGGGACCAAGCAGAATACTAATTTCACTCGCAAACCGGCGGGTCAGGCGTTCGAGTTCCCCAGACGAAAGCTGGCGTGGATCAACAATCACGCCACCCTTGGCCCCACCATAGGGAATATTGACCAGGGCACACTTCCAGGTCATCCACATCGCCAGGGCCCGCACCTCATCCAGATCAACTGCAGGATGGTAACGGATGCCACCCTTGACCGGACCGCGACCGAGGTTATGCTGAACCCGATAGCCGGTAAACACCTGGGTCGAGCCATCATCGAACTTGACGGGAAAATTGACCGTCAGTTCACGCTGGGGCACCCGAAGCACGGCGCGAATGTTTTCGTGCAGCCCAAGCAATTCGGCGGCGGTGTCGAACTGCTGCTGCGCGATCCGGAAGGGGTTGTTCTGGTCAGACATCGTTGTCTTGCCCTTACTAAAGATCCTTACGCATATAGACCCAATGGCCTTGCCCAAAGAAGAGCCAGGCCAGGAGCGAACGACGCGAGCGTACCTCGTAGAACCCGAGGGCACGATACAAATTGCGGGCACCTTCATTGCGGGCGCTAACATAGAGCCCAAGAAAGCGTTTGCCACGCAAGAGGGCTTCTTGTTCGGCACGAGCGAGCAGGGCGCGCGCAACGCCACTGCGGCGGAAGGGGGCGAGCACCGCCACATCGGTAATAAACCCTTCGCGGCGCTGAATCGTATGGTCAAGCAACGAGAGCACAAATAGCGAACGTGCGGCGCGCCAGATCCCCAACTGCTCGTGAAACGCGATCTCGGCCGCGCTCCCATCGTCCTGGAGCGCCTCGTGGGTACGCACGGTTGCCGTGCCAATCACCGTACCCTCATACTCGGCGACGAACATGCCCCGTAGCGCGGGGGGCCCCTGACGACGCCAGGCCGCAGCCAGAGCGGCCATACCTTGCTCGGTCGCATTAGGCCCAAAGGCCCCGCCGAACTTATCGGCAAAGGCTTCGCTGTGCAGATCCAGGATCGGAGTAATGTCATCAAGGCGTGCCGGACGGATGCTTGCTGCAAGCAACAAGCCGGAAGGGCGCTCGGCGACCGAACCGAGCGAACCACGCAACACCTGGGAAGAAGCCGTCATGGATCACCAGCACGGGACGGGGGCAACTCCCGTCCAGAGGCCACACTCCGCGTGTGGTTACTTCGCCGACAACTCGGCCACCCGACGATCAAGGCGCGCCGAAATGTCGCGGTACATATCACCGCGCATCTGAGCCGCCTGCAACTGACGACGCAGATTCACAATGTAGAGCGCCGCCACGGCGGCGGCGACCAGCCAGAGCAGATTGAGTTTCATGATCCCCTCGTAAGAGCACAACACCAATTCACTACGCCCATTCTAGCGCAGAGCGCGGCGAGCGGCAAGTGGGGCAAGTGGGGTGGTACCAAAATGATGTCGGTGATGGCCATGAATCCGTAGAGGCGCAGCATCAGCCACACGCTAAGCGTGTGGC
>JBLWKA010000272.1:0-3512 GCA_048381555.1 Oscillochloridaceae bacterium umkhey_bin13
CCATCACCGGATTTGATGAAACCCGTCGCCTGGAGTGCGTTGAGCAGCACCGCCGCAAACTGTTCGTGCGCGGCATTGGTTGCCGGCATGCGGGCGATTGGTTCCGGCAAGGTGATCGGCGCGGCCAGATGCAATTCGTAGAGCAGCAACAAAACGGCCTGGGCCAGATTGAGTGACGGGTAGCGCGGGTCGGTTGGTAGGCGCAGCACACTGTCGCAACGGTCAAAGGCGGCCTGATCCAGCCCGTGATCTTCGGGGCCGCACAGCAGGGCCACCCCACCATGCTGGCTGGCCCGCCCCACGAGTTCGGCGGCCAACTGGCGTAGATCTGTCCGCATGGGCCGTTCGGCGTGTATGCGTTCGCTTGTGCCCACCACATAGCGCATATCGGCCAGCGCACTGGTTAGGTCGGGATAGATCTGGATCGCTGCGACCAGATCCTCGCTACGATGGGCGATCCCGCTCAGATCGGCCGGATCAAATGGGCAGGGCTGAACCAGACGCAACTGGCTAAAGCCAAAATTCTTCATGGCCCGTACCACCGCCCCGAGGTTGCGCACATCCTGGGGTTGGTGCAAGACGATGGTTATGTGATCATGCATAGGGTACGATCATTTGGGTTGGATGCCTTCGTAAGGCCGCAGCACGCTGCGGCCTTACGAGACCATACGGTGGTATCCGTGACAAGTGGAGCCTATTTCAAAATATAATACGTCGCCCGCTTGTCCCCGACTTTGAGCAACAGGCCGCGTTCGACCAGGTCGGCCAGATCGCGTCGAATGCTTTCGGCACTGACCTCGGGGTAGCGTTCTTGCAGATCACGACTGGTAATGCGGTGTTCGTGGGTAACCTGGAGCATGGCGGCGATTTGGCGTTCGTTCAGGCCCAGGCGTGCCCAGGCCCGCGTATCAGTGGGGGTTGCCAGATCGGCCTGAGGCTGGCCCTGCAAGGTGACGAGGAACCCGGCGGCGGTTTCCCGAAAACTCGGTGGCGGCAGCCCGGCCTGCTCCATCTGGCGCAACATGCGGTCAATGCCATAGCCGAGCCGTTCGATCAGGCCGTAGTCGGCCAGCACCTGCACCACACACTCGTTGCGCGAGTAGCGTTCGGCGACCAGGTTTTGCAGCGTGACGTGCCCCGGTAACCGTCCCGGCGAATAGACTTCGAGCCGATCACTGAACAGCGCAACCCGAATACCCTCGCCGCGCACACTATAATCGCGGTGGGCCACCGCATTGACCAGCGCCTCGCGCACGGCAGCAGGCGGAAACTGGGTCCAGTCCTCGCGTTCGAGGCCGATCATGCGACTGCCCTTGCGCATCTGCTCCATCAACCAGCGTTCGGCGCGGCGCACCGCTTCGGGCAGGGTCGCCCGAATATCTTCGCGCTCGAAGCTGTCGGCGCTGTCACGGCCCTGATAACGCACCAGAGTCACTTCGGCCTGCGGAAAATGCGCTTCGATCTCGTGCGCAAAGAGCAGCAGGCCCGCATTGGTGGGTTGGTAGGCCAGCACCGGGTTGGCGAGCGCAGCGGCAGGACTGGTGCGCACCAGACAGCCGCGCCGCACCAGCAGAGCCAGCGGATCTTCGTCGTCGGCTGCTGGGCCAAGCCGCTGCACATAGGCGTTGATCTTGGTCGGATCAAGGGCGTCCAGGCTCAGGCCGGTGGGCACGCTGCGTTCCCAACTGATATCGCCGCGCTCGATCAGCAAGCGGCGTAGCGCATCGGGGGCCAGCGGCTGATTCGCCGCCCCGACGCGGCGCAAATATTTGCCGTGGAAAGCGTAGACCTGGGCCAGACCGGCTGGCACGGTGGCGACCAGCATCCGCAAATCCTCTAGCGTAACAATCTGGGGGAGCGGCAGTACCAGCGGCGGGGAACAGGCCAGGGCCGCTTCGAGCAGTAGTTCGCACGCCGCCAGCGGGTCAGCCAATCCCTCGGGCCGGGGTTTGCCTCGTCCGGCGTGGACACCCACCACAAGCGTGCCACCGGCCCCATTGGCAAACGCCGCCAGCGTCTCGGCGACCTCTTCGAGACGCACCCGTTCGCGCACCAGAGCCAGGTGCGGGCCTTCACCCGCAGCCAGCAGTGTTATGAGATCGTGATCGTTAACCATAGCGGGAGTATTGTACCACTCGAAGCCGTCCCCATTTGCACAATCCGCACACCTGAGCTATGCTAAAATTCAGGGAAGTTCAGTCTATGGAGTACGGCATGCCCGATGCGCGCACCCACGATCTGATTACGGTTGCTACTGGGATTGTGATGGTCCCCTTTAGCTATGGCTACTTCAGCGAGGCCATGTTGCTGGATCATAGCGAGGCCATGAATCTCACGCTCTGGCTGGTTGGAGCGCACCTGATTTCGGGAATTCTATTCTCGCCCGACCTCGATATCGATTCGGCGATTGATAACCGCTGGGGCATCTTTTATTGGATCTGGCGACCATACATGCGGATTATTCCTCACCGCCATTTCTGGAGCCACAGCCTGATTTTTGCGCCCCTGTTACGCTTAGCCTATTTTTATGGCGTCGTAAGCGGCTTACTCTTTCTCTGGGTCTGGTTGTTAGCCCAATTGGGTCTGGTGGTAGACAATTTTCCGCTGCTTTTGTTTGCATGGATCCGTAACTGGTGGGCAGAACATACCATCACCGCCTGGGTGCTTTTGGTTGGCTTCTGCACTGGCAGTGCCGCCCATACCATTGCCGACTGGCTCGTTACCAATGGTCAGGCGCTGTTGCGCATGGTTGGCATTCGAGTGCGTCGCAACTATCGTGGTCATCGCTAGATGGCGAAGTGCAGGCGAGGCTTCCCAGCGCAATTCGCCCCGTACATATTCGAGGCGTACTGGTGCGCCTGAGGCTTCTCAGAATCAACTCTGCAATCGAGATACTCATCATTGATCCTTATGCGGTTGATGGCGCTGATCCAGAAAGTCCTGCAAAATGATTGCGGCGGCAACCTGATCGATCTGCAATTTACGCTTTTCGGGCTTGACCCCCATCTCACGGAGCAGTTGATCGGCTGCTGCGCTGGTCAGGCGCTCGTCAAAAAAGTGGATCGGCAGGCCTAAACTGGCTTTGAGGGTGGCCGCAAACCGCTGCACGCTCTGGGCCTGTGGCCCAACTTCGCCCCGCAGGGTCAGGGGCAAGCCAAGCACCAATGCCGTGATCGCGTGTTCGCGTATGAGTCGCCCCAGTTGCTCGATCACCCGCTCGGGCGGATGCGCCTGTAGGGTCGTTAAGGGGGTCGCTAAGCGCGCCCCAGCATCGCCTAGGGCCACCCCAATCCGACGCTCACCAACATCTAAACCTAGGTATCGTGCTGTGTTCATTGTAGAAAACGTGCGGTCGGCCTGGGAGAACCGGGTTCTCCCAGGAACCCCGTTTCTAAGCCTAAGTATCGTGCTGTGTTGATTGCGGGAAGCGTGCGGTCGGCCTGGGTGTACCCGGGTCTCCCACGAACCCAGGCACCCCGCACCCGACCGAGGGCGGCGGTTGCGCGGCGCCC
>JBLWKA010000273.1:0-3369 GCA_048381555.1 Oscillochloridaceae bacterium umkhey_bin13
CCTGCGCAACGGAAACTACCGGTTGCCCCCAGAGTGCCGCCGCTTCGACTTCGTTGACAACCAACAGGTGAACCTTTGCCAGATCTTCGGCGGGCAAGGGGCGCACCGGTGCAAAATTAAAGAGCGTCGGTCGTTTGAGTTGCACCGCCAGATCAAGGGCCGCCCGTAAGGTCGCGGTCGGGATTTCATACTGTACCACGATCATCGCGGCGCTGGCGAACTGATCAGCCAGGGCTTGCACATCCTCGGGGTGCAGGTGTTCGTTTGCTCCGGGAGCCACGGCAATCATGTTGCTGCCCGCCGCATCAAGCAGGATCAGCGCCGTGCCGGTGGCGACCCCAGCGATTTGGCGCACCGCACTTGCAGCAACCCCGGCATCCTGCAAGGCGGCCACCAGTTGCGATCCCTGCGCATCGTCACCGACACAGCCCACAAACTGCACCCGCCCACCGGCCCGCGCCGCGCCCACCGCCGCATTGGCCCCCTTGCCGCCCCAGGCTTGACTCAGCATCCCATCGGTCACAGTTTCGCCTGGTCGGGGCAGCCGATTCAGACTCATAATCAGATCGAGATTCGCACTTCCAATAACTAGAATCCAGGGTGGGAACATAAGATATTTAAACTTTCAACTAGTAGTTATACAGGCGCTACCAATTTACGGCCTTTAGGTGCCAGATAATTACAGTGCAGCTATGACCAGATTGCTATAATTGTAGCATCAGCGCTCTTCTGAATCTAGCCTTATCAATCCCCCTACCTACCCCCTTCACTTGTGGATCAGGTCTTTTTATGATCCCCATTTTCCTCACCCCAGCCTCGATTACGAACATGAGCCAATTGCTCATGGCAGTGTTGATCACGCTGTATCTGCTTACCCGCGCCGGGCCTCCCAGGCGTTGGCCCAGCCAACCCGCGCTGGCCTTGCTCACCGGCTTTTTTCTACTGCTCAGTGGCTTTTCGTTCTTGCTGCTCGTTGATGCCTCGACTACGCCATCCTATCGGCTCTATTTCAGCTTCTTCGAGAATCCCCTGATCAGTCTGGCCCTCGTGCTACTCATCCAATTCGCCTACCGCTACGCGGATCGTCAAGCGCACTACCGTTACGAAATCAATGCCGCACTCTTGTTTAGCGGCGGCTATGCCTTGGCCGAAACGGGCTATGCCGTCTGGCGTTTCCAGCAACTGCTCAGCACGGGCACGGTCTTTTTTCGCCAACCCTATGCCGATCTCGCCCTTTTGCTCGTTGTGCTCTGGCTGGTCTGGGCCTTCTTGCGACAGGGCGATCATACCGGGCGCGTCTTCGCCGCGATCTTTCTGATCATCGTCGCCGTCGCCCTGATCAATCTGCTCCATAGTTTGCAACTGGTCTCGACCTTTGTGCAAGAGATCAGCTCGACGATGGGTATTCTGGTAAGCATGTTTTTGTTTGCCATGGCCTACTTACACAGCCAGCAAGCCCAAGCATCGTTTACGATCAAGCTTGCCGGGGGGCTGCTGACCGCCCTGATGGTGGTGCTGAGTAGCATAATCTGGGCGATTGCGCCACTCTATGCCAGGCAGTACCAGCCGCGTCTGCCCGAGCAGCGCACCTTGCGCCTGACCCCGCAGCCCACAGGCGACTACCGCGCTTCATGGCAGGCGCTCAATTGGGATGCAGACTATGGCACCCACCTGGATTCAATTGGCCCCAACCAGCCAGAGGAGTTTGTGCTGCTCTTGCCTCACACCAACTGCGACCTGGCCTGTCAGATAGCCGAACGGATTGCCAGCGCCATCCGCACTACCGATTTCGATCTTGGTGGCCCCCAGCCCGTGCGCATCAGCGTCAGCATCGGGATCGCCTGTGCCCATGCGCCAATGCCCGAACTCGACCCGTTGCTGCACCAGGCCGATGCGTCACTCTATCAGGCTAAAGCCAATGGGCGGGATCGCTGGGTATGTTACAACCCTACAGCGATTGAGCGATAAAAAAAGGTGAGGACATACCAAGTATATCCTCACCTTTTGAGCGTTGCTACAGTTTCTCACTCACGACTTTGGCCTGGGTGAACAGGGCCACATAGTCGGGGCCACCGGCTTTGCTATCGGTACCCGACATGTTGAAGCCACCAAACGGCTGCACGCCCACCAGCGCCCCGGTACACTTGCGATTGATGTACAGGTTACCGACGTGGAACTCGTCGTAGGCCCGTTCGATGCGCTGAATGTCGTTCGAGAACAAAGCCCCGGTCAGGCCATATTCGGTATTGTTGGCAATCGCCAGCGCCTCTTCAAAATCCTTGGCCTTGATCAAAGCCAACACCGGCCCGAAGATCTCTTCCTGGGCCAGGCGTGCGGTTGGGGCAATATCGGCAAACACGGTCGGATTGATGAAGTAGCCGCCATCCTTGATCAGGTCGTGATCGACGACTTCGCCACCCGCCACCAGGCGGCCTTCTTCCTGACCCAAGGCAATATAACTACTGATTTTGTCAAACGCGCCCTTGTCCACCACCGCACCCATAAAAGTTTCGGGTTCGGTTGGGTTGCCCAACTTCAGGGCGCGCGTACGTTCGGCAATCCGCTCGACCATGGTATCGTAGACGTCGGCCACAATGATCGCCCGCGAACAGGCACTGCACTTCTGGCCCTGGAAGCCAAAGGCCGCCGCGACAATTCCGGCTGCGGCCGCTTCGAGGTCGGCAGTCTCGTCAACGACGATCCCGTCCTTCCCCCCCATTTCGAGCACGGTACGCTTGATCCAGAGTTGGCCGGGCTGGCGCACGCTGGCCCGCTCGTTGATACGCAGGCCGACTTCCATCGAGCCGGTAAAGCCAATGAAACGGGTCAGCGGGTGATCAACCAGCACATCACCCACGGCTGCGCCCGAACCCGGCACGAAGTTGACCACCCCAGGGGGCAAACCGGCCTCTTCGAGCACTTCGACCAGTTTCGCAGCAATCACCGGAGCAGCACTGGCGGGCTTGAGCACGATCGTATTGCCGGCCACGACCGGGGCCACGACCAGGCCTGCCGTGATCGCCAGCGGGAAGTTCCAGGGTGGGATGGCAACGCCCGCGCCCAGCGGAATATAACGCAGGCTATTCGTCTCGCCGGGCCAGGGCACCAACGGCTGGGTCGTATCCTGCAACCGCATGGCCTGGCGGGCATAATATTCACAAAAATCGATCGCCTCAGCCACATCACCATCGGCCTCGGCCCAACTCTTGCTCACCTCGTAGACCATCCAGGCCGCCAACTCCTCTTTGCGCCGCCGCATAATCGCCGCTGCCCGCAGCAACACCTTGGCCCGCGCCTCGACCGGGACGCGCCGCCACTGTTCAAAGCGAGCGTGGGCGACCTCAAGCGCATGGGCGGCTTGTTCGGCAT
>JBLWKA010000274.1:0-3366 GCA_048381555.1 Oscillochloridaceae bacterium umkhey_bin13
CGTGGGGGTCGTACCCCGCGCGTATCCTCTCACGCCGGCCATCAGCCCTTTTCGCGCGGGTGCCCTCGGGGGTAGCCGCTTTTGTGTTGCTTATATTTGCGTTGCTTATAATGGTTATCCTGTAGGGACGCAGCGTGCTGCGTCCGCGGACGCAGCACGCTGCGTCCCTACGGGATTACCTCGCAATGCTACAAGGAGCCGCTCGTTGATCAGTGTGTTGCTTGAAGTATTGCTCCCCGTGGCCCTCGTGGCAGCGGTAGGGTGGGGCCTGCGACGGCGGATGGTGCTTGACCAGGCCACCCTGAACCGGGTGGTGATCTATGGCATGAGTCCGGCCTTGATTTTTACGGCGCTGGTGCGGGCCGATTTGACCGGTAGCGGGGCCTTGGCGATGATCGCGCTTTCGGTGGGCCTGGTACTGGTGTTGGGCGTCATCACGGTTGCGATTGCGTTGCCGTTTGGCCTACGCGGGCGCACCCTGAGTGCCTTGCTGCTGGTGGTGCTGTTTATGAACTCGGGCAACTATGGCCTGCCCGCCGCCCGCTTCGCCTTTGGGGAACAGGGTTTTACCCAGGCCCTGTTCTATTTTATTGCCCAATCAATTCTGGCCCAGACCATGGGGGTGGCGGTGGCGGCGGCGGGGGCGGCCAGTGCTGGCCCGGGTTTGCTCCGCGAAGTAAGTGGTCGTGTTTTGCGTATGCCGCAGATCTATGCCACGGTAGCGGCCCTGGCAGTCCGGGCGACTGGCTTTGATCCAGTCACAGCAGACGGGTTGGCCGGGGGCATCTTTCGTGGGCTGAGCCTACTGAGTGAAGCAACCCTCCCCTTAATGCTGATCGTGTTAGGCACCCAGCTTGCCACCGGGGTTACCCTCGACGAATCACCCGGCCTGATCGCCCTCGGGAGTATGCTGCGTCTGATCGTTTCGCCCCTAGTGGCCTGGGGGCTGGCGCTGATGCTCGGGCTTGATCAACTCGGTATGGCCGTCGCGGTGATGCTTGCAGGCATGCCCACGGCAGTCAACACCACGATTGTGGCCCTCGAATTCGATAGCCGCCCCCGATTGGTCATCGGCACGGTCGTGGTCACATCACTACTGAGCCTGGTTACGCTTTCGGTTTTGTTAGCGTTCTTGCGGTAGGTAGGGCGATTGCATCTTCGGTTGGTACGGGGCTTCCGGCGGGCTCAAGCCCTCGGCTATGGGATGCCAAGCCCGCCGTCGCGGGCTGAACAGGCCACGCAGGTGGCCTTTGCTTGGCGTAGCCGAGGCGTTGACGCCCACGGCAAGAAGCTGCAATCGCCCTACCTTCGTAGGGATGCAGCGTGCTGCGTCCCTACGAAGGCGACCGCGATCATCGTATGCCCCTACCGCACCGGGGCGGGATCACCCGGCCAGGCGGCTGGCTCCTGCGCGGGCAATACCGGGAGCGGCTGGTCGTTCACGCGGGCCACGGCCCGGCGCAGGGCGACGGTGCGGTCATCGAGCAGATGATCATTGGGGATCATGCTAAAGATCGTCATTCGCGCCAACTGCCGCCGGGGTTGCTCGGATGGGCTGACCAGAAAGACTTCGCAGCCCGAGTCGACCGCATCGCGCACGGCGTTTTCGATCGCAAGCGAGATCGTATCATCAAGCAAGGGCACCCGGCTCAGGTCGATCACGGCGGCCTGATAGCGCCCAATACTGGCGTGCTGGCGCGCAATCGCCTTGGCAACCCCGAAGATCATCGGGCCACTGAGCGAAAAGAGCAGCACCCGACCCTCGGCCTGATTGAGCAAAGTACGCTCTTCGGGACTCAGGGCAATCGCATCGTCGGCATCACTGATCGCCTTGACCTGCTCGGACTGCAAGGCACTCAGCCGTTCGATGGTCAGGATGTTGGCAATAAAAACCCCCACCCCGACTGCGACAATCAGATCCACGAAGACGGTTAGCAGCAGCACGCCATACATAATCACCGTCGTGTGCCACGAAATGCGGTGCGCCCGCTTCAGCAAACTCCAATCGAGGATGTTGAAGCCAACGTAACAGGCAATCGCAGCCAACACTGCCAGCGGGATTGGCTCGGTCAGACTCGCGGCCCCCAGCACCACCGCAAGCAGAATCAGCGCCCGGGTAATCCCAGATAGCGCACTGGTCGCGCCACTCTTGATATTGACCACCGTGCCCATGGTCGCTCCGGCCCCGGGCAGACCACCAAACAGACCCGCGAACAGATTGCCCACGCCTTGTCCGATCAACTCCTTGTCGGTATCGTGCTCATCGCGGGTCAGGCTGTCCGAAATCATCGCCGTCAGAGTCGTATCAATACAGCCAAGCAGACCCAGGATCATGCCATCGAGGATCATGGTCAGCAGCATATCAGACGTAAATGTCGGCCAGACCAGGCTCGGCAAGCCGGTAGGGATCGCCCCGATCTGGCGCAACCCAGCTTCGTTAAAGAAGACCAGGGCGACCAATGTGCCCAAGAGGAGTGCCACCAGTTGGGGCGGCGCAAACCGGCGCAAGCGGGCCGGAAACAAAAACAGCACCAACAGCGTCATTGCGGCCAAGGTCAGTTCGGCGGGCCGCAGATTGGCAATCAGGTCTGGTAGCCCCTGTAGCGTCCCCCAGACCCCACCAGGCGGGCTAGGTTGGCCGAGCAACGGGCCGAGTTGCAGGATGATCAGGATAACCCCAATCCCCGACATAAAGCCTGAGATCACCGCGTAGGGCATAAGGGTGATATAACGCCCCAGTTTTAACAACCCAAACAGGATCTGGAACAACCCAGCGATCATCACCACCGTGAAAGCCATGGCCAGGCCACCCTCGGGGTATTTGGCGACCATCGCCGTAATCACCGCCGTCATGATCACCGTCATCGGGCCAGTAGGCTCCGAAATCAGGGTCCGGGTACCCCCAAACAGGGCCGCAAAGAGACCAACCAGAACCGCACCATAGAGTCCAGCGGCAGGGCCAGCGCCCGAAGCGACGCCGAAGGTCAGGGCCAGTGGCAACGAAACAACCGCCGTCGTCACGCCACCGAACAGATCTCCGCGCAGATTATCGAAGCGGACATAGTTGAGCAACCCCATGGTCTCTCCTGATGCCTTCCTGGTGCAAACCCAATGTGTATTATTTTTATCACGACTTGTATTTCGTATTATACCACAAAAACCCGGCTACCACCAGGAAAAATTACGCCCTGGGCAGGGCTGTGGCAACGTCGGCCTCCGGCGGCGGGGTTTGGGGTGGCTACGCCACCCCAAACCGGTTTTGTGGCGGGTGGGGGGCGGGGGCCGGGGTCCCCCCGCGACGCCCACCCCCCGGCCTCCCCCCCGGGGCCGCCACACCCAGCTGCGCCCCGCCTCAACCCCCGCCGG
>JBLWKA010000275.1:0-3346 GCA_048381555.1 Oscillochloridaceae bacterium umkhey_bin13
TCGCGATCCACGACCTGCGCAACCAGTTGAGCGCCAACTATGGCACCAATTGGAGCCTGCTCTGCCCACTGTTTACCAGTGATGGCTTGCTGCTGCTGGGGTTGACGCCCGAAACGAGCTTTTGCACCCACCAGCCGCTTGATCCGGCCTTGCGCGATCTGATCGCCCAGGCCACCCTGCCGCAGCAACGCCAATTGACCTACCGCGATCTGCGCCGCCTGCGCGACCCGCGCCAACCGGATTGGCAGAGCCTCACCCAGCTTGGGGCGGCCCTGATCCCGCCATGGCTACAGCGCCGCCTTCATCCGCAGCATCGTCTGTTCGTGATCCCCAGCGGGCCGCTGCACAGCCTGGCCTGGGCCGCACTGCGCGTCAACGGGCACTGGCTCTGCGAACAGGCCATCCTGGCCTATCGGCCCCAACTGCATGGCGAGACAACGAGCGGGCGGCTCGCAACGCAGAGTCCCGCGTTACTGTTTGGCTGTAGCCAGTTTGGGACACGCGCCCCCGCGTTACCCGTGGCGGCGGCGACCCTCGATCTGGTCGCTCGCCACTGGCCCGGCCCCAGCAGCCAATGGCACGACAGCGAGGCCAGTTGGGCCAACTTGGAGCGCCTGCACGCGACCGATCAACTGGGTCAGTATGGCCTGATCCACCTCGCCAGCCATGCCCAACTCGGCGGTGCCGACGGCTTGCTGGCGCAGATCAGCCTAGCTGATGGCGATCTCTTGCTCGATACGATCAGTCAATTGCGGCTCAACGCCGATCTGGTCGTCTTGAGTGCCTGTGAAGGCGCAGCCGGGGCCGTCTTGCCCGGCGACGAAGTCCTGAGCCTTAATCGGGCGTTGCTCGCCGCCGGGGCACGCATGGTGCTCGCTAGCCTCTGGACGGTCTATGATCAAGGCGTGCTGGCGCTGCTCGAACCTTTTTATGTCAATCTATCCCGCCATGGTGATGCCGCCCTGGCGCTTGCCGAAGCGCAACGCAGCGTGCTGGCCCAACCAGCGCCTCCCACGAGCCTCGTAAGCACGCCGTACCTCTGGGGAGGGTTTATGCTGCTTATGGGGTAAGTTCGGTAGCGTATTTTTATACCTGCTGTGTCGTTGAAGATAACGACTGAGTCCACGGTGGTGAACCACCATAATACAAAACATCGGGATCGATATCTGCTCCATTCGGCCACGCCAGCGTCCCACCAGCGACATGGACAGTCTGAAAAAAGGTGTAGTCACTACGAATTGGTGCAAAAATCGGCCCATCGCCAAGATATGGTAACAGATCAATCACACGCTGCTCGCCATTTGTGAATAAAACCTGTACACGCCAAGCGTCAAGTAGCATTACTGTTTGGACACGGACTAACTCTGGCATTTTACGAACCTTTCTACTTCAGAGGTTCGATGTCACGCAAGGGTTGTTGCTGACGGGCGCGTTCCCAATTATCAACAAGCTCCTGGCGATGAAGTTCTTCCCACTCCTAGACAAGACGAATTGCCCGACGAGATAAATTACCCAGATATACATCGCCCGAACCAATCAAGACAAGCGCTTCTTCGCCAGCATAGGTTGCATGAAAGTGAGGTGGTTGATGATCGTTATAGTACATCCAGATGACAATACCAAAAAAAGCGCTGATTTGAGGCATCTTCTTCGCCTTATGTCACCACGCTTGCTCCCTCAGCGACAGTATAGCATATACCTTCATGCACAAAAGACGACCCCCACCCCCAGTGGATGCACCTGGATCAGACATTGGTGTACCTCGTTAGATAACGTGGTCAGCGTGAACTGACCATTTGGAGTTGTTCAGGTACACCCGGGTGTGGTATGACTATACGGCTGGCGTAGGCTCCAGATTCGGCGGAGTTGGCGAGTTGAGTCGCCAGTCTTGGCGAGAGGCGCAAGAAGCGATGAGTGACGAACTGCAGATCAAACAGGCGGCCCGCGACCTGATCAACCGCTGGGCGAGTCGCGCCGGGCTGCAAAAGCAGGCCCTGGCGGCGCGGGCCGGCTTTACAACCTACGACGAGTTTTATCGGGCCTATCTTGATCAGGGGCGGGCACTCAGTACGGATGCCAGCGCCGCCTTGAATGTGCTCGCAGCGGTGACCCTGGGCTTGCCGGCGGCGGCGCGCTGCACCCCGGACGAGGCGGTCAACTTTTTGATCTATACGCGCCTGCCGCTCGACCGCTATCCCGAAGTGCTGCAGCGTGGCCTCTTTCCGGCTGACGCGTGGCGGGCAGCCTTGCAGCAGCATTTGGCGCTTGAGTTGCCGACGCTGACACCGCAGCCTGATGCGGTCACACTCTTGGCGGCGCTCGACGATTTAGTGCGCCGGAATAGTACCAGTGCGAGCCAAGCATCTAGCGCGGCGCTGTTACTCGACCCGACCCAAGCCCCGCCGCCACCCGCACCGCTGCCCGTGCCCCACCGCATGCCGCTGGCTCCGGCGCGTTTGTTCGGCGGGCGCGATGCGGAATTACAGCGCATGGTTGCCATGCTGCGCGAGCAGGCCGTCGGCGAGAGTCTGGCGCTAACCGGGATTGGCGGTGTGGGCAAAACCAGTCTGGCCAGCGAACTGGTGCATCGCTATGGGCAGCACTTCAGCGGTGGGGTCTTCTGGATCAGTTGCGCCGATCCGGCGGCGATCCCGCGTGAACTGGCGGCCTGTGGGGCGAGTGGGCTGGTCAACGATCCGAACTGGCGCGACTTGAGCCTGAACGAACGGGTCGAGCTGGTGCAACACGCCTGGCAAGCGCCCGTACCGCGCCTGCTAATCTTCGACAATTGCGAAGACGAGGCGATCCTGGTGCGCTGGCGACCCAGTTCCGGCGGTTGCCGCGTCGTCCTGACCAGCCGGCGCGCCCAATGGCCGCGCAGCCTCGGCGTGCAGAGTATGCCCCTGCACGAACTGGTTCCCGCCGAAGCCGTGGCCCTGTTGCGCCGCTACCGCCCCGATCGCACGCCTGACGATCCGCCGTTGGTTGCGATTGCCAACGAGTTGGCGGGCCTCCCGTTGGCCTTGCACCTGGCTGGGAGTTATCTGGAAACTTATCAGGACGACCGGCGGCTCGGTGATCCGGCCAACTTCTTGCGTGAATTGCAAGCGCGTAGCCCAATCGAACACCGTGCCCTGCAAGGCGAAGGCGTCGCGCCCTCGTTGACGCGCCACGAACAACACCTGGGGCGCACCTTCGCCCTGAGCATCGAGCAACTCGATCCGCAGTTACCGGCTGATGCCTTGGCGCGTGCCATGCTCGGCACGGTGGGCTGGGTCGCGCCCGGTGAACCGTTTGACGGCGACCTGTTAGCGGCGGCGACCAGCAGTACGGCGAGTGCGGCGCG
>JBLWKA010000276.1:0-3333 GCA_048381555.1 Oscillochloridaceae bacterium umkhey_bin13
CCCCCTGGTGCGCCCAGTGCGCCCATTGCGGCTCGAACGCCATGCGACCTGGTGGTACCTGCATGCCTACTGCCTCCAGGCCCGGGCCGAACGCTGTTTTCGGCTCGATCGGCTCCAGGCGCTCCATCCTGTGCTCACCCGACCCATGGCGGTAAGCCATCCGCCTGCTCCCACGATCCACCCTGCTCCGCCGTCGCCAGGTTCGTCCCCACCAGCACATGGGATGACCAGGCGCGGGCAGACGACGGCGCGGGCGGATGCGTCCGCGCCAGGGAGTTTTTTTAAGGTGCCAGAAGTCGAAGCGGTGGGGCGCTTGGGGGGACAGATCTGGTTGGAGTAATCATACCAACCAGTGGGTTGGTTCGGTCGTAACCTGGCCAATCCCATAAATGTTGATCCGCTTCACGGCGGCTTCGTCGAGCCGATAAAACCGCACACTATCGGTATCCTGGTCGATCAAGAGTTTCACTTTCGCGCCGAGTTGGGCCAGTTCGAGCGGATTGAGCAGACACTCAAAGACGCTGTACTGCACCCGTGTGCCATAGCCCTTGAGCAGGTGCATAACTTTGGTGCGCCGCCGGTCGTTCACAATGTCGTAACTGATGATCGTAAACATTATGGTGTATACCCCTGAT
Organism: Oscillochloridaceae bacterium umkhey_bin13; assembly: GCA_048381555.1. Taxonomy (GTDB): domain Bacteria; phylum Chloroflexota; class Chloroflexia; order Chloroflexales; family Chloroflexaceae; genus Viridilinea. The sequence goes on from JBLWKA010000276.1 coordinate 636, forward strand.
AGTTCGCTTGTTCACGCCGGATCACACGGGCCACAGCCTGCACTTGGAGCAAAACCGCACGCCGCAGCGCGGTCTGTTCGCCGCTTGCCAAGCGCGTTGGCGCTGCCATCATCGCTTCGTAGCGGGCGACCACCAACGCCCGACCCTGGGCATTCAGATAGATTGCCTCGGGGCGCTGGGCCGGGCGCTCGAACTGTTCACGTTTCAGGCTCCCCTCCTGCAACCATTCAAGCACCAGCCGATCAATCACGAGCGGGCGAAACTCCTCCATCAGGTCAAGGGCCAGCGACGGGCGTCCGGCCTCGATCACATGAAAGACACCCATATAGGGATCGAGTCCGGTCAGTTGGACGGCACTGATCACGTCGTTGAGCAGCAGCGTATAGCCAAACGAGAGCAGCGCATTGAGCGGGTCGGGCGGTGGGTAGAATTCACGCCCCTGAAAGCCCCAACTGGCCTGATAGGTGGCACGCCAGGCCCCAAAATAGGCGGCAGCCCCGGCTCCCTCATAGCCGCGGACCATATCGAGGGTCGTTGCCTGATCAACCGCCACCGCCGCCGCCGCGATCTGGGCACTGGCCGCCAGGGCCGCAGGCCATCCCGTGGCGATCAAGCGGTTGCGCTGGTTGGTGAGTTTCGCCCGTACCAACGCCTTCGCGAAGCCCATCGCCCACGCCTCATTGGCGATCCGCTGGGCCTGGGCCAGGCGCAGGGCCGCATAGCGTGATGGTCCGGCACTGAGGGTCGCGTAATGGCGACTGCCGTGTTGATTGGTCAACAAGACCGGAATACCGCGCCCGATCAGATCAACCAGCAGGGCCGTCGAGAGTTGCACCCCTCGGCCCATGACCACAACTTGGTCAATCTTATTGAGGGGCAGACTTTCGAGGAGTTGGCCATTTTTGGTGATAATGACCTGTTCGGCCCGTTTGCCGACCGTAACCCCTTGTTCTTGAACGTAGAGTGTGGGCATGGTGTGGTTCTCCTTGTGTTGTGGGGCTGTGGAGGTGGGGAGGTGGGGAGGTGTGAAGCTGTGGAGGTGTGAAGTTGTGGAGGTGGGGAGAATACAACAACTCAACAGCTCAACAGCTCAACAGCTCAAAAGTTCTACACCTCTTCATCTGATAATGTGGGTTTCCGCAGCCGTTGCCGCAGGTGGGCCGCCCCCTGGCGTACCCGCGCCCCACTGGCCCGAGCCTGGTTGCCAACCCGTTGCGAGGTCGCGCGCATGGCTTGTTCGGCTTCGGCAAAACTGGTCAGGCCCTGGCCCAAACGCGGGCCAGTCGGGCGGGGCGCGAGGGTTTGGCCGAGAAAAGGCAAGCCGTCGGTATAGGCCACAATCTGGGTCTTGTTTTCGTTCAGGCTCAGGTGCAGGGCAGCGAGTTGACGGCGCATAAGCAACAAGGCTTGCTCAGCCTCTTCACGGGTCGCACACATCACGACCAGATCGTCCATAAAGCGCACCATGCGCAACCCATGACTGGTCATCGCGAGGTCAAATGGATGCAGGTAGATATTCGCCAGCAAGGGCGAGAGGGCGCCACCCTGGGGGGTGCCCTGCGGTCGGCTGGCTGCTTGCGCACGGAGCGCCAACTCGCCAGCGGCCACCGCACCCGCTGCGAGCAAGCCACCGAGCATGAGCCGTTGGGGGCCAAGCCGCTGGAGGCGGGGTGCCAGCCAGCGCGCGCCATCCAGGGCTGGTTGGGCGAGGCTCAGGGCGGCAAACAGTCCGTTGGCATCAAGACCAGGGCGGCGGGGGCTGCCCCAATGGCCCGGATCGGCCTGTTCCCAGGTTGCTGCGGCATAGGGATCATGACCAAGCATGGGTGGTTCTGGCGCGGGTAAGGGCAACGGGGCCTCGGCCAATTGCCGGAGCATGGCTGACCCTTGCTGAAACAACCCATGCAGACCCGTCGGCGCAGCGCCCAGGGTGGGATCGTCGGCTTCGTGCAAGCTTCCAACGCGTAACCACTGACCAATCAGATGGAGGATGGCAGGTTCATCAATCCGCTGGCGCACCAGACCTAACAGAATGCGATGATCGAGCGTGTCAAAATAGCTGGCAATATCGGTATCAGCAGCCCAACCCAGGCCCTGATCGGCATAACGGGCCACACGGGCCAACGCTTCGGGCACACCAACGTAGCGGCGGCAGCCATACGAACAATCGAGGAACAACGGCTCAAACAGCGGTTGAAGCACCTGTTGCATCGCCCGTTGGGCCACCCGATCGCGAATCGCCAGAATGGCAATCGCGCGCTCGCCACCACTGGCTTTGGGCAACTGTACCTGACGGGCCGGCAAGGGCCGATAGCTGCCACTGTGCAACTCCTCGGCCAGTTGGCCCATCTGCACCACCCAATCGCGTTCGAAATCACGCACCGTCACGGCATCAAGTCCGGCACTGCGACCACGGCGGGCTACTTCGATATTGCTGCGTACCCGTCGCCAGGCCAGGGTCAGATTTTCGACACTCACTACCTGGTCGAGCAGCGCTGGGCCGGTGTAACGTGGAAAAATGGGCATGGGAGGACTCCTTTGTAGAGATGTGGAGGTGTGGAGGTGTGGAGGTGTGGAGGTGTGGAGGTGTGGAGGTGTGGAGATGTGGAGGTGTGGAGGTGTGGAGGTGTGGAGGTGTGGAGATGTGGAGGTGTGGAGGTGTGGAGGCGTGGAGGTGTGGAGAGGAGGAGGTGTGGAG
>JBLWKA010000277.1:0-3157 GCA_048381555.1 Oscillochloridaceae bacterium umkhey_bin13
AGTAGCGGCCGTCTGTGCTATTATAGCTTTGTCGGGACGCCGGGTGGGGCGTCCCTACAGCACCCAAACGCAGGGGGGGCGGGGCAGTACACGGGCCCCGCCCCCGTTTCCGTTAAACGAACCGAACCTGAACTAGCGCTGCACGAGCGGCACAAAGGCCCGTGGGGAAATCACATAGATCGCCCGCGCCTCGTTACCTTTGGGGCCGCTACCGGCCATGATCAGGATGCCCTGCTCGGTCGGGTTGGTCATCGAGCCGGTATCAATGATCGTCATGCGGGCCGACTCGCCAGCGGGCAAGAAGTCGATCACTTGGGGGCCACTGGTAGCCAGCCCGAAGTAACGCTCGCCAAACGGTGCAAAGGTGGTCAGAATATCGTCGAAGTAGAGCCCAGTGAAGTAGAGGTCATAACCGGAGAAGATCGCATCCACCGGCTGCCCGGGGGCTGGCGGCAGCAGCGGGCCACCCTCTTCTTCGGGGCGGGTCAGATCAGCCAACTGCACATCACAGACCATCAGCGTATAGGCTGCGCTCTGCATCGTATGACCGGTGAAGAAGAAGCCAGTAGAATTCCCCGTTCGGAGGTTCGCGACCCAGGTCAGGTTGCGCCCATCCGTAATGCCTGGCAGCGCAAAGTCATAGTTGAAGACTTCGAAGTCAGCCTCGCCGTCCTGGTCGGTATCAAGCAAGACACTCATCGATCCGGGCACATTGGCATGGCTCTGGAGGGTATGGTTATGGAAGACGAACTCGATCAGGTAGCCAGGTTGGGCTGAGCAGAAGCCTGCTGGTACAGCGTAGGTCGCATAGCCGACGTGCTGCAGATCGATCGCGGGATCTTGCTCACCCTGACCACCCGTGGAGCGCATTGGGCTGCTCCCCAGCAACGAGTAGCTGAAGATGTCGGCCTCTTCGGCCCCGCTATTGCTGATCATGAAGGTCTGGCCAACGCGGGCGCTGTCCGGGGCTGCGAGGTTAGCCGACTTGCGCGGCAGCACCTGCCAGGGCACGTGGATGCTGTTGGGTGCGCCATCGGCGGTGTCGACCAGATTGAGGTAGCCGTCATACTCCAGGGTAGTCAGACGATCGCCATTGGCACCCTGCGGCCCCGAGTTAAGGTTCCAAGACCGCAGGTTTTCGCTCGTGATCGTCAGGGTGATCGGGAAGGTGGCCTGACCATCGGCGGGCACGGTGATGCTGGCGGGCACGCTTGGCATTACCGCACCATTGGTCGCATCGTCAGCATAGCGGAAGGTGGGTTCGATGTTGTAGGTAATCGCCGCATCGCTATAGTTGCGCACCAGCACCGTCTTGGTCAGAACCACGGTGGGCTGGTAAGCTTCCACGAAGCCAAACGACAACGTGGGCAGCAGGGTCGCCGGATCCCACGCGGCAGCCTCGGTCGCAATCGCCCGATCAACCCGAACTTCGCCACCACCGATGCGGGTAATCGGGGCCAGGAAGCCACCAATCGCTTCAGGCGTATTGTAGACCATCGTCTCGCCGGTATTGACGAGGCGGGCCTTCAGTTCGGCGGGTGAAAGTTCACCGTCAGTGGCATTGATCAACAATGCAGCCGCACCCGAGACCATGGGGGCAGCACCCGAGGTACCACCAAACGAACCACTGCCGACGCCAGAGCCAGCCACTGCCGAAATCGAAGCACCGGGCGCGCCAATTTCGGGCTTGATGATCTGGCCGAACATGCGACCGCTATCATCGGGGAACATCGCACCCGAAGCCGGGCCACGCGACGACGAGCCAACCATGGTACCAGCGATCGAAGGCCATTCCGCCGGATCAATCGTCATCTCGACCGTGCCTGCACCCAGGCCCGTGCGCAGACTGTTTGCTGCCGCCTGCGTGATCATAAAGCCAGGGATCGACTGATCGCCGCCACCGAAGCCACCCGCAAAAGGGGCACCGGGGGCAATCAGGCCAATGATGCCAACAATGCCACCAGCGGCAGCGATATTGGCAGTCTTCAGACTGAATGAGCAGGTACCCCGATCCACCAGCACAATCTTGCCGGCCAGCGGGGTGCCGGTCCAGGGGTTCGTGCCATCGCCATCGCTACAACCGAGTTTCGTTCCTGAACTGGTCGTATCATAGACCACTTCCCCACTGATCACACCACTTGGCATGACTGACCAGGGCTGAAAAACAGCCGGAATGCCACCGGCAATCGACTCGGGGGCCGTCACATTTAGGAAGGGCAGCAACGATGAAGGCACTTCGGTCTGGGCGACCGAAAGCGCACTAGGCGCAGCAGCAGGCGTACCCGTCACGAAGGGCTTATCGGCGCTATTGCCGGCCGAAGCCACCGTCAACACCCCAATTGCGGTCAGGTTCTCGACCGCCGCCGAGAGGTCATCGGCGAAGTTGAGGCCATAGTTCGCACCAAGCGACATGTTGATAATATCAACCGCATCGTCGGTATTCTCATCGCGGTTGGGGTCAGCCGCGAACTCCATGCCCTGGAGCAGCGCAATACCACTGCACGACGACGAAACCGCCGAGCAGACCTTCACCCCGTAGATCGAGGCTCCGGGGGCCACGCCACCACCAAGTTCGGCGTTATCAACGCTCAGAACCGGCGCGAGGGTTCCCTCGCCAACCAAGCCCATAGCGAAGGCACTGTAGACCGCACCGTCCATCAGGGTCACGCCAGGCAGGGGCAGTACGACCGTATCAGTACCCGCCAGGCGTACTTCGAGGTCGTAGGTGCCAGCCGGAATCGGCGTGTAGGCGCTCGACTCGCCGAATGCATAATCACCGAAGAGTACCGCACCACCAGCGAGTGCGATATCCACGGCGGGCGCATCGGGCGAGGCGTGGGTAAAGCGCACGTGCGCAAACCCTGCTGCCGGAGCCGCATTATTATCCTCAAGCACCAGTGGTTCGATGTCGGCCAGTTGGCCAATCGCGGCGACGGTATAATCCTTGCCGGCCTCGATCGTCACGGTGGCCGAGATTACCACCGGAGTAGTGGCACCGGTCGGCACAACCTGCAACAGATAGCTACCAGCGGGCAGGGTACCATAGTCGCTAACCGCGCCAAAGGGTACATCTACGAAGGCCGGAATGCCATTGGCCAGAATGTCCACATTGGGCGCATCAGGCGAGGCATGCACCGCACGGACGCGAGCAGCGGCA
>JBLWKA010000278.1:0-3066 GCA_048381555.1 Oscillochloridaceae bacterium umkhey_bin13
CCCATGTGGCTGCCCCGAGCGACCACGCGGGTCGCCCCTACGGGCAACGATACCGGGCAACGATACCGGGCGACGGCACCGGGCGACGGCACCGGGCGACGGCACCGGGCGACGGCACCGGGCGACGGCACCGGGCGACCGCGTATGCAAGACTTTGATACCGCTGGCGAATTGTCTCGGTTCAGGCAGCTTGCGCCAAGAGCTTCACAAAGGCAGGCGGCCGCGAGCCTTGAGCAGGCCGAGGCTCTTGAAGCGGGCGAGCATGGCGTCGAGGAGATGGAGTTCGAGCGTGCCGGCAATCAGGCGGTCGTGGAACTCGCTCAAGACCGAGGGGTCGAACCCGGGGTCGTCGAGTCTGCTGATCCACCCAGGCGGCTGGCGCTATGTTGGGCTTGATCGCGCCCGCCTTCAGGCGATTGTGACGGCCCATCTGCGTGATGGCTCGCCCCTGCCGGAGTGGTCGGCAACCCCGGCGATGCGGCGCGGGAACGCATCCTAGTCACTTATGAAAGCTTGTTCTTGTCTTAATATCTGGTATAATTCAAGGGCCGAACGATTGTGAGCATGCCTACAGCTAGTGGAGCATAATCCCCATGGGTCTCTTTTCTCGCGGTACGCCGCAGCCCACCGAGCAGCAGGTTCTGGCTGCCCTCAGCAAAGTCCAAGAGCCAGAACTCGGTGGCGACCTGGTTTCGCGCAAGATGATCAAAGATGTGCGTATCAGTGGTAGTGCGGTTGCGTTCACGGTTGAGTTGACGACACCGGCCTGTCCGCTGAAGGATCAGATTGGCAGTGAGGCCGAGGCGGCCGTGCGCGAGGTGCCCGGGGTTAGCGAGGTCACAGTCAATTTTACGGCCAATACGCGCCGTCCGGCAGGCATTCCCGAGCAGGCCCCGATTCCCGGGGTCGCTAACGTGATTGCGGTCGCCGCTGGCAAGGGCGGGGTTGGCAAGAGTACGATTGCGGCCAATCTGGCGGTGGCCCTAGCCCAAGAAGGGGCGCGGGTTGGCTTGCTTGACGCCGATGTGTTCGGCCCCAGTTTGCCCTTGATGTTTGGGGTGCGCGGTCAGCCCGAAGCCTTCCAGAACGAGCAGGGCGAGGCGATGATGATCCCGCTCTCCGGTCATGGCATCAAGCTGATCTCGGTCGGCTTTCTGGTTGATGAGAGCCAGCCGGTGATCTGGCGTGGCCCCATGGTTAGTCAACTCTTGCGCCAGTTTCTCTATAACGTAGATTGGGCCCCGCTCGACTATTTGATTATTGATATGCCGCCGGGAACCGGCGACATTGCCCTGACCCTGGCCCAGAGCTTGCCCTTAACGGGTAGCCTGATCGTCACCACGCCGCAGGCCGTCGCCACCGCCGATGTGGTCAAGGCGATGGAGATGTTCAAGAAGGTGAATGTGCCGTTGCTCGGGATTGTCGAGAATATGGCCTATTTTGTGGCTCCCGATACCGGTCATCGCTACGATATTTTTGGTTCAGGTGGGGCCGAACGGCTTTCGTCCCAACTTGGGGTACCGTTGCTTGGGCAGATCCCCTTAGGCATCGCGGTGCGCGCCGGGGGCGATAATGGTGCGCCCGCCGTGATCAGTGATGCGCCCGATGCCTATGCATCAACCTTTCGCCAGGTTGCTCGTCAATTGGCGGCCCGGATCAGTGTGCTGAAGTTTGTGGCAGCCTAGCCGATTTTGGGTTTTAGATTTTGGCTTTTGGATTGTGATTTGCGTGCGGTGTGGCGGCGAAGCCGCCACACCGCACGCAAACCTGTTACCCAGAACCGCACGATTCTGAGAGCCAGCTTTGTATTGATACGAGGTAGTTGATGGAACGCGATCGCCCAATGGCGGGCACGATCCCGCTGATCTTCGTTGAGCCGAAGACTATTCCTTCCTACCCCACCGATACACCGGCCCACGATAGTTTTGGGCGGCGCATCGATTATCTGCGGATTTCGTTGACGGATCGCTGCAATATGCGTTGTGTCTACTGCATGCCTGCCATGGGCATGCAGTTTGCGCCCCGCCCCGAACTGCTGACCAACGATGAGTTGTTGCTGGTGGTGCAGGCGGCAGCAGCGGCAGGCTTTCGCAAGCTCCGCCTGACCGGTGGCGAACCAACCCTACGCCAGGATCTGGTTGATCTGATCCGGGCCATGAAGGCGGTGCCGGGGATCGAGCAGATCGCCATGACCACCAATGCGCTGCGCCTGCGTCGCCAGGCCGCGCAACTCAAACAGGCCGGCCTCGATCGGGTCAATATCAGTATTGATAGCATGGATCCGGTGCGCTTCCGCCAGATGAGTCGCGGCGGCAATCTTGATGAGGTCTGGGCCGGGATTCGCGCCGCTGATGAGGCTGGCCTGCATCCGATTAAGCTGAATGCGGTGGTGGTGCGGGGCATGAACGACGATGAGGTTGTGCGCCTGGCCGAGTTGACCACCAAGTTCCCCTGGGAGTTTCGCTTCATCGAGGTGATGCCGCTGACCGGGGTGGCGGGGCTGGCCGAAGAAGGCGTGATCAGTACCGCTGAACTGATTGCACGGATCGAGGCCCATTTTGGCCCGCTGGTGGCCTATGGCCAGGATCCGGCTGATCCCGCCCGCCGTTACCAGATCCCGGGTGCCCCTGGCAACCTGGGCTTTATTAGTGCCGTGACCGACCCCTTCTGTTCAACCTGCAACCGTATGCGCTTGACCGCCGATGGGCGGCTGCACCTCTGCCTGTTGCGTGACGACGAGGTTGATCTGCGTTCGGCGATGCGCAATGGGGCCAGTCAGGCCGAGATCGAACAGATCATCCGGCACGCGGTGCAACTCAAGCCCTGGGGCCACGGCTTGCCCGATGGGGTGCTGCCGACCCGGCGTGGCATGTCTGAACTCGGGGGGTAACGTACTTACGCGGCGGAGTGCTGCCGCGTAAGCCGCACAGGGCTTGAGCAATGCCCGCCTCCGGCGCTGAGGTTTGGGATGGCGCAGCCATCCCAAACTATTTTTGCGTAGGTTGTGGGGGCGCACCCGCCCCAACCTACGCAAAACCTATGCGGCAGCATTTAATAGACCACTTG
>JBLWKA010000279.1:0-3051 GCA_048381555.1 Oscillochloridaceae bacterium umkhey_bin13
GGGTGTGGCGGATGACCCCGCTGTTGTACCACATGCCGTGCAATTCTGCCCGAATCACGAAAACTGCTCCAATCGATCATCCGCAAAAATGGCAAACGTCGGATTCACTCGCGAACGGTGAGGTATATGAGAACTCGCTACCCTCATGTTGCGTTATGATATTTTTAAACCCGCAGTTTTCATCAATAAAATTCTATATTTAGGGTAATCACATGATTTCTCTCTCACTAAATTTTGACATCCTCATCGCCCCCGTAGGCAAGCAACCCATGGCCGTGCTGCTGCCGATTCTTGAATATGGCCCGGCGGCTACCTACCTCATCCCAACGCCAGACGTACAAGATGTGGCCGAGGCAGTGCGCAAGGTGGCGCAACAGCAGGGCCATCGCGTCACGGTGCTGGAGCCGGTTGATCCCTATGCCGCCGAGGCGACCCGCAGGCGCTGCGCTGAGTTGATCGCACAATTGCCCCCTGGTGGGACGGTGCTCAACCTGAGCGGTGGCACGACCATCATGGCCCTCGGCGCCCAGCAGGCTGCGCGCCAGCATAATCTGCCCATGCTTTACGTCAATACTGACGACGGCGAGCTGATCCACCTGGCCTTCGACGGCAGTGAGCAGGGCCGTGCGCCGCTCGCGACCAGGGTCAGCCTGGCCCAATACGCCCTGGCCCACGACGCGACCTGTAGCCCGCAGGCGCTCTGGGGCGCTAGCTGGGACGGTGATCAGGCCTGGGCGCGCGGCCTTGCCCTCCAGGAGCCCTACCAGAGCCTGGCGCGCATGCTTGGCGCAGCGGGCGACGGAAGCGTCCGTTTGCTCGACACTATTCGCCGGTACGCCGCAGCGGGCATGATCCCGCTGACCGAGTCGCTCAGCGAGACAGAGCGCCAGTTGATCGACGCGCTGCTCGGCACCGAGCTGCTCGCGCCCGATCCTTCCGGCCCTGGCTGTTACCGTATCGGCACCGTACCGCACACCCGCGAATTCCTGGAGGGCCATTGGCTCGAGTTTTATGTCGCCGATGTCTGCGCCGCCTCAGGCTACTTCGACGATGTGCGCTGTGGGGTTAAGCTTATCCGCAACGAAGGCGGGCGGTACATTGACAACGACCTTGATGTGGTTGTCACCTCGCGCGGGCGTATGGCTGCGATCTCGTGCAAAACTGGGCTTGAGATCACCAAGGGCGGGAAGGACAAAAAAGAGGAGCGTAAGCTTGCGATCTACGAGCTCAATGCCTTGCTCCAGGCTGACCTGATGGGCCTCTACGCACGCAAAGTGCTGGTCACCAACCAACTAAAGCTCAACGAGGATCTGCGTCGGCGCGCCTTCTACGGCCAGATCTGCTGCATCAATGGGGCGCGCCTGGTTGAGGTGGCAGAGATCGTGCGCGATCATCTCGACCGCCCGCAGCTGGAGATCTAATACCAACTGGAATTGAGCAATCCGCATAGATGTTGTCGCCAGAGCGCGTTAGAACGCCATGCGCGGCAATCTAAAATCCAAAACCTAAAATCTGCTATGAGTGATTTTACCCATGCCCCTGCACAAACCAGTTGGCCCTTACCCACGCGGCTGCGCGCCCAGCGCATGCGGGTCAAGCTGGTGGTGCGCGAGTTGCTGGAACTGCCGCCGCACAAGGGCGGGCTGCTGCGTGGCCTGATCGGGGTCACGCTCAAACGCCTGGCCTGCGCTCAGCGCGAGCGCGACACCTGCCCGCCCTGCGTACTTGGCAACGGCTGCCCCTACGGCTACCTCTTTGAGCCAACGTTGGCGCCGCAGCTTGCCGCCGAGCTGGACGTAAGCGAGCCGCCGTCACCGTTTGTGGTCGAGCCGCCCGAGGATCTGCGCCTGCTCTACCGGCCCGGCGAGGAGTTGGAACTGGGCCTGGTGCTGATCGGGCGCGGCTTGCAGTACTTGCCCTACTTGCTGATGGCGCTTGAGGAGTTGGGTGAGCAGGGGGTGGGCCGCCGGCGCGCACGCTACCAGGTGGCATCGGTTGTCGCTGAGGATCTCCTGGGCACACCCCTGCCCGCAGTCGGCACCGGTTTTGGTGGGCCTGAATTGGTCAGCCACGCTGCCGGCTGGCCCGCCGACCGGTTGACGCTTCACTACGCTACGCCGGCCCGACTCAAGCATCGCCAGCGCTTTGTCAGCCGCCCCGATTTCGCCATCCTGATCGCAGCCCTGGCGCGGCGGGTCGCGCTGCTGGCCGCAACCCACGCCGACGAGCCATGGACGCTTGATCCGGGCGCACTGCAGCAAGCCGCCAGGGTGCAGATCGCCGCCGCGCGTACCAACTGGAGCGTGCGAGATCGTTATGCGCCGCGTCAGCAGCAAGGCATGTCGTTGAGCGGCATCATCGGCGACGTTACCTACGTCGGGCCACTCGCGCCGTTCCGCCCGCTGCTGGCCCTGGGCGAGCTCGTTCACGTAGGCAAGGCAGCGGTCTTCGGCAATGGGCGCTTCAGTGTCCACGCTGATGGTGGGGCCGGTGACGAGCCGAGGGGAGCGCCCTAGAACTATCTTCCGTGTTCCAACCCTGATCATGAGGAGCGGAACAGCTATGCGCACCTTACCAACTTACGAACGATCGCTAGCAGTCCCGCCGCATGGCGCCACTCAAGCCTGCGGCTCATCCGTCTGCGCTTTGCGCGCCGCCGCTCGCGCCTCGGGATCACCGCGGCGCGGGCGGCCACCCTCCAGGCTGAGGGTGCGCATGCGGTCGAGCCGAAAGCAACGCTCGGCCTGACGGTCGAGGCAGTAGGCGTGCAGATACCAATGCTCGCCGTGGCGTTCGAGCCGTAGCGGACGAATATGCCGGGTCGCCGGAGCGCGGTCGGCGGAGCCAGTGTAGGTTATGGCCAGGGTGCGGCGGTGTTTGATCGCCCTGCGGATCACCGGCAGCCAGCGCGTCGGCTCAGGGTCGAGCGCTGGTGGCTGCTCCGGCGCGGCGGGCTGCGGCACATGTGCATCAAGCGCCAGTTGGGCAGCCGGGGGCAGTGCCGCCAGCAGGCGCTGTTCTAGCGCATCGAGACGCAGGGCCGCATCGGGT
>JBLWKA010000280.1:0-2999 GCA_048381555.1 Oscillochloridaceae bacterium umkhey_bin13
TGGTCCGGCGCGAAAACCCCGCCATAGGAGTCGCCATCATCGGCCGTATCGTTACTACCAAATACGCTTGAGGATGCAGAATGACAGGCGTCGGGCCGCAGCCCGCGGCGGCCCGACGAAGGCAACGGGGCGAATGATGTGGCATCAATGAGCGGTAGCGCGAGATCTGCGCTGCCACTCAGTGAAGATTCCGAACGGAGTCTGCGGCTCCGTTCGGAATGACAAACATGCAGCAGGACTTCGTATCCGGGATACGTCATCTCTATACAAGAAGATACGTGACACCCCTTCACGCATTCGCGAAGCTCCCCTCTGAACCGTTTACCGCTGTACCAAGGGCAAAAAGACGGGCCACCGACTTACGGGCGCGAGGGGCAGGATGCGCAAGGCGCGGTTGCCGGCGTGATCCGCGACGAGAACCTGTACTGTGCGTGCGCCGCTGGGCGCTGCAAAGGCGGTGGTGTAGGGCTGGAAACGCGTGCCGTCGAGACTGTAATGCAGGCTGGCGACCCCGCTTCCGACATCAAGCGCAAGCAGGCTCACTTGACCGTCGCTAAGTTGCAAACGCACCTCGGGGGGCAGCAGATCGGCGGCGGCGGCCCCGCTCACATCCACCGTAGACGCGATGGGTTGCTCGGGGATGCCGTCACCATTCTGGTCGGCCAGCAGTCGGGGGGCACCGCTGGTATCAAGGTGCAGCTGCAGTGCCCGTCCAGCAGGCAGGATCACGTCGTGGAACCGTACCTGGCGGGTTGGGGCCTCGCTGGGGCCGATGATCAGTTCGAGCAGCAGCGGTGTGCCGTCACTGGTCATGCTGAGGGTGTAGGCTTGCCCGCCACTGAGTGCCACTAGACTGGCCTGCTGGCCCAAGGTCGTCTGACTCACACCGGGCAGGTTCACCCGTAGGTCGCCGCCGGGGTTGGTGCTGCGTCCGCTGCTATCGCTGATGACCGGGGTCGTGCCGTAGATGCGCATGGTGACGCCACCAGCCTGATCCGCCAAACTAGCTGCGCTGGCCGTCTCGTTCAGGCTGGCGCGGCGGGCGGGCAAGGGGCCGGTGCGCGGGAACGAACCATAGGTCAGTTCGAGCAACGCATCGGCGACAACCGGGTTATTGGGCAGAAAAACATGTTCGACCAGGCTATCGTCTGCGGGCCGGTTCGAGACGATGGGGATGACATGGGCTTCTGGGGCGTTCAGATCCTGACCACCGCCCTGCCGGGTGGCACTCGCCAGCGCCACGGTGCCGTCACCAGCCCCGAGCACCAGGTCTACGGTGCGGTACGCCTGGGGCACACAGATTGTCGCCAGCCAGGTGCAACCGATCTTCGTGGTCGCCACGGCCTGGATCGGTGTACGCGCCTGGAACTGCTGGCCGACAATGTGGAAGTGACGAATCCCGCTCTCAAGGGTGCGCCAATCGCCCTGGCCCGGCTTGGTATGAAAGTTGCGCAGCATCGAGCCGGGCTGGAACTGGGGGAACTGCTTATCAAGCGCGGCAACGACCTCGTCATAACTGTAGTGCTCGTTATAGCTACCATCACCGTCATAGTCCCAACTGCCATCCTCGCGGAAGGCGGCCCGCCCAGCAATCGCCGCATACTCGGGGAAGGTCGCTAGTTGCAGCGGGGCCTTGAACGAAGGCGCGGCGTAACGTATGCCTTCGCCATCGGCGACGAGGTCAACAAAGCTACCCGTGGTCAAAACGCCCAGGGCTTTAGGCGAGCCAAGGAAGGGCGAGCCCATGCTCACGAAGCGCCCGATCTGGTGGCTGGTGGGATTGTCGAGCACATAGCGGCGCGTGACGAGGCCACCCATCGAGTGCGCCGCAACGGTGACATCGGCCCCCGGGAAGAACTGCTGCACACAGGCCATGTACTCCTTGAGCAGTTCGGCAGTGGCGGCATTATCCTGGCGCCAGTCATAGGGAAAGGCGAACAGGTAGGGCGGATTGGCCTCACGCTGGTTCAGATCGCAGCCCGCCGCCGTCCGGCGATAGGGATCGTTGCCGGTCTGGTATTCGCGGTAGCCCTTGCTGGCCAGGTAGTCCATAAACGGGCCGTAGATCACCGAGGCTGGCACGCCCGCCAGGGTGACCACGCGCAGCAGATCGGGGGCGATCACCTGTTGCGGGTTGCGCCCAAGCAGATCATGCTCTTGATCATAGACGAGGCTGAGCTTGCGGCGAAAGTCGGGGCGCAGCGCATCAGTGACCTGGCCGATCCAGAGTTCTTCGTTATTGGCGCGATCCAAAAGCACGCTGCCCGCCACACCCGGCACAAAGATGATCGGCGTCAGGGTCGCAAACTCGGAACTGTTGCCCGCCGCGTCGGTCGCAATCGCGGTGGGCATACGCGATTCCGTCTGGCTACCCCAGGCGAGCCGTCCGGGATAGCTCAAGCGGAAGCGTCCGTTGGCATCCGGGCGGGTCGTACCGAGATAGCGTTCCGCGTCACCGCCGCCCTCGAATTCCTGGGTATTGAAGCGCGCATACAGATCAATCGTCAGGCTGGTGGGCTGCTGATGGTTCACAACCCCGCTGATGGTGGTGGTGCCATCAAAATCGGCGGCGAGGCTCATCGGGCTGTTGAGCATACCATTCGGGCCGTCGTCGGCATCAGCCGGGTCGTTGAGCGAGATACCATCTTCGCCGAGATCGATTTCGGCCCGTTCGTTGGCATAGATGCGATTACCACGGATGCTGACGCCGTGGGTGTCGGCCCCAATCACCAGCACGCCAACCGGATTGTGGCTGATCCGGTTGCACCCTGCTCGACAAATATCGTCCCGCTCGGGTTGCCAGATGCTGCCGATCTGGGTGGTGTGCGCCCCGTCGCGCACCGTGATGCCCGCCACGCCATTGCCGAGGGCTTCGCCATTGGGGCCAACCCCAAGCTGGTTGCCCAGAATGCGATTGCCTGTGGTCGGGCTCGCCACCCGGCCGAGATCGCTCGCCACGGTGATGCCACCGGCCAGGTTGGCCCCGATCAGGTTGCAGG
>JBLWKA010000281.1:0-2935 GCA_048381555.1 Oscillochloridaceae bacterium umkhey_bin13
GCCACATCAATCGCCTCAAGCAGGTGAAGCGACAGATGTACGGACATGCGAAAATCGATCTGTTAAAACAGCGCCTCATGGCGTAGGTGCGCCAGATGCCCCGATTCACCAAAAGTGCGCAAGAGCCACTTGACAGCCGTAATTTACAAGGCTGACAGCGTGACTTCTGCGGTATTGCCCAATTACTATGAATGACTCTGCATGAGCCCGGTCGCCTTCATAGGGTCGCAGCGTGCAGCGTCTGTGGACGCAGCACGCTGCTACGCCCGTAATGCGGCATCTTCAAGGGTAATTGGTATGAGAGCCACACTGGCCGCACATTTGGGATGCGCCTACCGCTGGTGGACAACAATGGATCGCAGATGGATCCATCGCGCCCCGTGCGCTGCTCGCGTTGGATCCATCAGCGATCCCATTGGTCAGACCCCGAAGCGTGTGAGATCACGCTTAGATCCAAACCGAGCCAAATTGTCGCGGCATTGGATCCATCTGCGATCCCAGTGATCAGACCCCGAAATGGCTTAGATCACGCTTAGATCCCAACCGAGCCAATTTGTCGCTGCGTTGGATCCAAGGGCGATCCAAGTGGTCAGGCTCCGAAATGGCTTAGATCACGCTTGGATCCCAACTAGGCCAAATTGTCGCTGCGTTGGATCCTAGCGTGATCCACGAGCGTATGAAAACGGTGGTTCGGTGTGTCCATCGGTCGAGAATCCCCTATGCTACACTTGGGGCCATAGCCGTGCGAGTCACACCCGTGTGCCGACGAAAGACACCGATGGTTGCTTCCCCGTCCAATGAGCCGCCCCTAACCCCACTGATGCAGGCGTTGCTCCAGGCTGCCGATTGTCTGGTCAGTCCCGCCCCGATCCCCCACCTGCTGCTCGTGGCCCCGCTGCAACCCAGGGTGCAGCCCGCTGCCCACGCCGCGCTGAGCGCATTGCATCACGAGGGCTGGCTCAGTGCGCCTGGCCCCCAGTTGGCGCTGCTCACCGCGCAGAGCCACGCCTTCCTGGCGCGCCAACGCTCCGACGAGGCGATCCAGACGATGGTTGTCCAGGGGTTGTGTCTCAGCGTGACCAGGCTGATTAAGGCCCGCGATGCCACGCTGCTGGCCCAGCTTGCACCGCATCTGCTCGCCATGACGGCGGCATGGGACCCGCGCAGCGACCGCTATGCAATCAGTTTGAACCTGACCACCAGCACCTACCTGACCTCCTGCGGCCAAACCACGGAGGCCCAACCCTACCTGGAGCGAGCAATCGCCCTCGATCAGGCGCTGGGCCTGGGGATGACGCGCCCACCGCGCCGCCGCTGGGGGTGGTGGTAGGCGTTGATGCGTTTCCAAATAGATAATACTGTTGGTTCAATTTGAACATAAGGTGTGTCCGTATGGACATCCCTTGGCGCTCGGTATGTGTTCAAATTGAACGTGCTTGACACGTGCAAACAACCGTGCTATGGTGCTGTGTGTCCAATTTGAACCAGAGTGAGGCGGTATGCGCGAGATTCGTGAGCGTCTGGTTGTCACTTTTTTTGAACACCCCTGCCTGGCTGTGCGGCTCGACGACGGGTTCATCTACGTCGCGATCCGCGATCTCTGCGATGCCATCGGCCTCCAGCTTGCAGCACAACTCCGTCGCTTGAAGCGTGATCCTGAACTGCATGCCGGGGTGATCCAAGCGCGTGTCGCTACCGCAGGCGGGGTTCAGGAGCAGGACTTCCTCCTGATCGAGATGGTGCCCTGGTGGTTGAGCAGTGTGAGTCGGGCGAAGGCAACACCAATGGTCGCTGAGCGCCTGCGTTTCCTGCGGCTCTTTGCCATCAAGACGGTCTATGACGCCTTTGCTCAGGCGGCTGATCTTCCGGCGGGGCCGTCGCATGTCATTGAGGATCTCACCGATCTCAGTCGCCTTGACGACGCCATGCAAGCTGTCGCGGAGCGTCAACGCCAGATCGAGGAGAGCCAAGACAAGGCGCGTGCAGCATGGCGGGCGCTCGATACGCGGGTGCGGGCACTCGAAGAAAAGGTTGGTGGGGCGCTTTCCGCGCAGCAGCGTGGCTACCTCTACCACCTTGTCCACGCCTGGGCCGACGCTCGCGTGCAGCACGAGGCAGGGCTGGAGAGTGGGGCAGCCCGCCGTGCATGTTTTGCCGCACTGAAAGCTCGTTACCAAGTTGCCAAATACGACCAGATCCCAGCAGCGATGTACAACGATGCCGTGACCTATGTGCAACGTGCGTATCAAAAACTCACCGGCACAGAGCTCGATCTTCCTGAGCAGCGTAGCCTAGATTTGGAGTAGGTGATGCGGACGTATGATGAGAGCCGCATGATTGGGCGGCGGATCGCCGAGGCCCGCAAGCGCACCGGATTCTCAGCACAACACCTCGCCGATAAACTGGGCTGGTCACGGGAGACGCTGGTCAATTTCGAGTTGGGACGGCGGGCGATTACGGTCGAGCGGCTGAGCGCCATCGCTGCCGCCCTCAATCTTCACCCCGCCGAATTGCTGTTTGAACGACCCGACGCTGCGCACCTGGCGGCCCAGATCGCAACCAACGATGCGCTCTATACCCACGTGCGGTTCTTTGTCTCCTCGCTCGAAGATGACGATGAAGCAGCAACAGGGTTTTGAACCTGCCAAACAGGTCTGCGTCGTGTATCATAGCGTTAGCCGATCCGAATTGAATTCCACCCCTGAGGCTGCCGAGCATGCGCGATCCCCGTGTGGCTGTTGATCTCGAACTGAGCCTGCGCCCTGCTGGGACGGGCTATCTTGCCGATGCACGCCTGACCAACCCGGCAAGTGCGGCTCCGGTCATGCTCGCGACGGCGGCCCCGTTGGCGCTTGACCTCCAGGCGTTACTCGGCCTAACGAATGATCTGACGGCCTACGGGCAACTGCTCACAGCCCAATGCTTCCCCGCTGGC
>JBLWKA010000282.1:0-2914 GCA_048381555.1 Oscillochloridaceae bacterium umkhey_bin13
TGCCCTCTTGCAGCAGTTGCGCGACCACGCGCTGCTGCGGGGTGAGCTGCTCCATCGCACGGACATAGGCAGCATAGCGCTCATCGATCTGGCGCACCTCTGCATCACTGACCGAAATCTCGGTCAATGGCTCCGGCAACGCCTCGCCGGCAAGCAGCGCGGCCACGCTGGCGCGCATGAGATCACCGTAAGCGAAATCTTTCACCACATAGCCGATCGCGCCGGCGTAGAGCGCGGCCAGCCTGGCACCCGCCTCTTGCACACTAGTCAGCATCAGGCAGGGGATGCCGTGGTCGCGCCAGAGGATGCGGGCAGTCTCAACGCCTTCAATCTCGGCGTGGGGCATCAGCACGTCGCAAATCGCGGCGTCCACCTGCTCGCCAGCGCGAATCATGGCGATGGCCTCGTCGCCGCTGCGCGCCGGTAGCACCTGCACGCCGAGCGGTGCCAGCGTATCGGCCAGCCACTCGCGGATGGGCGGGTGGTCGTCGACGACCAGGATGCGCGCGGTCGCGGTATCCCGTACTACGGGCAATAAACAGTCAGGCGCGTCAGCGGCGGCGTGACCCTGCTCCATTACCGCGCTCAGCCAGGGCGGCGGGGGCAGATCGCCGGACGCGCCCGTCCGATTGAGCCGCCAGAGTCGGCCATAGTGAACCATTGGAACCTCCTTCGATGATGAGCGGCACGGTCGCGGTCACGACTGTGCCACAGGTTGGGTTACTTTCAATCCGCAGCACGCCGCCACAGCGTGCCGCCAGGTGCTCAATGTCGCGCAGGCCACGGCCCGCGCCGGCATGGGTCAAGGAAGCGCCGCCGCGGCCGTTATCGCGGACAACGAGCATGAGCGCATCCGGCGCGTATTGCACCTGCACCTGCACGGCTGAGGGATGCCCGTGGGTATAGGCGTTGTGCAGCGCGTTGTAGAGCATCAGCACGACCGCCCGCTGCACGATGTCGTCAATCGCGGTCGGGCGCGGGCCGCAGACCTCGATCGTACACGTGCAGTGTGGGTAGGCGACCGCCAGACTGGCCACCGTGTCGCGCGCCGTCTGTTCCAGATCGCTGGGAAGCGCCGAGTCGCCTGCGGCGTGATGGAGCCCTACCACGACCTGGAGTAACCGGGTGACTTGTGCCGTCCCCGCATCAACCCAGCGCCGGATCTCGCCAGGATCGTCGGCCGCCTGGGCTTGCAGCAGGCAGCGCTGGGTAGCCATCACATGCGCTTTGAGCTGGGCATGCTCCAGCATGCGCACCTCGTCGAGCACTGCCTGCCGGCCACGGGCCTCGCCAAGGTGCAGCAGCGTGCGCTGGAGGCGCTCAGCCGTGCGCTGCCGACTCTGCATCAGCAGCCGGCCTGCTGCCAGCATCAGGAGCAGGCAGCTCAGCAGTAGCGTGCCGAACAAAACCTCCCAGCGTACCACCTGGGCAAGGAATCGTAGCCCGCGCTGCGGATCAACCGTCGCCAGGCCGGCATTAACCCACGGCGCTACCAACCCGACCCCACCGGCAAGGGTGAGGCTCAGGAGAAGTGTCGGCACATTGATAATATGGTTCTTGATTGTCTGTCTCATGGGTCACATTTTCGTCGTGTTATACTCTGGCTAGATTGTTACCAATAAACATGCGATTTCTTGGAGGCAGGTATGACCCGAGTTGCCGTGATTGGCAATGCTGGTGGTGGAAAATCCACCCTGTGTCGTGCTTTAAGTCGATCCCGCCAGCTTCCCTTCTTTCCGGTTGACCGCTGGCAGTGGAAACCCGGCTGGGTTCCGGCACCCTACGATGAGATCAAGCAGCAGCACGATGAAGCACTTTCGTGCGACCGCTGGATTATCGATGGCTGGGGTCCTCACGACTTGATTGTTGCCCGCTTTGATGCCGCCGACACCATCATTCTGGTCGATCATCCCCTTGTTATTCACTACTGGTGGGCATTGAAGCGGCAATGCAAGAGCATCTTCGCACCACGCCCGGACGGCCCGGAAGGGTGTCCCATGTTGCCGATGACCTGGCCGCTACTCAAGATGATCTGGAACATTCATCACCACGCTCGACCATCACTGATTAGCCTGGTCAATCGCTACCGAGAGTCCAAAGCGGTCTTTCACCTGCGATCTCCTCAGGAGCTTCGCCAGTTCCTCATCATCTACTGCGCCTGATCAGGTGGGATCGCCTCCACACCTAACATCGTGCCTGTCATCCGTTCGCTCCGCCGCTGCTCGTCAAACAGCGCCCGTCAGGCCAAGCAGCACCGCAGTCAGCGCCAGCACGACGCTCACGCCGGGATGGATGGGAAAGTTGCTGATCATGGCGCACCCTCCCCATCTGCCTGAGCGCTCTGGCGCAGCCGAATGCGCTCACGACTCCGCGCCAGGGCCTCGTCGAGCCAGCCCTGGCCGGGCGCGCTGGGTATTGGCTCGGGCGGTCGAGGCGAGGTGGGAGTTGGCGCAGGAAGTTGCGGGACTGGTGCGGCCGGGCGCACGGATTCGATCACCACCTGGGCTGGTGCGGCTGGGAGGCCCGCTAGCACGGCAGGCTCCGTACCTACGTCATCCAGCCCGTGCAGCTCGGCCAGGTCGCGATTGGCCTGCTCCAGCTCGGCGGTATACTGCTGGCGCGCCGCCGCATCACCCCTGACCTGGCTCAGCAAGCGCATCAGGACGCGCTGGCGAGCGGTGAGCAGCACCGGCGCCAGCTCCGGCCCGACCAGGCGGGCGTCGAAGAGGCGCAGCGTCTGCAACGCACCGCGGAGATCACCGTCGTGCTGCTGGACGTTCGCGTGGGTGAGCGCGGCCTGGCAGGCGATCACCTGCTCGGCACGCCGGGTGACCTCGGCGCTGAGTGCCTGCAAGGGGGCGTGGCTCAGCTGGCGGTGCTGGACGACGGCGTTGGCCGACGGGGCGCTGATCAA
>JBLWKA010000283.1:0-2911 GCA_048381555.1 Oscillochloridaceae bacterium umkhey_bin13
AGGACACGCCCCCGCCGGGGGGGGGGCGGCGCGCCCCCCCCCCCCCCCCACACCCCACGCAAACCAGGTTTGGGGTGGCTACGCCACCCCAAACCCCACCGCAGCCCTCAGGGTTGCATCCTCTCGATCTTATGCTATGATAATCGCTGTTTGATGGAATTGCCGCCCCGTCTGCGGCCAGAGCACGAAAGCGAGAAGATGACCAGAACCCATCTGCGGGCAGGTGCGCTTGTGCTGCTCTTGCTGGCCCTGTTTGTCAGCATCACTCCTGCAGCAGCTCAGCCCGAAGCTCGCCGCCCAGCGCCCCAGCAAGCCGCGCTGACCATCCCCCGCGGGAGCCTCACCACACGCCCCTATGTGGTGATGTATGATAACCACCCCCGTGCCTATCCCCAAGCCGGTATGAACCAGGCCCCGCTGGTGTTCGAGGCCCTGGCCGAATTTGGGATTACCCGCTATATGGCGGTTTTTGTGCCCGGGGTCAGTGCCGAGTTGCGCTCGATTGGGCCGGTGCGGAGCGCTCGCGCCTATTTTGTCGAGTATGCTAAGGGTCTGCGGGGGATCTATGTCCACGCCGGTGGTTCGCCCGATGCAATCACCCTGGCACGTACTTCAGTTGAGCTTGTGGATATGGATGCGCTGACCCGCAATGCCTCCAGCTTTTTCCGGCGAGCGACGGATCGTGCTGCTCCCCACAATCTGTATACCTCGAGTGCCAATCTGGCCGCGTTTGCCAAAGCCCAGACCGGCCCAACCCCTGACCTGAGCGAGATCGGCTTTCTGTATAAGACCGAAGCGCCTCTGGCCCAACGCCCTGCCAGCCAGCGCCTCAGCTACTTCTTCATCTATCGCGAGTCGTTTGTAGGCTGGAGCTACGATCCTGCCACCAACAACTACCTCTACTTCCGCCAGCGTCGCCCCCACGTTGATGCGGTCACTGGGGCTCAGTTGAGTTTCAAGAATGTGGTGGTGCTCGAAGTGCCCGAACGTCCGGTGCGGGGTGATGCCAAAGGTCGCATCGAGCAGAATGTGATTGGTGAAGGTGCCGCCCGCGTCTTTATGGATGGTCAGATGGTGACGGCTACGTGGCGCAAAGGGGCTGGTTTTGCCCAGTTGCAACTGTATGGTGCCGATGGCACCGAACTGGCTTTGAACCCTGGCCCGACCTGGATTGCAGCGATCCCCTCGCTCAAGAATTTGACTGTCGAGGGTGAACGCTAACAATCCCCCCGCCAACCGGGTGGTTGGCGGTGATGGGCGCAGCCATGCGGCTGTGGCCCCAAGCTTACCGAGGACTCAACGGTGCCGAGCCATGCCGCCGGCACCAGCGAGCCTCAATTACAACCTATGCATCATAGCAAGCTACGCTACCTCCTTGGCGTCGTTGTCCTCGCCCTCCTGGCTTCGAGTATCGGTCAGGTGCAGGCGGCCCCCCCAACCGAGGAACCTCAGCGTGTGCTGGCTCCGACCTACCGGATTTTCGCGACCCGTCAGGGTCTGGTTGGTCGTACCACCGCGAATGGTCATGTCATTCGACCACGCGATCGTTTTGTCGCCTTGCCCTCGTGGACGGCACTCTCGCCGCGGGGTAGCGATAAGTTCAGTGTGCGCATCACCTATAACGGGCGTAGCGTGATCGCCCCGGTCTGGGATGTTGGCCCTTGGAATACCCGTGACGACTATTGGAATCCCAATCGTCGCTATAGCGATCTGCCGGTCGGCCTGCCTATGGCCGCCGCGGCGCGCCTCAATGGTTACAATGGCGGCCGCGATGAGCGTGGCCGACGGATCTTGCTGCCGAATGGGCTTGATATTGGTGATGGCACCTTCTGGGATGATCTCCAGATGACCAAAGATGATTGGGTCGAGGTCACCTTCCTCTGGTTGGGTGCCGATCCCGGGCCAGGTGGGGCTGTTGCCGTGACGCCCCAATTTACCAATGCCCCAGCGGCTCCAGCGGTTGAGGCCGAAGCTGGTGCTTTGGTGGTTGATGCTGGCGGGGCTGGCTATACGCCCGTGGGCGAACCCTGGACTAGCGTCGGCTGTGGCTTTGGTGACTCACACCAGAGCACGCAGTCTACCAATGATCCGGCCCGGGCCACCGCTGCGGCCAATTGGTCACCCACGCTGCCCGCCAAGGGTTTCTACGAAGTGTTGGCTTATCTTCCGAACTGTGGTGGTACTGCAACCAGCAGCGCCCGCTATCGGGTGCATCACGATGGGGTTATCACCGAAGTTGTCGTTGATCAACAGGCCCGGAGTGGCACTTGGGCCTCGTTGGGAACCTACCATTTCGATCCGGCCAATCCTGCCCGTCCCCTGGTTGAACTGAGCGATCTGACCAACGATACCAGTCGGGCCGTCCGTTTTGATGCGATCGTCTGGGCTCGCCGCAGCGATACCACCCCACCAACTGCAAGCATCCTTGCCATCCAGCCGCGTGATAATGGCTATCAGATCACCTGGGGTGGAACAGACGACATCAGTGGGATCGCTGCCTACGATATCCAGGTTCGCATCCTGCCCAATGGTGGCTGGACCGACTGGAAGCGCGAAACCGCCGAAATGACGGCATGGTTCGGCCCCCACGAAGGCAAACATTTTGCCTTCCGGGTGCGAGCCAAAGATTGGGCCAGCAATCTGCAACCCTGGCCCGAACAGGCCCAACTTGATACTACCCAGGCCACCCCGTAGGGAATACGTTGGGTTTTGTACCGATTTTGGGGTGTTGCGATGCGCTTTTCGCCCTCACCCCGCCACTGCGCGGCTGCCCTTCCCCCTCACGGTTTAAGGGCGGACAGAAAATGTGTGCGACATTCCTACGGAACGCGACCATGTGGGCGATTGAAGAAATACGGGACACAACGATGCGGTGGATCGGGTATGCTCGGTGTAATCAGAACCACATACC
>JBLWKA010000284.1:0-2897 GCA_048381555.1 Oscillochloridaceae bacterium umkhey_bin13
TGCTGCCGATCTACTAGTGTTACCCTCTGATGGTAGTGAAACCTGGGGCCTCGTGGTGAATGAAGCCATGGCGTGTGGCTTGCCTGCACTTGTGAGCGATCAAGTTGGTTGTGCCCCTGATCTGATCCTTCCCGGCCAAACTGGAGCGACCTTTCCCCATGGTGATGTACATGCCCTTGCCGCTCTGCTAGGGGCCTATGCCGGTAATCCCGCGCAACTGCGTCAGCACGGTCACGCCGCGCTCCGCCACCTGCAAGCCTACAGTGTGCCGTTGGCGGCGGAGCGTACAGCCGCAGCAGTGGCTATGGTGACTACCCGACTGTGAGGAGTTTATGACGCTACTTGCTGATCCTACCCTGGCCTTGTTGCTCAGCCTTTTGGCAATCGGGGCCATGGCGGCGCTGATCTTGCATTACCGTACCGTGCTGCTGGGTTATACGTTTTTCTCTTTTTTTAATATTGCTAGTGCTAGTTTGACTGCGTTCCTCGTTGCAACTGGTTTTAATCTGACGAGTCCCTGGCTGACCGCTGATCATCTACGCGTGATTAACTATAGTGCTCTTGGCTTGATCGCTTTTAGCATTGGGGTGTGGTTGGCCTGGCGTCCGTTGCACCGTAAAGAAATTGCGACGATCTGGCAATTACAGGCTCTGCCCTCCCAAAGAGCGCTATCTGTTGATCAATTCGAGACCTACCGCTCTGCATTGCCCTGGTTGAACCTGCGCTTTGCGGGGTTGTGTCTTGGAATTTCGGTTGCAATCTATCTGTTAGCACCGTTAGCCTATAGTATTCCTACCCTACGTGCAATCTGGAGTAATTTCTACAGTCTGTTGCCCCTGGGCATGTTAACGATTTTGCTGGTTTGTCAGATTAATCGCAACTACGAACCGTTGATCTTCTCTCTCGCCATCTTTATTCCGCTAGCATTGCTCAATGCAGTGAATACGGGTCATATCGGGGTGGGTGGCTCGTTTATGGTGCAATTGTTGGTGGTTGCGACCTTTGCGCTGAGCATCCGCCTGCGTACCCTCCCGATCTTCCTAGTTGGTACGCTGGTATTAACTAGTCTGTTAGTGGGTTGGCTCGCCTCGCGTAATCTTATTCGCAGCGGTGATCTGCGAGAGTATGGTCAGGTTGAACGGATTACGGTTTTCTTGCGCGAATTTACGTATGTCAGCCCATTCGAACTGACACCCGAGCAAGTTCAGGAAACGGTGCGCATGCGGGTTGATATGACTGATATTTTGGCAGCCCAGGTCTTTTATCAGCCCCAATTTGAACCCTATGCGTATGGCGCAACCATTGCAAATGATCTTGCAGTCTCGCTCGTGCCACGCTTTTTCTGGCCTGATAAACCGCAGATTGTGGGTGGGAGTAGTTTCGTAACTCGTTTTACCGGAATTGAGTTTGCTGAGGGGACGAGTGTTGGTTTGCCCTATCAATTCGAACTCTATGCGAATGGTGGGGTACCGGTTGTGGTGCTTGGTTTGTTTGCCCTTGGTTGGTTGACGGCGCGCTTGGAACTGTATACCGTCACCAAAAAATTGAGTCTACCTTGGTTTTTGGTGGTTGCTAATCTTGCCTATATGGTTGCGAATGGTGCCCAAACGATCGTAGTGCTGATTGTGGCTGTGATCGCTGGCTCAGTTGGTTACTATGTGCTTGGCTATCTTTTGATGAGTGTTAACCAAGAACTAGACTTTTGGCAAGAAACTGGGTCGCCACCAACTGGCTTGGAAGATCCAGGCATGGCATCAGCGCCTTCATTGCCACGCTAGGCTTGTTCACCCTGATACGAGTTTCCTACCTGCTCAGCGTCGGCCCCTTTGGGATAGGATACGTTTGTGACATTTTTGTTCCTTACCCCTGATCTTGATCCGATCGGCGGAGCTCAAACCAGCGGCAAATTGGCCCTTGCAGGCTTGCGAGCCAAGCAACCGACCCATATGCTTGCCTATGGGCCAGGGGCTGTGCCCTTGACAACTGCTACCGAAACTGTGGTTGGCTCGCAAGTGGCCGCACTCCGGGCCGCTTTGATGATCCATCCAGCCCCGCACCAGATCCTGGTCTGGCATCTTGCTTTGCTTCGCTTGTTCCCTTTGCTGCGTGCCCCCAGGGCTAGGGTAACGCTGATGCTCTTGGGGATCGAAGCCTGGCGCCAGCACGATCCTTTGACGCGACTGTTGTTGCGCCGGGTAGACCACTTTTTGAGTATTAGTGACTATACCTGGCAGCGTTTCCTGTCTTTCTACCCCTCCCTCCGCGCTCGGCCCCACACCACGGTTTACCTCGGCCTTGACACCCCCGCCACTTTGCTACACCCGCCACCCCCCGACCCACCCGCCGCGCTCATCCTTGGCCGCATTGCCCGCGCCGAGGACTACAAAGGCCATCGCGAGTTGATCATGGCCTGGCCGTTGGTGCGCCGCGTCGTGCCTACGGCCCAACTCTGGATCGCAGGTGACGGCGATCTGCGGCCTGAACTCGAACAGTTGGCCCAGGCCCAGGGCTTGCCCGATGCCATCCACTTCTTCGGGCGAGTCTCCGAGGCTCAAAAAAATGATTTGCTGGCCCGCTGCCGTTGTCTGGCAATGCCTAGTCGCGGCGAAGGTTTTGGTCTGGTCTACCTCGAAGCTATGCGGCTTGGCCGTCCTTGCCTGGTCAGCACTGCCGACGCCGGGCGCGAAGTCGTCAACCCACCCGAGGCCGGCCTAGCCGTTGATCCCGCTGATCGCAGTGCCCTTGCCACCGCGCTGATCCGCTTGCTCAGCCCTGGCCCGCAATGGCATGCCTGGTCGGCGCAGGCGCGTACCCGCTACGAAACCCACTTCACAGCGGCCCATTTTCAGCAACGCCTGCTGGAGGCACTTCGTGAGAGGTGATCTGGTTTTGGGGCT
>JBLWKA010000285.1:0-2804 GCA_048381555.1 Oscillochloridaceae bacterium umkhey_bin13
CGTGGTCGGGGTTGCGGGTGGCGCACTTGAAGCGGCGACCGAGGGGTTTTTCTGTTGACATAATTGTGATTATACCCGCACGTCCGTGGCTTGACAAAGCGGCGCGGGCCTTAACCTTTCACCATTAACCTCTAGGAGGCTCGCAGGCCCTTGACTGATCGCAGCCAGCCCGAATAACGTCAACGTCCCAAAACTCATGGTGAGCGCCAACGAGAACCAGGGACTATGACGGGTGACGGCCCGCTGGTTGAAGAGCACATACCCGGCATGGGTGATTGCCGAAGCGATGCCGACCAGCACCCCAAGCCACGACACCCGCAGCACCGCCGGATCATAGATGCGCACCAGCAAGGCACAGCCGATCACAGCGAGCACCAGCGCAATAATCTGGCGCGTACTAATCGCCTCTTTGAAGATCAACCAGGCCCCAAGGGTTACAAAGGTGGGATAGAGGTAGATCAGCACGATGGCGAGAGCCGCGCCATTCAGGGCGACCGACGTGACGAAAAGGGCATGGTAGATCCCAATGCTGATCATGCCCATAATTGCAAAGTTCCGCAAATCGGTACGACTAAGACGCGGAAGCCCGGTGCCCCGAAACAGAGCAACCAGGCCAATCCCGGCCAGACACGCGATGGCGATAAACGCATCACGCCAGAAGGCCAGGGTGAGCGCCCCCACCTGGTAACGTTCGATCAGGAAGGCAAGCCCGGGACTGGTAGCTGACCAGGTCAGGGCAGCAGCAATCGCCAGCAGATAACCACGTTTGGGCGAGGGGCTCATGAGGACGAACTCCTTAGATAAACCACAATCACACCACCGGCACATAATCACTCAAGCCAGGGGTCGGTGGGGTAGGATTACCGCCCCGTTCCCTAATCAAACTCCCGAGCGTTGCCACGGCTTCGCTAATCCGTTCAGGTGGCTCGGCACTAAAACAGAGGCGCAACTGATGGCTACCCTCACCACCAGTGCTAAACACCTGGCCTGGTACAAAGGCCACCCCGCGACTGATCGCACTGAGGTACAGATCCATCACGGGAATGCCGGGGGGGAGTGTGACCCAGCACGAAAATCCGCCACGGGGACGGGTCCAGGTAACCCCAATTGGAAAATGGCGCTCCATGGCCCGCAGCAAGGCATCGCGGCGTTCGCGGTAGCGGGGCAACATCCGGCGGATATGGTTATGCCACCAGCCCTGTTCGATGAAGTAAGCCAGACTGCGCTGGGTTAGCGGGGGTGAGCAGATATCCTGGGCCTGGCGGAGGCGCACTAACTCGGCGATCAGGGTGGGGGTTGCCACAACATAACCCAGGCGCAAGCCGGGCATCAAATCCTTCGAGAAGCTATTGAGGTAGAGCACCAGGCCACTGCGGTCATCGGCTTTGAGGGCACGGGGCGGGTCGCACTCGTAGCCCAGGTGACCATAAATATCATCTTCAACGATGGGCAAACGGTGGCGTTCGGCTAGATCAAGCAACGCTGCCCGGCGGGCCGGACTCATACAGACTCCACCAGGGTTTTGGAAGGTTGGAATGGTATAAAGAAAGGCCGGCCGTTCTTCTTGCAACGCCGCCTCGACGGCCTCGACCACCAACCCTTCGTGATCCATCGGCACGCCAACGGCACGCACCCCTTGCGCCGCCAGTATCGTCAACAACCCCAAATAGGTGGGTTGCTCAACCAGCACCGTGCTACCTGGGCGGGCCAATAACATCGTTGCGAGGGCCATGCCATTCGTGACCCCGGACGTGATCAACAACTCATCGGGGCCAGCGCTAATCCCACGCAAGCGCACCAGTTCGGCCAGCGTCGAACGCAGGATCGGGTCGCCTTGGGGCGACGTATAGTTCATCAAGCTTGGGCCACCCCGAGTCAGGGTGAGTTCACTTGCCCGTTGCCAATTCCGGAGTGGGAACAGATCGGGGGCGGGATCGGCGCGAGCCAAGGCCGAAAGACCCGGAAGTTGGAGCATGCGCAACAGGTCGGCCAACATCCCGGCCGGGGTTGGCTCACGACCCAATTCGGCAATCGGCGGGTTCACCAGCTGCTCGATGCGTTCGGCGACAAATGTACCCTTGCCAACCGTCGCCTCGATCCAGCCACCGGCCTGGAGTTCGGCATAGGCACTATGCACCGTCAGGCGGGTTACCCCCAATTGCTGCGCGAGTTGGCGCACCGTAGGCAGACGGGTACATGGTGGCAAGGCCCCGCTCCGAATCCGTTGCTGAACACTCGTCGCCAACTGGCGATAGAGCGGCTCACGGCTACTGCGGTCAAGCTCGAACTGCATACGACGCGGTTCCTTCGGATCATGGATTTAGTGGTTCATGCGGCCAGTGAACGCAACGAGTGGATCAATTGTCATACTTAATAGACGCATAAACTGAATAAACATGATTATAACGAGACAATTACAAGAACGTGGAGTGACAATCGTTGCACGATAACCAGAACAATCTTGAGCGCAAGGGATGGCATCCGACACCAAGGTGCTTGGGAGGGCTTAGCCCGCTTGGGCGCAACAATGAGCCCGGCGTCAGGATCCGGTGCGAAGGGTTTGGGAGGGCTTGGCCCTCTTGGGCGCAACAATGAATGAGCCCGGCGTCAGGATCCGGTGCGGAGGGTTTGGCCCTCTTGGGCGCAACAATGAATGAGCCCGGCGTCAGGATCCGGTGCGGAGGGTTTGGGTGAGTGGGGGGCCACCCCACAACACACCACACGCCCCGGCCGCGGGGGGGCCCGGGCCGGCTGCGGGGCTCCACCTCGAGAGAACATTTATTTAAACACCCAGGGCGGTCGCG
>JBLWKA010000286.1:0-2770 GCA_048381555.1 Oscillochloridaceae bacterium umkhey_bin13
CAGGCCCTGTTGCGCAATATGTTGTGCCCTCTGTGATCAACCATTCACAACCTTGCAATTCAACGGAGTTCTTATGCATCGTTTACTCACCCGCGACCCCGTCAGTGGCGACGAAATGCTCGTCACCCGGCTCGAATGTCCGTCCAGCGGGATTGTGATTGAAGGCCAGTTCAGCCTCGGCTGGATCGGTCGCCTCACCCCCGAACAACTCGATTTTGTTGAACTGTTGGTCAAGAATCGCGGCAACATCCAGAAACTCGCCGCCGAACGCGATATTGCCTACAATACGGCGCGTACCCGCCTTGATGAGATTGTGACCGCGCTAGGTGGTAGCCCTGAACACGAGGGGCGGCCCGACCGCCGCCAGGTCTTAGACCGCCTTGCGGCCCGCGAGATCAGTGTCGAAGATGCGATGCGTCTGTTGAAAAGTGGCTAACGTGAGCATAGCCGATAGCCGATAGCCGATAGCTGATAGCGTGTCGCAGTCGGCGTATATTCATGACGATGGTGTGCGCCCCGCGCATGGAGCCTAACGGTGTCAGATACCCAATCGTGAACGATTGGGCTTGTGCTCGCTCCTCCACCCGAAGGTGGCGCAGCACCATAGGCCGTCTGACGGGCGGCCCTGCACAACGAAAGGTGTCGTGCGTGGCGCAGACCGTGAACCTTTTACCTGGCAGCGGTTTGCCTGCCAGAACTCCCGAAGGCTCAGTTGGAAACGTGCAAACCGTTGCGCGTGGTGCGCACCACGAGTGCCTTAGCACATCTGAGCGTAGCATACCAGTATTCGCATGCCCGAGCAAGCGTACGCTGAAGCGGGCTAAAGCAGAGCACTTCCTCCCGCCCGTAAACGGTGTGGGTTTCCGCGCCTAAAGGCAAGCTATCTATGAATCAGGATCGTGATCGTATTTTGCGTATGATCGAGGCGGGCCAGGTCTCGGCTGAAGAAGCCTCGCGCTTGCTTGACGCACTCGCCGCCGAACAACGAGTGGCCGACCGGGTGCGGGCGCGCCTGTTGCGCGTGCGAGTCAGCGAGCTACCGAGTGGTCGCCCGAAGGCCAATGTGACTATTCCGGTCGGCCTGATCAATGTTGGTCTGCGCCTTGGGGCGCGCCTTGGCCCCCAGTTGAGCGATAACGCCCTACAAGAACTGCTGCGCTCGATTGAGCGCGGTGCGACCGGTCGCCTCTTCGAGTGGCAGGATCTGGAAGAAGGCGAGCGGATCGAGATATTTGTTGATGAACGCTAAGGAGGAGCAATGCCATTGCAACAGTTTCCTGCGGGCGAGCAGCCCCAGATCACACTTGAGCACATTGAGGGAGACCTGGTAGTCGAGGTCTGGGATCAGGATCTGATCCAACTTACCAGCGATAGTCCCTGGCACGAACTGGCCCACGAAGGCGACAATCTGGTGTTAGGACGCTGCGACGGCGATCTGCGCCTACGCGCCCCGACCCGGGCCAAGCTGCGCCTCGGTGAAGTTGACGGCGACCTGCGCTGCATCGGTCTGCAACGGGTCGAACTGCGCCAAGGTAGCGGCGACGCCACGCTAGAGCAACTGGCCGACGGGCTGGTGATCGGCGACCTTGATGGCGATCTGCGCCTCAGTAACGTCGCCACCCTGCAACTGAATAATGTCGGTGGCGACCTGCGCGGCGAAGAGGTCAATAACCTGTTAATCGGCCATGTTGGCGGTGATTGTGCCCTGCGGGCCAACGAACCGATCAAGCTACGGGTTGGGCATATCGGCGGCGATCTACGTGCCGGCTGGCTACGCGAGCTTAGCCTCGGCAATCTGGGTGGCGACCTGAAGCTTGGTGGTATCAGCGAACGCGCCGAACTGGGCCGCGTAGGGGGTGACGCCGATCTGGGTACCGTCAACGGTGACCTGGCCCTGGGTGCGCTGGGAGGCGATCTGCGCATGCGCGCCGAATTGAACCCTGGGGCCAAAGCCCGCGCCGAAGTAGCCGGTGATGTCAGTGTGAGCCTGCCCCCCGAACCCAATCTTCAATTGACGGCCATGGTGGCCGGCGATGTGCGCGGGGCCAGTGCCACTTCGGGGCCGGGCTTGACCAATCTGAGCCTGCACTACGGCGCGGGCGAGGCCCAACTTGAGCTACGGGTAATGGGCGATCTGCGCATTAGTGGCGCAAACCCGTCGCAGAGCAGTGCCAGTAGCACTAGCGGAGCCAACTTCGCGGCGGCCTGGGATGACCTTGGCCGCGAGTTAGGCGATCTCGGGCGCGAGTTGGGGCGGCTGGGCAGCGAACTGGGCAACGAGTTGGCGGCAGCTTTTGCGGCAGAAGGGGCCGCACGGGGCGATCCAGCTCACGAAGAGCGCATGCGCCAGGCCGAAGCCAAGTTGCGTCGTGCCCAAGAACGCATCGAAGCCAAAATGAACAAGATCGAGGCCCGCACCGAAGCCACCGAAGAACAGGCTCGGGTCAAGATTCGCATCAACGAGCGCGAATGGCAACTCGATCCCGAGCGGCTCGAACGGATCAAAGAGCAGGCTCGCCGTGCTGCCGCCGAAGGGCTGGCCGGAGCGCTCGAAGCGGTTGAACGGGCCGTAGGGCGCATGCGGGTACCACCAACTCCACCAACTCCACCAACTCCACCGACGCCTGGCATGCCACCAGTACCACCCGTGCCGCCCGTGCCGCCCGTGCCGCCTATGACTGGGCAGACAATCAAGATCGAAGTGCCGCCCGTAACGGCTGATCCCGCCCCGGCGAATCAAACGAACGCCAGCGCCGCCCCAAACGAGCCA
>JBLWKA010000287.1:0-2751 GCA_048381555.1 Oscillochloridaceae bacterium umkhey_bin13
ACCACGTGGGTCGCCCCTACGTGCCGCATCGTATACGCCGTCGCCCGCACCGGCGATCCCGTCACGCCCCCCGGCGATCCCGTTGCGCGCCCCCGTCATCCGTCGCCCGCCGCCAATGGTATCATATGTGTGGCCCGTGACGGACACCCTGCGCTCAAGCCCAAAATCCAAAAGCTAAAATCCAAAATCCCTATGACCATTCTTTCAGTCGAGGCGATCAGCCGCCAATATGGCCCCCGCACCCTCTTCCGCGAGGTCAGTTTTGGCCTACAACGCGGCGAACGCCTCGGGATTATCGGGGTCAACGGCGCTGGCAAAACCGCGCTGCTGCGGATTGTCGCGGGCCTCGAACCCCCCGATACCGGCCAGGTCGTGACCACCAATGGCATTACGCTGGCCTATCTGCCCCAGGAACCCGACCTGCCCGCCGCCGCCACCGTGCTCGAAGCCGTCTTTGCCGGTGATGCACCGACGGTTCGGCTGCTTCGCCAGTACGAAGCCCTGAGTGCCCAACTCGCAGCCCATCCTGCTGATCCAATCCTGCTCGATCAACTTGGGGCTATGACTCCTCAGCTTGATGCCCTGGGTGCCTGGGAGGCCGAGGCGGCAGCGCGGGCGATCATTGATGAATTGGGGCTTGCCGCCCAGATCAGCGCCCCGGTGGCGACCCTCTCGGGCGGTCAGCGCAAACGGGTCGCGCTGGCCCGCGCCCTGATTGATCGCCCCGATCTGCTTATTCTGGACGAGCCAACCAACCACATTGATACCGATACCGTCGCCTGGATCGAAACCTATCTGGCCCGCATCCCGACGGCCCTGCTGCTCGTCACCCACGACCGCTACTTTCTCGAACGGCTCGTCAATCGCATGCTCGAACTCGACCGCGGCCAGGTTGTCAGCTACCAGGGCAACTATAGCCAATTTCTGGAACAGAAGGCCGACCGACTGACCCGTGAAGTCGCCGCTGAAGAGGCCCGCCAGAACCTGATTCGGCGTGAACTGGCCTGGTTACGGCGGGGGGCCAGGGCGCGCACCACCAAACAAAAGGCTCACGTCGAACGGGTCCACGATCTGCTCAACCAGCGCCCCGAAGCGGCCCAGGGTACCGTGGCGATTGACGTAGCCCATGGCCGCCGGCTCGGCAAACGGGTCGTCGAAATCAAGGGTATCAGCAAAGCCTATGGCGAACGCCAGCTGATTCGCAACCTGACCCTCGAAGTGCGTCCTGGGGATCGGATCGGCATTGTTGGTCCCAACGGCAGCGGCAAAACCACCCTGCTGAACCTGATCACCGGGCGCGTCCTGCCCGATCAGGGCGAACTGATCGTCGGCACCACCGTGCATATGGCCTACTACGACCAGGAAGCGGCTGGACTGGACGAGAGTCAGCGAGTTGTGGACGTGATCCGCGAGGCGGCCGAAGTGGTGCGCGGGCGCGAAGGTGCCCTGGTCGCGGCCACCAGCATGCTCGAACGCTTCCTATTTAGTTCGGCCCAGCAGTGGGCCTTGGTCAGCACCCTCTCGGGCGGCGAACGGCGGCGGCTCTACCTGCTCCGCCAGTTGATCGAAGCGCCCAACCTGCTCATCCTGGACGAACCCACCAACGACCTCGACCTGCAAACCCTGACCGTCCTCGAAGCCTACCTCGACGACTTTCCGGGCGCGGTGATTGCCATCAGCCACGACCGCTATTTCCTTGATCGGGTCGTGCAGCGCACCCTGGCCTTCGAAGGTGACGGGCGGATCACCGAATATCCGGGCGGCTATACAATGTACGCGAGCTACCGGGCCGAACGTCAGGCCCAGTTGGGCACGGGCGCTGCGCGCCAACCCGCGACCCCAAGGGCCGGCGGACAGGCCGGCTCTGGTTCAAAACCGGTCGGATTACCCACCCCGGCAGCACCGCCTGTCGGCCCGCGCAAACTCACCAACAAAGAACAGCGCGAACTAGCCATCCTCGAAACCCAGATTCCCGCCCTGGAAGCCGAACGCGACCAGGTCGGGGCCGCGTTAGCCACAGTTGGGGCCGACTACCAACGCGGGGCCGAACTCAGCGCCCAGTTTGCCGACCTCGAAGCCGCGATCGAAGCGGCCTATGCCCGCTGGGCCGAATTGGCAGGCTGATCTCATGTGAACATAGCCGATAGCCGTGGGCTGAACATCCAACAACCGCTGTCTTAGCGGCAGAGCCAGCCTCTAACGTGGAACACCCACGCGAGTAGCGCACAGGGCCTGGGAGCACATGGTGCTCCCAGAATCCCCCGGTCTCAGGTGGCGTAGCCACCTGAGACCGAACATCCAAAAAGAGCAAAAATTCCCTGTGCAGATCATCCAGCCCAAAAAACCGAATCCCGCATCAGAATGCGAGATCATCAAAATTTAACATGGAGTTGACAACTTTGGGGGCGGGTGCTATACTGCACGCGCTGGAACGAAACACGTCTCACCAAGCGAAACGCAAGGTAGACGAGACAAGTGGAGAGCAAACCGAGCGAACCGCGCTGATAGCTATATCAGAGACGTCGCCAGGAAGTCAGAGCAACCCTCTGTACGTTCCTGGTTTTGTTTTTCCCGGACGAACCAGCCTGCACCTTCACAACCAGCATACAGTAGCAATAAAATTGTGGTTCACGTCAATTTCGTGGAACTGGCCAATAGGTCAGGCTTCACAATGCAACGCAGAGTTTGATCCTGGCTCAGGACGAACGCTGGCGGCGTGCCTAATGCATGCAAGTCGCACGCAGCAAGCTT
>JBLWKA010000288.1:0-2751 GCA_048381555.1 Oscillochloridaceae bacterium umkhey_bin13
CCACACCGCACACAAACCCGGTTTGGGGTGGCAAAGCCACCCCAAACCCCACCCCCGGAGGCGGACTTTGCAATACACTGCGGGCAAACCAAGCGACGCTCCCGTGCCGTGGGCGTAAACGCCTCGGCTACGGGAAGCGAAGGCCACCTGCGTGGCCTGTTCAACCCGCGCAGGCGGGCTTGGCCCATCGTAGTCCGCGGCTTAAGCCGCCAGGAAAGCGCACCCCAGCATTTGCCAGCAGGATCTTTGCAACAGCCCTCGCTGCTGACCAACCCTGCTTGCGTTGGATCCAACAAACGGCTATCATGCCGAATATTAAGGAGCTATCCGATGAAACTTTCGCCTGATAAAATCGAAGCCCTGGCCGCCGCAATGGTTGACACCCTTGCCGATATTGATGGGGTGCTCTTTCGGGGCGATGATAGCGAGCTGCGGCTTGCGATTGGCCAGATTATGACCGATGAACTGATGGTCGAAGAACGCCTTGATGCCGAAGTCCATCAGATGCTGCAAGCCTATAAGTACGAGATCACCATGGGCCGCTTAAGCTATGATGATCTCTATCGCAAGTTGCGCAATAAGCTGATCGCTGAGCGCCGCCTTGTGTTGTGAGCTCCTATGCTGGTTGCTAGTCCCACTGAACGCACGACCGCCGCAACCGACCTGGTGATTGCCGCGCTGGCCCTGAGTTATGCGGCCCAACTTGCGCCGCAGCCAGAACGACGGAACCGTACCTGGGGTGCTGCTTTTTTGGGCATGGGTCTGGCTGGTCTGCTTGGCGCGATTGCCCATGGCTTGACGGTTGGCCCACGCACCCATGCCTGGCTCTGGCGTGGGATCTTCTTGAGTCTGGGGCTAACGGTGGGGCTGTTTGCGGCGGCCGCAACCAATGATGGCTTTGGCTCCACGGCGGGCCGTCGGGCCCTGCCCGCCGCAATTCTGGCGGCGCTGGGGTTCTATGGCCTCAGTCAACGCTTGAACCGCGGCTTCATTGTCTTTACCGCCTACGAGGCCGCCGCCCTGATCTATGCCCTGGCGATCTATACGAACCTCGCCCGTCAGCACCAACTCGCCGGGGCCGACCGGCTTGCCGCTGGGATTATGCTCTCACTTGTTGCTGCTGGCGTGCAAGCGACCAGTCTGCGGCTCACGGTTGCGGGCGTTCCGTTTGATAATAACGGACTCTTTCATCTGATCCAGATTGCTGCCCTGCCGCTGATTGCCCAGGGCGTGCAAGCCTCCCAATAACGTATGGTTCAGCTATGCCGCTGTTGCGCACTGCAATTTTGCTACTGACCCTGCTGCTTACCGCTTGCACCCCAGGCAGTCCGGCCCTTTCCAGCCAGACCCAAACGGTTGATGGCTTGACGATCACGCTCGAAGCGACGGCGGCTCCGCGCATCAACGACCGCCAACTCTTCACTGTGCTGCTGAGCGATGCCCAGGGCCAGCCTGTGGTCGCCGATGATGTCTACCTCGATTTTGATATGCCCGCCATGCCGATGGGCACTAACCGACCGATCGCCGAAGCCGCCGCCCCGGGCCGCTATACGGCCGTAACTGTCTATACGATGTCCGGGGATTGGACGATTGATGTGGTGGTGACCTGGGCAGGCACGGAATACCGGGCCCAATTTACGATGCTCGTCAGCGAGTAGGCCCACGGCGGGCTAGCCTACAATTCTCGGATCGGCAAATCCATCCGCAAGGGCCCATTGGCGGCGGCGGCTTCGCCCAGACTCAGCACTGGGTTGACACAGGCATCCACGCCTGCCAGCGCCGCTTGCCAGTCTGCCAGGGTGCGCCCTGCCACGATCTGGGCCACGTCCTGGGCCAGACGCTCCTGATCGGCCTCGTACTGGCGAGCGATCAGATCCTCGCGCCCCAGCACCGTGCAGAACCGGCCCCAGAAGTGGGGTTCTAACGCAGCGACGGCCAGATGCCGCCCGTCAGCCGTGGCATACACTCGGTAGTAGGCCCGCTCGCCCGTTAATAGCCGCTCACCCGGACGGGCCTGCTCCACCGCGTACCAGGGCATCATCAGCCAGCGTGCCGCGCCCAACATCGGGGCCTCGAGCGTGGCACCTACACCCGTTTGGGTACGCAGGTAGAGGGCCGCCAGAATCGCGGTGGCCGCCGTCAGGCCGCTCGCCATATCAGCCAGTGGCGTACCAGGCAAAGCGGGGGTGCCCGCCACGCTTGTGGTTGCCAACAAACCCGACAACGCCTCGAAATCTAGGTCATGCCCACCCCGATCCCGGTCGGGACTGTCTGAACTAAACCCACTCAAGCCACAGTAGATCAACCGCGGATTGAGCGTCCGTAACACTTCAGCCCCTAGCCCCATGCGGGCTAAAGCCCCCGGGCGCAGCCCATCCACCAGCACATCAGCTTCGGCAGCCAACGAACGCAACAGGGCTGCCCCTTCGACCGAACGCAGATCAACCTCTAGCTCGGTTTTGCCGTCATTTAACAAGCCATAGGCCGCATCAAGTGGCTGCAACGTCAATAGCGGATCGCCGCCCACCCGCGAAACCTTGGTAACCCGTGCCCCCATCCCTGCCAGCACTTGCGTGCAGATCGGCCCCGGCAGATAGGTTGCCACTTCAAGAATGTGAATCCCTGCCAACGCTTGTGTAATCATAATCCCTGTGTTGTGACGTAGGGACGCAGCACGCTGCGTCCGCCCCACGATCCCGTCGTACGTCCGTAGGGGCAGCCCGCGTGGCTGCCCAGGGCGACCACGTGGGT
>JBLWKA010000289.1:0-2616 GCA_048381555.1 Oscillochloridaceae bacterium umkhey_bin13
CGCGCTTGAAGCGGCGACCGAGGGGTTTTTCTGTTGACATAATTGTGATTATACCCGCACGTCCGTGGCTTGACAAAGCGGCGCGGGCCTTAACCTTTCACCATTACCACGCCGGGTCGCCCCTACGGATCCGCACCGTGTCCGCCATCATGCGCCAGCGGTATCAAACATACGTCACACCCCTGCCTCCCTACCGCGTCGGACTCGCCACCGCAATCAGGCGTGGGCTGCCGGAGCCGAACTCGTCGAGGTCGTACGACCCGTACAGGTTGCGCAGCGTGAAACCGGCCCGCGCCAACAGATGTTCAAGCTCGAAGCGATAGAGCCAGCGCATCGTGAAACGCATCGTGCGCCGGGTCAGGCGTCCCTCAGCATCAGTTTCGTCATACAGATAGGTGACGTGACTCTGTTGCATGGCGGCATCGCTTTCGATTGCCACAAACTTCTGCACCTGGCAACCATCGAGTTGGTACTCGCGGTCGAGTACCAGCCGCCCATCTTCACGACTGATCTCGTAGGGGTCGGGATTGAAGAGATCGATCACCAGCAGGCCACGCCGGGTCAGCGCACGCCGGGTATTGCTGAGGCATGCCAGTTGGTCGCGCACATGTTCGAGGTGCATAAACGAATTGACCGCGATCAGGGCCAGGCCAAACTGATGATTGGGCAGCGCCAGATCGCGTACATCGCCCTCAAGCAGCGTCACCCGTTCGCTCAACGCGGCTTCGGCCAGATGCTGACGGGCCAATGCCAGCATTGCGGGCGAACTATCCACCCCGGTGAGGGTATATCCTGCTTCGGCGAGGGGCAGCAGCACCCGCCCGGTACCACACATCAATTCCAGCATTGGCCCATCGGTGCGGCGGGCTAATTCGAGCAAAAACGGCAGATCGTCGCGGTAATGCTGAAAATCAGCGTCATAGTAGCGGGCAAAGGGATCGTAGGTATGCATAACGTGATCGTCTTAGATCCCGATGATGGCGATAGCGACCCCAAAAACCACGATCAGGGCAGCCACACCTACAATGCCAACCATAAGAATCCGCGGATCAATGATCGGCTCGAAACGCGGTGGACCAGGGATGCGCTGCTCGCCGGTGGGAGGCCGGATGGTCGTGGCGGTAGGTGAGCGGCTCGGGGGTGGGGTATAGGGTGATGAGCTACTAGTGGGTACGGTATACGGTGACGACGAACGGCTGGTTGATGTGGTGGATGATGGCGACGAACTGTCGGGATACGGCTGCGAGGGGCTACTGGGCATGCCACTACCATTGGGGCGATAAGGACTGGACGAATCGCCGTTGCTCCCGGTAGGCAGACGGGTATCGCCCCCGCCCCCGCCCCCGCCCCCAAGATTACCCAGGCCCCGCAGAAACGGGGTCGCAATACTGATCACGACACTCAGCACCACGAGGCCGATAATCAGGTGACCTGCCGTAATGGCCAACCCGGTGACTTGCGAAAGCCAGTTCGCCACGGGTGGCAAAACACGTGAACCAAATACGAGCAGGAAGAAGATGACTAAACTAATCCAACCATTGCCACGGTTTTGTGACATAGCAGTGCCTCTTGGCGTACTTGTCGTCTGAGAAGATTAAATATCAATCCCTGATTTATTGTAGCATGGCCCACCCATCTGTAGGGACGCAGCGTGCTGCGTCCGGGTGGGGCCGGACGGTCTCCTTGTCGCCCCGGTCTCCTTGTCGCCCCGATGTTGTTTTTGTAGGGACGCAGCGTGCTGCGTCCGGGGACGGGCGGGGACGGGCGGACGCAGCACGCTGCGTCCCTACTTATGATGGGGGATTTTTCCATCGATCAGGATTGGTGACAATATAACGGCGAATACGTGCTAAATCGGTGTCATTGCGAATGATATGGTCATAATATCGGCCTTGCCAAAGGGTAGCACCTGGTGTACCTCGCAAGATGTTGACTTCACGGGTAACAGAGGATTTGAATGCTCGCACAATGACTGGCAATGACCCTGGTTGTAAGGGTTTAGGGAACGAATTCTGCATGTGTTTAGGTTCATCGGATGTGCCGATTAGTACATTTAAGTTAATACAATCAGAATTAGTCGGGTATAATAAAGTAATAATACCATGAACATGATCAGGCATTATGATAAAGGTGTCAAGATAAATATTGGAGTAATGTTCAGTTAATGACAACCAAGTTGTTTGTGCGATTTTTCCAATTTCATTGAGAGTAATTGATGCATCTGATTTATAGCCAAATATATTTCCTTTACTTTCGGTACATATTGTTACATAATAAATTCCGGTAGAATTGTACGCATACCCTCTTAGACGCGTTGTTTGGCGGTCGTTGCACCGTCGTTTGTAAGACATCTTGGACTCCAGCCATAGATACTGAACGCTACTGTATATACCGTGCCTGTATCGAAAAAGATACGCTGCACGAATAATGTTCGCAGTCGTCGGACGCCGGACTGGACGCAGCGTGCTGCGTCCCTACTGCGTACCTACGCGGGCACCCCAACCTCAGGCTCAGGCCGATCATCGGGGCCGTGGATGGCAACAGTCAGCGGCCACCACCATCCCGATCCGGCATGGTGACTGCTGTAAACTACAGTCTAGAACTCGGCACTTTTAC
>JBLWKA010000290.1:0-2469 GCA_048381555.1 Oscillochloridaceae bacterium umkhey_bin13
AAGGAAGGATCGGCACCCAGGTGCTGCCATCCCAAAAGGTCAGGTTCAACTGGCTAGGATCGCTGATCCCAGCCGCGATCAAGTCAGCCTCGTCGTAGGTTAACGTCATCGTAAAGGGCTGGGCAAAATTGGTGACCGGGGTTTCACCCGCAAAGGCTTTGATCGTGAAAGCTCGATTGGCAAAGCGTAGATTGGGCAAAGGCTGCGATGGACTAGTGAGGAGATCGAAGCGCACGTTGGTAGGCGCACTTACTGCTCCAGGTGGGAAGGTTAGGCTCAAAAAGCCTGGATTAGGCACCAACGTACCCCCACCCTCCGGGGTTACCGTTGCATTGGCTTCGGCTAAGGGTGTGCGGAAACTGCGAATATTCGAGAGCGCTCCCCAGCCTTTGTCGTTGCGAGCCATTACCCGCCAGTACCAGGTCTCGTTGGGATTAAAGACGCTGCTGGCCTGGGTTCCGCCCGTTGTGGTGGCACGACTCCAGTTCTCGTCCATCGCATTGCTGAGCGAACGGTAGAAGTAGATACGGTAGTTTGTAGCCCCCTCGGACGCCTGCAAGAGGAAGGTAACGCGTACCGATCCGACGACGGCCTCGCTGGCTGGTGCAAGCTGGACTGGTGGCACTGGGAAGGGGCCAGTTACGTCACCTACCATAAAGGTCCGTGCTGGGCCAAAGGCTCCGATAGTGTCAATCTCGGCGCAATTACTTGCAACCCGCCAATAGTAGAGCGTATTCGGCTGAAGATTATTCCGTGGTTCGGCCGTCAACGGCGTAGGGTTAGCGGGACGTAGACCAATATAGGTGCCACTGCTTTCTAACAGTGTGAAGTTTGGATAGCGTGCCAATTGATAGCGGTGCTCGTAGGCCTGCGAGCTGTTCTCCCAACTCATGATGGGCACAAGCGTTTCGACCGTGGCCCCCATGGCTGGACTGAGTAACGTGGGCGGTGGGAGGTCACAGGTGGCCCCAGTCACGCGTTCGCCCGTTCTGAAAGTCGCTGGCTCCGAAAAGGCCCCTAGTGTGCCATCGCTACAGACACTGCTCATGCGCCAGAAGTAGGTCGTGAGCGGATTGAGATCAAAAAAACTGGCAAAGACCGTGGTGGTCTCTCCAGCCGATGCAAATGCCCGATCCGTCGTTAAGGGATTGGTAAAGTTGCTATTTGTTGCAACTTGGTAGATGTACTCGCGGGTTTCGGCGATCGGTTCAAAGGTGTACAGTGGTGTGCGTAGGTCGCGGCTAACGATACCCTCAATGGGCGCAACCAGGGTTGGTGGTGGTAAATTACAGGCTTGCGCTAAGTTTCCCGCCTGACCAACCTGGCTCACGGTTTCCGCATAGCGCACTTCCATTCCGTCAGGTCCGAGTCTGATCGTTACGGCTTCGGGCTGCATTTTGGGCTGCATGATTGGTGCAGCGCGGGTTGGCATTGCCGAGCCAAGGAAACCAAGCCCCATCACGATCACCATGTTCCAGCCGAGCAGCAAGCCGACGAAACGAACCTTGTGCGGGATCATGAACCATCTCCCCATGTGGGGTTTGCGCGCTGACTCGTCCATTGGTCGCCGTGATCAGCGATCTTTATGATCTGCACGGGATTACGCACAGCCCTAAGCGTGCCCGTTTTTAGCGTATGCTGGCACGCTGATCTGCACCAAGGCTGGGTTCAATCCTGCTCTACTGAATCATGCGGCAATGAATGCATGCAGCAGCGTAAACCATACGGCGACACACGACGAACCGCAAGCAAACAGCGGCAGATTTAGGAGCAGGGGAAGGCAGTCGCTGTACATGTAGCATAAGTATGCAACGAATCCCTGTCAAGTTTCAGGTATATCACTGCATTCAGAAAGATAGTTGAAAATACACAACCCTTGCGCGTATTGCGTAACCAGGTATACTGGTTGAAGGATCAACCATAACCAGGGCGCAGGTAATCTATAACCCTACGCACTGATTTGCGCCGCCGCCTGCAACATTGGTTCGTCTGCCAACGTCTGGCATGATGCACCGTGTGCCGTAGCTAAGGTGTCTGTGCCTTACGTTTTCGCGCTTTACCGCAGTCATCAATGCACTAAGCGAACGCCATCGTGATGAACTTGCGCCGGTTGCAACACGCTATCGGCTATTACTCCAGTTGGAACTTCGCTGCCGTCGGGCTGAAAGCCCTCGGCTACGCTTGGCAAAGCCCG
Source organism: Oscillochloridaceae bacterium umkhey_bin13 (assembly GCA_048381555.1). GTDB lineage: Bacteria > Chloroflexota > Chloroflexia > Chloroflexales > Chloroflexaceae > Viridilinea. Next base: position 2,195 of record JBLWKA010000290.1, read on the forward strand.
CCTTCGCGGGCTAGACAGGCCACGCAGGTGGCCTTCGCAGATCCTAGCCGAGGCGTTTACGCCCACGGAAACGGATCATCTGGCGAGATACAACGGTAGTGCTATCGGCTATCGGCTATCGGCTATCGGCTATCGGCTATTTTACCCTAGGAGCAGCAACATGATGCGTGAGCAAAATTGGCTCGATCAACTGCGGGCCTATGTTGCTACCATCAATGCGCGGCCTGCGACGACTCAACCGGCTCTTCCTCCCGCCCCTCGTCGTCTTGGCCTCG
>JBLWKA010000291.1:0-2344 GCA_048381555.1 Oscillochloridaceae bacterium umkhey_bin13
GAAAATGATGGCTTGTTGAGCGAGTAGTGGATTATGCTATCTGCATCGTTTAATGCTACGAAACTCTCATAGGTTGCGAGTGATTCCAGCGAGAAATCGTTCTGTGCAAGATGCCGTAGTAGTTCAATAAGACTCAGGTCACGCAGTCGAGCGATGAACCCATGGATCACCTGCGATGTTTCAGCAGTGAAAAAGTAGGTTGGATAGAGCCAGAGCGTGATTGGCTTCTCTTCCTGTGCCGTTCCAGCCCGCATGCCTTGCTGCACTTGACGCAACATTAACTCGATAGCACAGATTGGACAGATTCCGCGCACCACTGTTGACGTATCAAGCCGTGTTTTATTGCTATACTGCTGCGGCTTAAACAGCACTTCGCTCTTATCTTGCTGACGAGCTTCGTAGGGCGAGGAGCAGAGCGAGCATTGCACTTTATTGCTGGCTTTGCGCTCGCTGTACTGGCGCAATTCGCGAGCAAAACGATCCTGGAGTACTGCTGGTGTGGCAAGCATCTGACCATTTAGCGTAACCGTAGCCTGGACATAGTCACGGAACGCTGCTTCAAAGCGATCTTGGCGTGGTGGGATGAGGTGCTGTTGTTGGAGATAGTGCAGAACCCGGTTGCCTAGTTCGGTCATACGCTCATCTAACTGATATGGATCAAGTTGTTCGCGTTGAAGATAGCGTGCTGCTACATAGAACCAACCCGTTGGCGTCCCACTACGCGCTGCTTCGGCACGGGTAGGAGTGATCGTATCGTTGAGTTCAAGCAATTCAAGGATCAGGGTTGTCGGCCACTCGGCCTTGGGAAACCAGAACCGCAACATGCGCCGCCAAATGAAACCCAGATACTCAGCCAGTTGATCAACCCGTACATCTGCAGGTAAGCCCTCGCGCTGGATTACCTCATTGCCAAGCTGGGTAAAGAGCGCCTTTTTATCCTTGGGGATCATACGGCCTGTCTCAAGACCCTGAAGATCTGCGACTTCAGACCCCAAGCGCTCAGCCGTAAGCACATTGCGGATGCGCAAGGCAGCCTGTCGGGCAGCTAATAAGAGGGTTGTCGGACTTAATAGTTCGTAGAGGACAGGGGGAACTTTCATATAGTCTTTCGTACGTGTTATCCGCATCCCACCCTCAAGATCCTCAGGCGCTTCATCACCTTCCGGTGCTTCGTCTTCGGTTTCATCTGTTGGCTGATCATCATCAAGTCCAGCCAGCGTGACGCCTACCTTTTGCCAGAGTGTATCTACCAAAAGTGTCGTATCGAGCGCTGTCTGCGCCTGATCCGCTACAAGGTAGACGACCCCATCGGGAAAGAAGAGGTAGGGCTGATACCCGTGCGGTTCAAGTGCATGCATCATGCCGTTATTGATCAAATTCGAGAGCAAACCACGCACCTCGGTCAATTGGTGATAAGCTAAGCGCGGTGGACGTTCAAGCCCAAAGAGTAGCCCCAACGTTGTACGCAAATTCTGGGCAATGTTGCGTCCACGGGCATCGCGTTCAGCTACATCTGACGGGCGGGTCATATGCACGAGCAAATCAGCAAACGAGCAGAGGTAGCGCAGCGTCATAATGCGCCGCTGATCTAGCTGTAACTTGGGAAAAAGACGCCAGTTCATGGCCGCGTCGGCAACCTTCTGGGTGTTTTGGGCCAGAAAAGTGATGTCATCAAGATAATCACGCCACGTCGGCAAAAATACCTTAAAGTTAAGCTGCTCACCCTGTTGGGCAATGATGCTACGGATCTGAGGCATGTAACGCGGTTCAATCGCAATGCCATGGATCTTGGTATAGTCATGCACAATGAACCCAAGAATCCATACTTGCCACTCAAGATCAGTCAGTTGTTTTGCTTGTGGCAACTGTTCAGCGAGATGTGCCCCTGCAAAGATGCCATTAAAAATGTGGGCGGCAAGGCTCTGATCTGGATTCTTTTGACCAAAGTTAGCCCGTACTTCAGGTGGGTAAGCGACCGCTTCAGGCGGTAAGAGTGGGTCGCGCTCACCGGGTGGTACAGCACCAGATCCACCCATAGCTGGAATGCGACTAAAACTCAGCAACAACTGTGGGGCCAGCGTTTCAACAAATAATTGGATCATCGAGTGATGGTCGGCAACTGCACGACGCAGTAGCTCTTGGTGGATCATGGCAAACTCCTAGCAAATAATCGGTGCCGTCTCTTCGTCCTTACGTTTTAGCCAGAGCGCCTCGGCTTCAAGCAAGAGAGCTGCCTGTCCAAGCGCCAGCGTGTAGACTTGGTCATATCTCTCGTGCATCACGTCGAGGGGGAAAAATGAGGGTAAGTGGAGGTGGTCGCGCAGGTCTCGCGGCGCTTGACGGG
>JBLWKA010000292.1:0-2342 GCA_048381555.1 Oscillochloridaceae bacterium umkhey_bin13
GTTTCAAACCCCTTCAAAACGGGGCAATTGATCAAAGAGCTACGCACCCGGAGCATGTGGGTTTTGCGGCTTCAGGATAGGTAATCTTGCGTATGACCAGCCCCCCCTTTCAGCGTTGCCACCTTGCATGATGGGCCAAAACGACGTACGATCAGGTGATACGCGCAGTGTAGCAGGTTCTTGGTAAGGAGGCAACTATGCAGCGTTGGCCGCAATGGTTGGGAACACTGGCTCCAGGGTTACAGCGGTTGATCGCTGCCAGTCAGCGGATTAGTTTGCCACGTGGTTGTGGGCCAGACGAGCGCCTAGCCCGCTTGCGCGCTGCGCTGTGTCGTCCTGCGGCGGTGCGAGCGGTCTATTTTACGCTGGCCCCGGATGAACAGGCTGCCCTTCAGGTATTGCGCCAGACGCCACGGGGCTTGACTGCCGAGGAACTTGCGCGGTGCTATGGGCCGATCCGTCCCTTGACGGCCTTGCGCACGGATCGCAGGCCTCAGTCAATCAGTGAGCGGCTGCTGCTGCTGGGCTGGCTCTTGCCCCGTCCGGTAACCCGCAACCACCCACTGCGTTATCTGCTCGCCCCCGAGGTGCGGGCATGGCTGCCGGTTCCGCTTGGGTCTGCGCCAAGCGCCGCTCCAGCACCCACGCCTACACCCGATGTTGGATCCACGCCCGCTGGAGTCACCTGCGCCGCTCCTGTACCCACGCCCGCGCTACCGCTTGCGCTGACTGCCACCACCGCGATCCTGAGCCTGGCCGCTGCCTGGCCGCTCCAGCTGCGGGCTGATGGCACGCCGACCGCCACCACCCTCCGCCATGTGCAGCGGCGCATGCCCGCCCTCCCCCCGACCGAGCTTGCGGCCCTCATTGGTTGGCTGATGCCGGTGCTGACGCAGGCGGGTCTGCTGGCTCCGCATGGGTCGCAGCACATCCCGAGCCCTGCTGCATCACGCTTTCTGGCAGCGCCGCCTGCTGCGCGGGTGCAGATCCTGACGACTGCCTGGGTGGCAACGCCACGCCCGGATCGCTGGCTCACGCGCGTGCGGGTCAATCAACGCGGTCTGGATTGGGCTGCGCTGCGCCGTCGCCTCATGGCCTGGGCCGAGGCCGCCACGACCAGCGCGACCCACCGCTACGCCGACCTCGCGGCGGCGCTTGGCCCGTTGGTTGACGGCGTCACCCACGGCTTGGCAACGCCACGACGGCGCAGTCCCTGGACGCCTCGCCGGGCGGCGGCGGTCTGGGATGCCGCGCTCCACGGGCCACTCGCCTGGTTGGGGTGCAACCGGTCTGCAACCGCAGCGGGAGACGAAAGCGCAGCCGTAAGTGCGACGCAGGCCGCGTGGCACTGGCGTGATGATCAGACGCTGGTGATCCCGTCGGGGGTGGGTGACGCGGATCGGCTCATCCTGGCCCCGTTTGTCGCACGGGTCGAAGCCACCGCTACGGGCGAGCAGGTCACGCTCCATGCCAGAAGTCTGGCCCGGGCGATGGCACAGGGCCATGATCCGGCGCGCCTACGGGCGGTCTTATGCACGCAGAGTGGCCGTCTGCCCGCAAACCTGGAGGCCATCCTCACGCCATGTGGCGGGCTGCGTATGGTACACCAGACGCTCGTGCTGAGTGATGATCCGGCAGCCCTCACGGTGGCGCTGCGCCGCCGCTCGGCCCGGCGGGCAGTACAAGCCCAGTTGGCTCCCGGGGTGGCCCTGGTCGTACCAGGGGCCGAGGCGGCACTGGCGCGGGCGTTGGCCCGTGATGGGCGCACGCTTGTGCCGCCACCCCCCGGAACCAGTGCGCCGCCCGCCGATCTCACTGCGCACGAGGCCGCCCGCCTGGGGGTAGCTGCGGCCTTGTACACGGCCTATGCTCCAGTGGACGCCCCACCTGGCCCTGCGCCCGAACTGTGCGCCCGCCTGTTGGCGTGTCTGAACCCAGCACTGCGGGCCAGCACCGAACAGCTGATCCAGAGCTTGAGGCCGCCGATGCCGTCCGAGCCAGTGGTTGCCCAGGTTGGTGGTTCGCGCTTGAACGCCACAGCAGAACAGAAGCGCCACGCAGCGGCAGCGGAGCAGTGGCCTTCAGACGAGGTCGATCCGGGCAATCACGCGGCGCTCCCTGCCCCCAACCCGACAGAACACCTCGCGCAGTTGCGCCAGGCCATACGTCGCCGTCAAACCGTTGAACTCACCTATCAGGGAGCAACCGATCCCGTCCCCCTGGTGCGCCCAGTGCGCCCATTGCGGCTCGAACGCCATGCGACCTGGTGGTACCTGCATGCCTACTGCCTCCAGGCCCGGGCCGAACGCTGTTTTCGGCTCGATCGGCTCCAGGCGCTCCAT
>JBLWKA010000293.1:0-2306 GCA_048381555.1 Oscillochloridaceae bacterium umkhey_bin13
GTGTAGCGTGGTGGAACCACCCCGTCCCATCCCGAACCGGGTCGTGAAACGCCGCAGCGCCGATACTACTGGGGCCTGAGCCCTGGGAACGTAGGTCCACGCACGTAACCAAAACGAAACACCCCCCACCTTGCGGTGGGGGGTGTTTCGTTTTGGTTACGTGCCTAAGAAAGCAAGCAAGGCGGCATTAAAGGCTTCAGGTTGCTCCAGGTTGCTCATGTGGCCAACCCCAGGGATGCTCACGAGTTGACTGCCTATAATGCCCTCGTGGATCATGGTGGCTTCGCTTGGGGGGGTAAGTGTGTCCTGCTCGCCAACCAACACCAGGGTTGGCACGGTGATCGTGGGAAGATCCGGGGTCGAGTCGGGCCGTATGGCCATGCCCCGCAGAGCCGCTGCAATCCCGGTGGGGCTGTTGGCGCTAATCAAGCTGCGCAGTTCGTTGCGGATGGTCTCGCTCGCACTGGAGGCTACCAAGTTGGGAATGAGCCGGTCGGCCAGAACGGCGGCCCCTTGCTCTTCAACCAGACGGGCATTTGCCTCACGAGCGGCGCGGCCCTCGGCATGATCGGCCCCAGCCCGGGTATCGGCCAGTACCAGGGCGGTTACCAGTTCACGATGCCGCCGCCAGAGCGCAAAGGCGATGTAGCCGCCCATTGACAGGCCAACAATGGTGGCATGGGCGATCCCCAGATGGCGTAACAGGGCGGCGAGATCGTCGGCCTGCTGATCCATCGTGGCCGGGCCGGGTGGCGCATCAGTGCGCCCAAAGCCGCGTAGATCGGGTACGATCACCCGGTAGTGGGTGCGTAAGGCCGCGAGTTGGGTCTGCCACATCGCACCGGCCAGTGGAAAGGCATGGATGAGCAGCACCGCTGCGCCAGTGCCAACATGCTCGTAATGCATCCTGATCCCGTTCAGGTTGATCTCCATCGTGGGCGTGCCTCCTCGATCCAAACGCTTGCGGCTATGCTCGTTACAACCGCTTCTTTCCGAAATGGGTAGCAAAATCTGGTATGATAAAATAGCACAAGGAGCGTATCATGCCAGATCTCCCCAGTCCCCTCACGCGCTTTATTGGTCGTGAGCCTGAGCTTGCGGCCCTTGCGGCTATGCTTGCTGAGGCCCGACTGGTGACGTTGATCGGCCCCGGTGGGGTGGGCAAAACTCGCCTGGCCCTTCAAGTGGCGACAGCCGAAGCAGCCCGGATGCCTGATGGGGTGGTGTTTGTTGATCTGACCCCCTTGCGTGATTATCGCCTGGTGCTGCCTAGTCTGGCCCATGCACTTGAGGTCCGTGAAACGAGTGACCGCTCGTTGCACGAGGTGCTGGTTGAGCAGTTGCAGGGGCGTAAGACGTTGGTGGTGTTGGATAATTGTGAACAGGTGCTTGAGGCGGCTCCCCTGCTTGCTGCGCTACTGGCGGATCTGCCAGACTTGACAGTACTGGCAACGAGTCGGGCCGCGCTGCGGATTGCGGGCGAACAAGAGTATGCGGTTCGTCCGCTGGCTTTGCCGTTGACCGCGAACCTGAGCACTGATGAGGCAATGCGGACTCCTTCGGTCAAGCTGTTTGTACAACGAGCCCAGCTTGCTCGTCCCCATTTTACCTTGACTGAGGCTAATCTGGCGGCGGTGGTGCAGATCTGTCGCCGCCTTGATGGTTTGCCGCTGGCCCTGGAGTTGGCTGCGGCCAGGGTGCGGGTACTTGCACCGGGTGAACTGTTGGCCCGCCTGGAGCGGCGTTTGCCCTTATTAAAGGGCGGGTCGCTTGATCGGCCGGAACGCCATCGCACGCTGCGTGATACGATCGCCTGGAGCTATGAACTGCTTGATGCGACTAGTCAGTGGCGCTTCCGCCAACTGGCAGTCTATGCGAGTGGGTTTACGCTGGCGGATGTGCTTGAACTCTGGGCGGCACCGGCGGTTCACGAGGCTGAGTTGATCGAGGCGCTGGCCGAATTGGTCGAGCAGAGTCTGGAGGTACTGGCGCTGCTGGTAGCTGGGCATACCAATCGGGCGATTGCCGACCGGTTGATGCTGAGTGTGCATGCGGTCAGTAGCCACGTCAAGGCGATCTTTGGCAAATTGGGGGTTTCGACCCGGGCAGCGGCAACCCATGTGGCGATCACCCGCGGCTTGTCTGGCCTCCTCCCTGGTGTAAATTACGGCTGTCAAGTAGGCTCTTGCGCACTTTTGGTGAATCGGGGCATCTGGCGCACCTACGCCATGAGGCGCTGTTTTAACAGATCGATTTTCGCACGTCCGTACATCTGTCGCTTCACCTGCTTGAGGCGATTGATGTGG
>JBLWKA010000294.1:0-2259 GCA_048381555.1 Oscillochloridaceae bacterium umkhey_bin13
GCCGCCTAGTCGTAGCCGATGGGGCCGGGGGCAACCTCGGCCCCTCCAGCTGGAGGATCACCCCGATGATCGGCTACGTCTACCTGCTGCACTTTGCCCGCCCGGTGGGCAACCTTGCCAACCCGCTGGCCCAGGCCCGGCATTATGTGGGCTGGGCTATCGATCCTGAACAGCGCAATGCCGAGCACCAGGCCGGTCGAGGGGCCGCCCTGACCCGCGCTGCGTCCGCTGCCGGCATCACCTGGGATCTGTTCATCCTGGCTGAAGGCGGGCGCACCCTTGAGCGCCGCATCAAGGCGCTACGGGCCACCCCGCGCTTGTGTCCGATCTGTGGCCGCCAACATCCTGGTGGCCGTTTGCGCGTCCCTCACCAGCCCGTTGAACAATTGGCCCTCGACCTCGACCCGGAACCCTGGCCCGCCCCACCCCGTGGTGGCCCCTGCTGGGCCGAAGTCGCCTACGACTTGCGCGTCCGCTCAGGCCCGCCCGCCCTCGACCCCACCGAACTGGATGCCTTCAGCCGCGAATCGCTAGGCGTCCCGTAGTGATGGCAATGGGTCCGGGACTGGCTCGGCCCTCTCGATTGACCAGGAGGATTGACCCGTGATCACCGTCAAGATCCGCATCACCGCTGACAGTGCTGAAGATGCCGAGCTGATCCGTGCGCACCTTGAGCGCACCCTTGCACCAGGGCTGAAGCTTGCCAAGGCCCGCCAGGGCAGTAATCCCAAGTATGCCGATGACCCCAAGTGGTTGGCCTATGGCACGCTCACGCTGGCCGATACGGTCCAGATCGCGCTACCCGAACCGAAACCGGGCCGTAACGTGCGTAAGAAAGGCGGTTCCCCATGAAGATCACCCTCGACCTTGAGCTACTGGCCGAGAAGACGGGCCTGACCGTGCGCCAGCACCAGGCCGACCCTACCCGATGGGTCGCTGGCCTAGGCAAGGGTGATGTAGGCCCGTTTGATGGCCCTGAGGCCGCACTGATCGCCGCTGTCGGCTGGCTGGTGAACTTGGCACGGGACGCACACCGCGATCAGGCGCTGCTGAACTTGGGTCTGGGCGATGACGACCAGGCCGATGACGAATATATCGCTGCGGCCTACCACGCCGCCGCTGCACTCACGCGCATCATTGACCGCGAGCGCAGAGCCAAAGACAGTTGCAATCTGACCCTGCACGCGCAACATACAAAGATGGAGGGCAACGCAGAGTGAACAGCTTCAACGCCCTGGCCGATGCTATCCAACGCTACATTGACCTGGTCGAAGCCAAGCGTCGGAACCGCGTCCTGATCGAGCGGGCACGCACTGCGCTCGACCAGGCGCTGACCGCCCATCGTGCCGCCCTGGTAGCCCCGGCCCCGGTCAGCAACAGCACCGACCCTGGTGCTGTTGCGTGCCCCGTGTGTGGGCACCAGCACGATTGTAGCCCCTATGTTACCGGTTGCTCCGTCTATTGTGTGCGCTGCTCGGCCTGGCTGCTGGTGAGCCATCAGGCTGGCGAGACTCGGCTTATGCACGTCGGATAGATTGTCAGATGGCCCTGTTTGTATGGTATCAGGGCCAAAACGATCACGGTGATCGTTTTGGCCGCACGCACGAAAGGAACCTACTCCAATGACTGCCGAGGAACAGCTTCGCATTGCCAATGAGTTTCTGACCGCTACCGATGGCGATCCGGATGTCGTTGTCCAGATCGAGAATTACGAAGGGCGGCTACACGTTACCACGCGCAAGGGTGCAACGTTTTGGCTTGATCTGTCTTCTGGCTGGTGTGGTATTGGTATGGACGGAGGCGAGATTGATTTTGCTCCCAGCCACCGCAATGCGGGAATGATCCGCAATTTGGTTCAGGTGCTTAATGACCCGCGTACCCGTCGCCTGGTCGAGTTGGCGACGCAGGTAGCAGCCCAGAACCAGCCCAAAGCCGCCTAGGCAACTACGGGCAAAACGATCACGATGATCGTTTTGCCCGCCCTGTATCGTACCGAACTATCAAAAATGATAGATTTTGGGTAATTTCTCGCACCCCTGCAAGGTCACAGTACGTTTTTTCATACGATGCAAGGTGGCACGCTGGCCCGTGAATGTATAACGTAGACGTTATGCAGATGGTCACACAGTGTCACACAGTGTCACACAGCGTCACACGATGTCAAACTTGAATAATGCATCTTTCAAAAAACAGACAAAGGTGTCTGTAAACAGACAAAGGTGTCTGTTGTAGTACAATTCTGTACTACAACAAAGTACA
>JBLWKA010000295.1:0-2257 GCA_048381555.1 Oscillochloridaceae bacterium umkhey_bin13
CCCGCGCGGCCGTCCGGGCGCGCCCCCCACCCCAGCGTCCCGGCGAAGGGGGCATCGCGGCCGGTGCGCGGGGCGGGGGGGCCGGGGCGGGGTGGGTTGGGGGCCGCGGGGCCGGGCGTATGCGCCCTGCCCGGCAGGGGGTTCAGAGAGAACCATGTTCTCCCTGGCCCTCACGGCATCTCAGTGGTCCCTGGCCCTCACGGCGCATAGCGGACAGAAAAATGTGCAATCTACACCTCGGACGGCATCAGGACGGCACAGCCTCACCCCTGTCCCCCTCTCCCGCAGCAGGGAGAGGGGGACAGGGGGTGAGGGCGAATCGCGCATCACAACGCCACAAATCCGTACGGAGCCCAAGAGAAGTAGCCCATATACAATCCAAAGGAACTCCTCATGGAAACAGTAACCCATCCCACCACGGCTTGGCTGATCTACGCGGTCATGCCGGCCCTCGTTGCCGTTGCCCTGTTACTTAGTCTGAGTCTGGCTCGGCCCCGGCTGGCCCAGGTAGTGTTGGCGGCCCGGGCCCAGCGGGCCCAACGCAGTCTGGCAAACCTGCCCGCCGATCTGCGCCCCGACCCGGCCTTGCTCTGGATGCCCGCAGCCTTGCCCGCAACAACCCTGGCGAGCCTGGCCCTGGGCACGGCTACCCTGCTCAGCTTTGCGCTGGCAACGCTGCTTGGTCTGGGCACGGCCCTGATTCTCGGTCTGCCGCTGGCCCTGCTCATCGGCTGGCTGCTCGAACTGGTGGCCCGTCAACGTTATACCACCCAACTTGATCAGGCCCTGACCCCCGCAGTGGGCCGCCTGTCGGCACTTCTGCGCGGCGGGGTGGGCCTGCGCCTGGCGCTTGAACGGGTTGTTGGCGATCTGCCTGAAGGGCCACTGCGCCACGAGTGGATCTTCCTCGCCACCCGTCAGGGGTTGCCGCTTCAGGGTGGTGGCGTTGCGACTGCCGCACAGGTCATTACGGCCATGGCTGATCAAACCCCGTCACGCCGCCATGCCGCTTTTCTGAACCATCTGGGTGCTGCGGTCGGCCAACCGCAGGAAGTACAGGCCCGCCGTTGCGAGGCCGCCTATACCGCGTTGCAAATGGCCTCCCGTCGCCGTGACGAAGCCGTGACCGAATTGGCCCAGATGCGCTATAGCGGGCTTGCGGTCGGCCTCGCTGGCTTGGGCATGGCGATCTATCTGCTGCTCACCCAATGGGATCGCGCCGTACTCGCCTATGCCTCACCTCTAGGCATGCTGGTCGCCGGAATGGTGGTGGTGGCCCTGTTACTGCCGATCCTTGGCGGCATCTTGCTGACCCAGGTCGCCGATAATGACTATTAGGAGACCCACCTATGTCTGCATTCTTGCTCGTCCCTGGTGCGCCATTTTACTTGGCCGCCCTGGCCGCCGCGCTGCTCGCCCTGCTTGGACTCCAGTTGCGTGAACACCGCCCGCTCGCCCTGGCCCACCTCGGGTCAACCAGCGGCAGCAAAATCAGTCGGCTGCTAGTTGGACAGATCGCCGGTGCAACGCTGGCAGCCCTGTTGATCACGCTGGCGTTTGCCAGTGGTGCCCAAGGCAACGGCTTACTGCTCTTGCTGGTCGCCGCCCTGGCCAGCTATCTAGGGTTAGGACTGGTGTTCCCCCGCGCTCCTGCCGCCCGCCGCGAACGCGAAGCCGCTGCCTTGCGGAGCCTGACCCCTGGCTTCGTCAGTTTTGTGCGCGTGGCGCTGGGGAGTTTCGAGGCCCCGTTGGCGATTATGCGGCGTTATATTCGCCGCCCGCGTCCGCAGCACGCCCCTATGCAAGAACTGGTCACGGAAGCCCTCGCCGTGAGTGCCGATCTGCGCCTGCGCCCCTTTGCGGCCCTGGCGCTGGTGGCCCGTAGTCGCGGCTGCCGCGAATTGACCGATGTGGCCGAAGCGTTGGCCCAGGCCGAAGCCGAAGGCACCCCCGCCGAAACCGTGCTCGCGGCCCATCAACAAACCCTCGAACTGTTGCTCCAGGGCGAGTTTCGGCGCATGGTGCGTCGCCGCACGGTCTATCTGCTCTTGATGGTCGCCATCAGCCTGATTGTGGGCATCCTGATCAATCTGCTCTTTGTCATGACTGGTGGCGGCAGCGCCTTGATGCGGTTAGGGTAACCTCCGGCGGTGGGGTGTAGGTGTGGGGGGGGGGGGGGGGGGGGGGGGGGGGCCCCGCCCCCCCCCCCCCCGCCCGGGGGCCCCCCCCCCCCGCCCCCCGCGCCCCCCCCCCCCGC
>JBLWKA010000296.1:0-2241 GCA_048381555.1 Oscillochloridaceae bacterium umkhey_bin13
CTTCGACAGGCTCAGCCAACGTCTTGTCCCCGTTGGCTGAGCCTGTCGAAGCCCCCGTTGCCTGCCGTTGGCTGCGCCCTGAGCTTGTCGAAGGGCCGAAGCCAAACCCTATATCAGAAAACCCTTGTCCCCAGACTACTCAGTCTCTGGTCGCCTGAAGTTGCGCCACCAGGGCTTCGGCTAGTTCCGGGTCACTCAGCGCTAGGCGCTCAACCGCAAGTTGGCGCATCGCATCTAACTGATCAGCGCTGTCACCGCCCCCCAGGATCACGCCACTCGGCGCATCTGAGCCCATGGCTGCCTGCATCCGTTCCACCGCACTCTCGGTCGTACGCTGCGCATCAAGCTCGACGGTGGGGGCGGCTTCCAGGCTGCTGCAACGCACCTCGAAGAAGAGCCGGGTTCCCGCCGCGACGCGCCCGTAGCGGGTCGTGATCGGCGTATCCCGTGGTTGGGTCGCCTCGTTGACCTCGGTCGCCTCATCACTACCACCCAACAGGGTGCCAGTGCCTTCGGGACTGATCAGCATCGCTCCGAGCGCAAAATCACCCGACGCCGTGCCCTCCAACTCGACTTGATAACTGCCCTCGGTTGGCTGCGGAATGACCACAATATTCAGGTGCTTGCCCTCGTGACCATGATCCTTGGCCTGCATCCGTCGCTTGCGCCGCGTTGCCCGTTTGCCCTCGGGGGCCGCCCCCAGGATGCCACTCGGCTGCATCGGCGCACCACCCGGGGCCTCAACGGTCATCGTCACAGGCGAGGCGGTCATAATCACCAGGCGCGGCTCGGTCACCGGGGCCTCACCCAGCACTGGTGTCCCCAGGCCCAGCGTCGCAAACACTTCGTGCAGCACATCAGGCAGATCGGGGAGCGCGCCATGCTGGGCGCCATTCAACGGGGGCCGATTGGTGATCTTGGGATGCTCGAGCCGGGCACTGGTTCGCAGTACCGAGCCATCACCATCATGATCAACAAGGTCACGCACCGGCAGACCATCGGGAAAACGCGGTGGATTACCGGGCGGCAACGGCGGCCCCGCAACCACAATCTGGCTAATCGTCTCGAAGCCAATCCCGCTCACCGTGGTCACAGGCACCCTTCCGGCCAGCGTATCGAGCGCCACCGGTTGATTCAGCATCTCGCCCACGAGATTGCGTTCGACCATGGTGCGCTGCTGCTTAGGCACCGGCGGGCCGCCCTCGTTGAGCAAAAAATTATCAAGCGCCAGCAGATCGCGAATACTCGGCACCTGGGTGCGCATGGTGCGCAACGGATCAAGCCCGGTCGCAAACGGGTTGGTATGGCGCAAATACCAAAGATAGACATCAAACACAACTTTGGTCGTGGGGTCGGCGATCGGTTCGCCGCCACCCCAGGCCCGATAGATCGCCGCTGCGCCACGGTGAGGCGTGCCTAGCGTGATCAACTGGGCCACGTCACCAGCATAATGGCTACCTTGAATATAACTGCGCGAAACCAGCCCGCCCATGCTGTGGCCGATCAGGATGACCTTGGAGGCACCCGAGCGCTGTTTGGCCCGTTCGATCCAGGGGCGCAAATACAGATTGGCCGAGTCACGCACCGATTTGCGCCAATCGTAAAAGGCCACAAACAGATCACGGTCACGGGTATAACCTGCTTTGGTAAAGGCCTCCAGAAAGCCTTTGCCATAATCAATGAAGGGCGGAAAGCTCCAGCCATTCAAGGTCGGGCCACGCCAATCGAGCAGCACCCCCAAGTTGAACGAGCCACAAATCCCAGGCACCAGGATCACAGGTGGACGGGTCATAGCGAAGTCTCCTTTGGTTCCAACAGCCCCTCAATCTCCGCCCTGGTTGGAGCCGACGGTTGCGCCCCCAGGCGGGTCACGGCGATGGCGGCAGCGGCACTTGCAAAACGCACGCCGCTTGCCAAGGTCTGACCTTCGACCAGCGCCACGGCCAGCGCTCCACAAAAAATGTCACCCGCAGCAGTGGTATCCACCGCCGTCACACTAAAAGCAGGCACATGCTGTTCGCCGGTGTGATCAGCCAGCACCGCCCCCAAGCCGCCCAACGTCACGACCACCGCCGCTGGCCCCTGGGCACGCAGGGCGCGGGCGGCTGCCTGGGCCTGCGCAACGGAAACTACCGGTTGCCCCCAGAGTGCCGCCGCTTCGACTTCGTTGACAACCAACAGGTGAACCTTTGCCAGATCTTCGGCGGGCAAGGGGCGCACCGGTGCAAAATTAAAGAGCGT
>JBLWKA010000297.1:0-2094 GCA_048381555.1 Oscillochloridaceae bacterium umkhey_bin13
GGGCCAAGCGTGCGACACGGCCCACACCAGGGTGCCCAAAAATCAATCACGACCGGGATTTCCTGGGAACGCTCGATCACGGCTTGCTGAAAACTCCGCTCATCGACCTCGATCACGCCCGCTTTGCTGCCTGACGAGGTCGTAGGTTGCGAACTGGTGCGAAAGTCTGTCATCGGTTTGCCTCGATTATGCATTTGGTTACGCTTGCTGCTCGTGCGAATGATCTATACTGTCATGATACCCCCCACCAGTATAGCAGAATTAGACTATCTGCATGCTAGGGTAAGGCCCAAAGCGTCCACTGTGCCTGGCTGAGTATCGTTGCATATTGATCTAAATAGTTGTAAATTTCTGGATCAATCGAAGGATCCTGGCTTGGTAACAGGACATAACGAATTGGATGTTGCGATGTATAGCGCACAAAATTATTAAGATTGCCCATGATCTGGGCCTCAAACGCTGGATCGGCCTCAAACCAGGTAGCTGGCTGGCGAGTATAGAGAATACTTTCCCAATAGATGGGCGTAAGCACAAAGCCATGTTCACGCGGTGCGAGCATAGCAAAGGCTGGTTGGGCCGAGTAGACCTCACGATACATGCGTTCAGCCTGAAAATTGATCAAGAGCAGATTGATCGCCAAAAAAATTGCGCCAATGGTACTTCCTAGACCAATGCCAATTCGGCGGGGAAGCCGGATCATTCCGGCGGCAACAAGCATGGCAAGGGCTGGTAGGGCTGGAATGAAGATGCGCGGACTATTGCTGGCCCCTGGTGTTGCCATGTAGATCAAACTGATTAATAGGCCACATCCCAACCAGGCACCCAGGAGCATAGTAGTTAAAGCGGGCAGGCTGCGGGTGAAAATTCCGTAGCCAATGATCAAACCAATCAGACTGAGTAGCCCCACACTGGCATACCAGGGCATATAAAAGAGTAATTCGAGCATCGTTGGGACAATTTGGCCAAAGATGCGGAGTGATAAACCGCCTGAAGGAGCCCGTGTGCCGCTGTTTAAATAATGAAGCCAGATCCATGGGCTGGTAATCAATAGCGGGCCAAATAATGCAATTAAATGATAACGCCAAGATCGTTGTTTTTGACCAAAAAACCGATCATACATCATGGTTCCACCAATGGTGAAACTATACATTGCAACAATATCCATTTTTGTAAGCGCGGCAATTGCGCCTAGAAGCACAGTCAGTAGTAAATGACCACGTAAATAGGCACTAAAAGCCCCTAGCAAGATTAATGCGCCAAACGTTTCGGAATAAGCCATGGTGCCATACTCACGAAAAAGCGGATAGCTTGATAGAAATGCACTGGCAATCAGCGCATAAGTTAAACCATTGATCCGGCGTGCTTCCACAAATAGCAGCAGCACGGTTGCTCCTGCAAGCACTGGGATCACGAGTTTGATCAGAAGATAGGAATGGCTCGCTCCCCATGTCAGTGCAAAAAGTGAGGGCACAACTGGGCCCCACCACCGATGGAAAGAGCTATACCCATTAGCCCATAAACCGTGCTCGCTGAGGCTCTCAGGATCAGGCGCAAAGCCTTTGATCCGCTCGTAGGTATCGGGAGCACCAACGAGAAAGGCAGGATTGTCCCAGATCAAGATGCCCCAATGTAGATTGCGGGGCGCATCACCAAATTGTACCCCTGTTAAATATTGGACAACCAGGAAATGGCCAGCTAAGACGATGAGCACGATGATAATGCTGCTGCGCTGGATTAGGGGATGCATAGGTTTTGGTACCTAGAGATCAATTGTGCTTGTGGCGTGAGCATAACATACCGTTACAACGATCCTGTGACAATTCAGCGCCGTTCACTGCTGTGATAACGATGATGCGCAGGGCTGATGATACGCACAAAGGGTGAGTGGTATACTAGCCGCTATGAGTGCTGTACTGCTGATCTGTACTGCTGCTGATGCGCCAATGGTGCGCGGCCTCGCTCGTCGACTTCAGGCCGATGGGCTGAGCGTGAGCGTGAGCGTTGATCTGTTGGCTCAGGGTGGTTCGCCTAGGATCCTGCGTGAGGCGTTGCGGGCCACGGCTTCAGTTGTGGTCTGTCTGTCGCAACGGGCTT
>JBLWKA010000298.1:0-2056 GCA_048381555.1 Oscillochloridaceae bacterium umkhey_bin13
GGCGTTGCATGTGGGCCAGCAGCAGCGGCACGTCGTCGACCCGTTCCGTGTGTACGATAGGTTGCGCGTTCATTCCGCGAGCCTACCAGATTCTCCGAACCCTGTCCAGATTTAAGCGAACGGTAAGTAATTATTACCGTCGTGCCACCCGGCGCGTCGGCAAGGCTGAGCGTACCACCCAGGATTGCCAGGATGGTGCTGTGCAAGGCCAGGCCCGCCCCTGCGCCCGCGTTGGCGGTTGCCGAGGGGAGGCCAGGCCGACACCATCGTCCCGAATGCGCACCGTGATCTGCTTGGGATCGCAACTCGCCCCGACCCACAAGTGCAAGCTGCGACCGGGATCGTCGCCCCGCCCGTGACGGGCCGCGTTGCGCACGGCTTCGCGGGCCGCGTAATAGAGCGTTTCGGCCTGTATGGGTTCGAGGGTGCGTGCGGCGGTTGCGGCGGCGTCGGGAATGTGCCAATCCACCTGTGCGAAGGCCCCGGGGCATTCGTCGTGCAAGGCGCGTTGCAAGGCCCCCAGCGGCCCGTGGCGCTCTAGGGTCGGCCCAAGCGCAGGCGGCAGATCATGCAATAGGTTCGAGATCTGTTTATGCACGGCGGCTAGCTGCTGGAGGGACTCGCGTTGGTCGCCCGCATGGGCGGCTAGATCCAGCATGACGGTATGCAGGCGCGGCAGCACATCGTCGTGGAGCAAACGGCGTGCCCGGCGATCCAGCAACTGATCTTCGGCCAACCGACGACGTTGCAAGGCAACCAAACGACGGGCCATGGCCGCCCCGGCACGTCCGTCCACCAGCCGTTCGCCCGCCTCGCGGGCCAGGGCGATCTCTTCGGCAGTATAGAGTCCCCGGTCACGTTTGGGGCCAAGCAGCAGCAGGCCAATCAGGCCCTGACCACCCAGCAGCGGAATAGCCCAGATTGCCTCGGCATAGACCTCTGGCTCTATTGCCAGACAGAGCGGCGGTGGAGTGGCGAGTTCGCTCCCAAGGCGGGTTGAGGCCGCTACGGGAGCGTCGGTATGGGCTGGCAAACTCAAGGCTGGCCCGGCCATGGTTGCCACCGGGCCAAGGGGTACCAGGAAGGCGACCCTGGCCCCTAACAGTTCACCGCAGAGGGCGCGGAAGGGGGCGGCTTCATCGACCTGCGCTGTTGATGGGACGGTGCCAACCAGGCCCTCATAGAGCCGCTGCCCGGCCAGGAAGGGCCGCAGGGTATCGAGGGCGCGTTCCCGTTCGCCAAACGAGCGCCAGCCCAGCAAGGCGTAAAAGACCGTCATCAAGACGGTGGCGAGTAACAACTGGTAGATTGGCAATTCGGGAATCCCGGCCCCGCTCAAACTCCAGCCGACGATCAGGCCGTACCCAGCCGCGAGGATCAAGGCCCGCCGCCATTGCTGTCGTAACTCGCCCCGGGGTAGCGCCTTGCCCGTGAAGATCTCGTAGGCCACCACTGCCTGGCCGATCAAGACAATCGCGAGGGCAATCAGTAACGAGACGGCCAGATCGAAGCTGATCACCGCCACCAGCAGTCGTGGCGAGAGACCGGGAAGATCGCCCTGGGCTAGTTGACGTAATAACCAGGTTGCCGCTGCACCCACGGCCAAGCCGACGGCGAGCAGGGTCCAGGTTGCGGCCACGAGCCAAGGGCGTGCCCGGCGGCGCGCCGCTTCGCCCATAAAGCGCTCCGAACTGGCCGGGGCACGCAAGACCGCCAGCGCAAAGAGGGAACAGGCGATGCTGTAGATCGGATAGATCAGGGCGACGGCGGGCAAGCCAGTTGCCCCAAATGGCGGGGCTGGTCCACGGCCAATCACATCACTATAGCTTGGCAAGGGGTCGCCAAACAGCAGGGTGAGCAGCGCGGCGAAACCCACCACACTAACCAGGCCCAACCAGCGCCGCCCGGCGGTTTGGCGCAAGACGCCGTTGTACCAGGCCATCACCAGGTACCAGAGATAGGGCGCGGCGAGCAGCACCAGCCAGCCGAGCCGCCACCAGAACTCCATTTCGCCACTAAAACTGCCCAGCACCCGCCCAACCACGGCGGTATGCCC
>JBLWKA010000299.1:0-2025 GCA_048381555.1 Oscillochloridaceae bacterium umkhey_bin13
CGCCTTCTCGCCGGGCTGGTTCCCCGGAGAGCCTAAACGCCCCCTGAGCGCCGGTCAGACTCGTCACGCACGAGCACGGCGCGGTGACGGGGGAAGCCCAGGGGCGTCAGCCTTGGGTGCGATTCACGCCATACTTCAGGCAGTGGGGGCCACCGGCATTGGCCGCAACATTGCCACCAATCGTCGAGGAGCGCTGGCTACTCGGGTCGGGGGCGAAGTGCAGACCATACGGCAGCGTTGCCACGCTCAGATCGACATTGACGACCCCAGGTTCCACGGTTGCGGTGCGGGCCTGGGGGTCGATTGCCAGCACCCGATTGAGGCGGGCGGTCGAGACAACCATACCGCCCGTGATGGGCACCGACCCACCAGCGAGACCCGTCCCGGCCCCACGGGCAACCACCGGCACGCCATAAGTGGCAGCGATCCTGAGACAGCCCGCCACTTCGGCGGTGCTAGCAGGCACAACCACCAGATCAGGGCTCGCCTGATCAAGGGCCGAACCGTCAAACTCATAGAGCATCAACTCTTCGGGGCGGGTCAGCACATAGCGACGGCCCACGACAGTTGCCAACTCGGCAATCAGTTGTGGTTGCATCTTTATTTGGTGCGCACGCGGCGCTTCAGGTCGGCGGCGGGGCGGCGGAAGGTCATCACATCAAGCGTGCCACGCGGGTAGCTCTTCAGGAAACTGGTCAAACCACCGGGGGTACGACGCCAATAGATCGAAATCAGCATCGCTCCGATCAACAGGCTAAAGACGATCAGCGGATTGGCTGACCAACCATTCAGCAAGGCCAGCGTCAGATAGGCAAAGGCCAGCAGCATCAACACAGCTTGGGCCACCGGCAAAAGCAGGGTGCGCTCGCGCACCTGGCTGTAGGCGAACAGGAACGCCGCAGCGTACCAGATCTCGAACAGGATGACCAGCACGGTCATAAAAGCCAATATACCCAACGTGTACTCCTTGGCTGAGCGACAGGGCGAAGGCGGGCATGTTTCTGAATCATAGCATAGATTGCGATGAACATTGCCTCAGCCCTGCTCTCGCCCTATGACTTGGCAACAGCACTAGCCATAGTGCTACGAATAATTGACGCCCCATAGGGGCGCTGCTATAATCGCCGCTGCTAACCGAACCATTCCCAATCTGACCGTCCGCGGAGACTCGTGTACCATGCTTAGCTATTTGACCACCCCCGCCCCCCAGTTAGGTGCCCTTGCCTGGACTTTTTTCATCGGCCAGATTCTTGCTGTTGCGGCTGGAGCCTACCTTGTTTTTCGCCATACGGAGCGCAACCCGGCGCGGCACACCTTTATGCGCCAACTCGGCTACGCCGCCATGATCCTCGGCGGAGTTGGGATTTTGTTCGGCGTGGTGCGCCTGTTGAACGTCCCCACCCTGAACATGCCCCTCTGGTTCTGGGTTCAGGCCGTAGTCGAGTTGGGGGTGGTGATCTACGTGATCTACTATATGCGTTCGGTATTGCCGAACCTTGAGCGCGAAGCCCGTGCCCGTGGCATCAAGAATCCGGCTCCCGCACGCCCGACGCGCAGCCTTGCCAATGGCGAGACCACCCCGGCTGAGCCACGCCCGGTTGCGACCACGAGCCGTCGGGAGGCCCGCCGTGATCGTAAGCGCAAGAAGTAAGTGGAGGCACCCATGGTACGAGGCCCAAGTGAGCGTTGGATCGAAGTATTTCCGGGGGTTCGTCGGCACCGTTTGACGGCCACCGAGCAAGCCTATGTGATGGAAGTGCTGCTCGAAGCAGGCAGCCAGGTTCCGCGTCACCAGCATCCCCAAGAGCAGATCAGCTATGTGGTGCGGGGACGCTTGCGGTTCCATCTTGGCGACAGCGTCACCGAGGCTGGGCCGGGCATGGCGGTGGCGATCCCGGGTGATACACCGCACGCCGTCGAGACGATCGAAGAGAGTCTCGTGATTGACACGTTTGTCCCGGCGCGGGCTGACTATCTGGCAGCCGACGGCGACTAAACGCAGGAGCGACCAAACGGAAGCGGGCC
>JBLWKA010000300.1:0-1889 GCA_048381555.1 Oscillochloridaceae bacterium umkhey_bin13
TGCACCGCCGCGCCCACCTGCACCACGCACGCCTCCGCCCCAGGTTGCGCGCCCACCCGCCCAGCCCAGCACGGGCTACACCGCATCCACACCAAACCGTGACGAGATCCGGCGCAGGCAGCTTGACGAGGCCCAATACGAGGCGGATCGACGTGCGGCCCAGGAACGCGCTGCCGAAGAAGCGCGCCGCGCCGCCGAAGAGGCCCAACGCCGCGCCGAAGACGATGCGCGGCGACGGGCCACCGATGACGATTACTGGCGTGGGGCAGGTCGGTAAGGTAATGTCGCGGCGTGGATGCTTGAGCAACCCGTCCTTGCCGTCACGACCCGCCAAGGCGAATTGACCGCCCACCCCGACCCCTTGGATAGCGACCTCGTGCTCTTCGTCACCCTTGATGATGGGCACGAGGTGATTTTGCACCTGGAGTTTCAAGGCCCGGGCAGTAAAAAGCCTATGCCACTGCGCATGCTCGACTATCAAACGCGCCTGGCAATGATCTACCGTGATCTGCCCATCACGAGTGTGGTATGGTATCTAGGTGAGGCCGGGGCGCGTTTGCTTGCCGAATTACTGTTACGCTGTCCTGGCGTGAAGATACGCTAATGAGAGCGGAACCAAAAGAAGCGGAACAAGCGTGACCCAACGATAACGAGATATAGGTTAAACTTCACTACAGCGAGTCAGAATGAAGCAAAGGAAGGCTGATGCAGATCGTCACCCTTGAAGAAGCCAAGCGGGATCTTGAACGGTTGCTCACGCAAGTTCTTGATGATGCCGCTCCCACCATTGTACTTTTAGCGAGTGGACAGCAGGTTGTGATGGTACCCCAAGACGAATACGCGGCATGGCAAGAAACACGCTATTTGCTTGCCAGTCCAGCCAATGCCGCGCATTTGCGAACCTCAATCGCCGAAGTCACGGATGGCGCGATCGAAGAACGGAAACTGCTTGATGTATGAAACTCAGTTGAAAGCCAAATGCGCCCCACAAGCCCTTTGCGCCGTTGCGTCAACATTCGCTCCAATCTAATCAGAAAGCGAATCCCTATGCTGACTCGCTGGTTCCTCCTCGCAAGCGTTGTTCTGCTCGCTGTCTTTGCGCCCGCACAGCCCGCTGCTGCGCAAACCGCCCAACGCTGCTTTGCCGAAACTGGCTTCTGCATCGAAGGCCCGATCCGCCAATATTGGGAGCGCAACGGCGGTTTGACGGTGTTTGGCTTTCCCAAGAGCAATCTCGCGCTGGAAGCTGTCGAAGGCGTTGACCTGACCGTACAGTGGTTTGAGCGTGACCGGCTGGAGATCCAGCCCGATGGGCGGGTCACGGCGGGCCGGTTAGGCGTGCGTTGGCTTGAGTTGCAGGGTACGCCCTGGCAACGCGGCAATGATCCGGCGGGTGGTGATGGGTGCCTGGCCTTTAGCGAGACCGGGCATCGGGTTTGTGGTGCGTT
Organism: Oscillochloridaceae bacterium umkhey_bin13; assembly: GCA_048381555.1. GTDB lineage: Bacteria > Chloroflexota > Chloroflexia > Chloroflexales > Chloroflexaceae > Viridilinea. The sequence goes on from JBLWKA010000300.1 coordinate 1,449, forward strand.
TGCCACCTATTGGCAGCGCAACGGCGGCCTCGAGCGGTTCGGCTTCCCGATTACGGGGGCTTTTGCAACAACGATTGAGGGCAAGCCGGTAACGGTGCAATACTTCGAGCGCCGCCGCTTCGAGTTACACGAGGCGAATCAAGTCTTGCTCGGCCTGCTTGGCAATGAGGTACGCTCGGCGCAAGGGGGCAGCCAGGCACCAACCGGTGTGCATCCCTTCGTACGAGCGGTGATCGATCTGACCAACCAGGCCCGCCAGGCCAACGGCTGCACGGTGCCCTTAACGATGAATCGGTTGCTGAACCAAGCGGCGCTGGGGCATAGTCAGGATATGGCCCAGCGCGGCTATTTCAGCCATTTTTCGCCCGAGGGCCGCGATCCGTCTGATCGCGTTGATGCCACCGGCTATCAGTGGCAGATGGTGGGCGAAAATATTGCCAG
>JBLWKA010000301.1:0-1863 GCA_048381555.1 Oscillochloridaceae bacterium umkhey_bin13
TCCGTGCGCTGCGCCGCGGGGGCCAACCCATGACCAGCCCACGCGGTGAAGCCTATGCCAGCGAACGCTGTGTTACTTACAATCCTCGCCTAAGCTTTGCCATCAGTTCGGTTGATCCCGATTGGGAAAATGACAAACTCTTGATTGGGGTTGATGTGCGGGGCGGCGGGATGCAACCGTCGCTATTTGTTGGCCAGATCACCGATCAGAATGGGCAACGGATTGCAACAATTCCGCGGGTGGCTCCCAATAGTGCGGGCAATCTGATGATTGATCTGCCAACGAGTTTCCGCCGCGCTGCACCCGACAGCGAGTATCTGCTGACCCTGCGCCTTGATGGCATCAGCGAGGTGATCGAAGAGGAGCGCAGTTTCCGGATTACACCCCCAGCGAGCAGCAATCTACTTATTATCGGCATTAGCTTGCTCGCTGCAATCGGCGTCTTGATTGGCTTAAGCGTTATTCGCCAGTTCAAGAATCGCTCAACGAGACCACAGATTCCGAAACCTGCCGATATCTATAACAAGCCAACCCAGGAATTCGGTAAACCAGGCGGGCCAATTGAACCATCATATCCAGCGACCAACCGTGAACTGCTTGTGCGCGTGACAATCATACGCACAACCGCCCCCGGCCAACAGGGCCAGAAAATCGAGATCTCATCACGCAATTCACCCTTAATGATTGGGCGCAGTGAGGCGAACCATTTGACGATTAAAGACCCCGAGATCTCTAATCGCCATGCCCAGATCGCCGTGGTAGGCCACGAGGTCTATCTGACCGATCTGGGCAGTCGCCATGGCACCTATCTGAATGGGCAACAACTGAGCAAAAACACCCGTGTAGCGATTGTGCTCCCGGCCACACTTGGTCTTGGCTACAATACTGAGCTACAGATCGAAGCCAGGTCTTAACGCCATTCGGCCACCATAATCGCCCGGCCCTTCGAGGGGACACCACGCCCGCCTGCCACCGGACGACCATTGCGGTCAAATACCGTAATCGTCACCTGCTGATCATTGTTCAGGCCGCACAGGCGGGCGTTGCCAGCATTATCAAAGTTGCCCCGCAGATGGGTAAGCCCATCAACGCTGAAAGTCCAGCCTGCGGTACTGATGCGCCGAACCTGTACAGTGATACAGTGCGGCTCATCATTGTAGTTTTCTACTCGAAAGCGCAAGCGCACTGGATCAGACGTTGGAGTCGGGGTGGCATTCAGGCGGTTCAACTTCGTGGTGGCTCGATCAAGACAAGCCCGGGCCTGTTCGGGCAACTGCGCCCGCGCAACCGTATTGCCGCATAGTTCGATTGCCCGACTCAATGCCTGTAACTGGTCTGGTTTGGTCTCGCCAGGGCTGCGCTCGTAGATCGTTCCACCGGTAACCAGAACCTGGGCATAGCGCACTGCAAGGCCAGGATAGTCTGGTTGCTGGGTATGCATATCGACAAACTGACTGATAAGCAGTTCGACAGGATCACGCAATTGGCGATCAGCGGTACCAGTCGCCAGATCCTGCTCAAGCTTGTTCAAGCTTTGCGCAGCGTCAATCATGGCAAGAGCCATAGCCCGCTCGTTCGTAAGGGCTTCCCAGAATGCGCTGGCAGGACTAGTGACACTGACCCCATCGTTAAACTGGTTGTAGGCCTGGTTCAATTCACGCAGATCCCCCTCGCTCGAAGCAACAGTAGCCCGGCCCCAATCCAGATAGGCCTGGGCCAAAACTTCCTCAAGCCGCGTAATCTCGTTAGCTTCCCGTGGATCATTGCGACGCTGGGCATCGAGCAATAGGGGCCGTAATTTGCCAACCGCCTGCTCATACCGCTGGGCCGCCAGATCCTCGCGGGCCGCCTCAAACGCTGGCA
>JBLWKA010000302.1:0-1861 GCA_048381555.1 Oscillochloridaceae bacterium umkhey_bin13
ACCTGCGCGGCACCAAGGCCAACCAGGATCGGGTGGTCGTGCTGACCCCGGACGCGACCCCGCGCACCCTAACCGGGCTACGGCGGCATTTGCGCGAACTAGGGGCTGATGCGCAGCCTTACCGGCGCTTGTTCGTGAGCAATCGAGGGCTTCGGCTCGACTATGACACCCTGCGCTACCATTGGGCGCAGGCCAGCGCAGCCGTGGGCCTCGTCGGCCCCGAGGGCGGCCTGCGCTTCACGTTGCATCAGCTACGGCATACCAGGGCCACCGAACTGTTAGCCAGCGGCATCCCTGAGTCGCTGGTGCAACGCGCCCTGGGCCATCGTGACCCGCGTAGCACCCAACGCTACGCGCAACTTGACGATGAGGAGCTACGCAGGGCGTTGAGTAGGAGGATGCGGTGAAACCCGAAGAGCCGTATATGTTTATAGTCCCCGTTCCACGCAGACCTTCACATTCGCATTTCGCCAGCGTCACGATCATGACGGTAATCGAACGCAAACAATCCCCTGTTAGCCTGCCTTTTCAAAGCCTTCCCCCTTCTAAACCACGACTGACTACAAACACCTGCGTTTCAATCAAGCCTCGAAGTCTCGTCAATTCGGCCCTCCAGCGCATAACTAACGCTGATCCGGGATCAGAAGGTGACTTCCTTAAGATCTTACAACGCAAACTTGATGAGAAGCAATTGGGCAGTAGCATTGCTCCCGATACATCTTCATTGCTTGATGTATTTGAGCAAGACGAAGCTTTAGAGGAATGAGAAACTCCATGGAGCAACTATCATTTATCGATGATCCGAAACCTCGGCCAATCGTAAATGTGGCTATGGTTCCACAGCGTAGCCCTTTTCGTTATCCAGGCGGAAAGACTTGGCTAGTGCCCCGTATACGCGAGTGGTTAAGCAGCCGAAACACTTCTCCTACCGAGTTTATTGAGCCATTCGCAGGAGGTGCTATTGTCAGCCTAACCGTTGCTTTTGAGCGCCTAGCAAAACATGTCACAATAGTTGAACTCGATCAGCAAGTCGCTGCTGTATGGCATACAATATTAAATGGTGATGGGGTATGGCTTGCAGAGCGAATAGCAAACTTCGATCTCACGCCTGAAACAGTAGAAGAAACTCTATCAGAACCAGCATTTACTGTGCCGGATATTGCCTTCCAAACAATACTTAAAAACCGCGTAAATCGCGGTGGTATTCTAGCAAATGGAGCCGGAAGGATTAAGAATGGCGAGAATGGAAAGGGGCTTAAATCACGATGGTATCCCCAAACTCTCAAGCAGCGAATTATGGATATAATCGATGTGCGTGACCGAATTAGTCTCATCGAAGGTGATGGTCTTTCAGTGATTCGCACCAATACTCATCGTAAGGATGTAGTATTCTTCATTGATCCACCTTACACAGCTGGCGGCAAGCGTGCGGGTAGCCGATTGTACACACATTCCCATCTTGATCATGCGGAGCTATTCCGCATTGTCTCGACAATTTGTGGTGATTTTCTGATAACCTACGACAATGCAGATGAACTCTATGATTTAGCTCGACAATATAATTTTGACACGCAACTCGTGGCGATGAAAAGCACACATCATGCTGAGATGACAGAACTTCTTATTGGAAAAAATCTAGATTGGGCACGGTAATTACCTTCAACCCATAATACTCACTGCGTGGCAGGCTAACACGCCGCTGCAGCCGACCGCCTCGGCGCGCGGAATCGCTGGCATTTTAGTGGCTGTACCGTGCAGCGCGCCGGGCGATCGGCGGCGGCTGAGCGGCAGCATGTTGGGCGGCGCATCGTGGCCGTTCTACGTATTCGCCTGAGCCGAACAAGTGATTGGATCTACAGAT
>JBLWKA010000303.1:0-1629 GCA_048381555.1 Oscillochloridaceae bacterium umkhey_bin13
TGGGGGTTGGCCTGGCCTGTTTAGATCTGGGCTTCCACATGCATCCCGGCTGGTTCGGCGGTACCGCCCTGAGCGTGCTGGTTGGGGCACGCCTGGCCAGCCGCTACGTGAGGGGCAGCCTGGCCCTGCGTGGCACCGATCTTGTCGTCTACGAGGGGACGTTGGTCATCCAGGAGCACAGCGTGCCGCTTTGGGAAGCGTCGATCACCATCCAGCAGAGCCTGCTGGGGCGCATGATCGATACCGGAACTGTGGTTGTGCTGATCGACGGCCGACCGATCCGCCGCCGCGTTGCCCAACTCCGCGCCTTCCGCCACCTTATTGCCGACCGGAAACTCGACCTCCTCATCCTGCTTGATCGGCACATGTCCGCCCGTGCGATCCATCCCGCGTGGGAGCGGGTTGGATAACGCCTGAATCATCAGGACTCTGTTTCATCATGCGCTTCATCACGTTCTTTCTCATACGCTGTGATGATCGCTGCAATCTCATCAGGTGAGACATCTGATTGTTCAGTTCTCGAGTACATTGTCACCAGGATAATCGTTTGTTCATCGGTTTTTGTGTACACAATGCGATATCCTCCACGTGTACCTTTATTTGCATCAGTATTGGCAACACGAACTTTATACACCGCAACATCCAGGCGTGGAATACGATCACCTGGTGTTTCGCCACGTTGCAATGTTTCAATTACTGGCTGAATATCACTTTTAATGCGACGGTATTTCTTGGCGAATTGACGAATATTTGGTTTGAATTCGTTGGTGAAGAAGACGGATCGCATATGGGTACATCCAACTACTCAGCATCAATATCATCCCATAGTTCGTCTACCGGCGTCATAACGCCTGTTTGGGCTTCATGCCATCCTTGTTGTACGCTAGCTGAGGCTGGTTTGAGCATGACGCTTTCGCGAAATGTCTGCACAATTTGCAAGATATAGGGAAGATATTCTTCTGGTAATGCGTCCACTTCCTGCTGTAGTTGTTTCCGATATGGAATAACGGTTGTCATGATACCCTCCCGATGCTATGGATTGCCCGTACTATAGCATATTCCGTTGTCTCATGGTGGCTTATGGTGCAACACCAAACCATTAATGACGGCACTCCCGGGGTTGCATCGGGAGTGCCTGCGCCTACCCTTCATCATCATCGTCGAGTACGGCACGTTTACGGGCGGCGGTGCTCAACGGTGGCGATGAGATCTCAGTGGGCATGGCGGGTGGTGGTGGCGAAACCTCGGTGGGCATGGCGGGCGGTGGTGCCGTTGCCCAGGCTGCGCCCGTGCTTGCCCTGAGCGGGAGTGCCGAAACCTCGGTGGGCATGACGGGTGGTGGTGCCGTTGCCCCGGTTGAGACCGCGCTTGCGATGGGTCGGCGCGGTGGACGTTGGACTGGTCGCACGAACATGGGGGCCGCCGCGTCTCCTGCATACGCTTGGGCCGTCGCCCCCGTTGCTGCCGTCTGCGCCGCGTCGCTGCCCGCAGGGGCCCGGGCTGCGACTCGTTTGACCTGAACACGTTGGGCTTTGCCTGCGGCGATCACGACGCATTGGCCCGCCGGCAGCGCCCGCACTCGATCTGGGTCGATCTTCGCCTCGCGCTCGATGCTCAGGCTGCCTTCGC
>JBLWKA010000304.1:0-1621 GCA_048381555.1 Oscillochloridaceae bacterium umkhey_bin13
CCCGCGTGGCTGCCCCGGGCGACCACGCCGGGTCGCCCCTCCCGATCCGCACCGTGTCCGCCAGCATTCGCCAGCAGGATCAAATCCAGGATGCGCCCTCATCCCAGGGCCTGTTGGTAGGCGCGCAGGGTTCCCAGGGCGGTACGCCGCCACGAGAATTCGCGGGCGCGGCGCAGGCCCCGAGCGCTCAGGTCGCGCCGCAGGATCGCGTTGTGCAACAGGCGTCCGAGTCCTTCGGCGATTTCGATCGAACTGTGCGGATCAACGGTGAGTGCCGCATCACCAACGACTTCGGGCAGGCTGGTGGCGTAGGCGCAGAGTACCGGGGTGCCGCAGGCCATCGCTTCGAGTGGCGGCAGCCCGAAGCCTTCGTAGTAGGACGGAAACGCAAAGACGGTCGCGCCACTGTACAGGGCAGGCAGATCGGGGTCGGCGATGCCTGGCACGACCTGCACCTTCGTGCCTAGCTCTAGCTCGTTGACGAGTTGGCGCAGGCTCGGGTGTTTGCGATCTTCGTGCCCGGCTAGCACCAGGTGGGTGCCTTCGTCGTGACCCGCTTCTGCGACCCGCCGCCATGCACGTAACAGCCGCTCGACATTTTTGTGCGGCTTATTCGATCCCAGATACAGCACATACCGCTCGGGGAGTTGGTAGCGCGCCCGGACTGCGCTGATCACCTCGGCGGGCTGGGGTCGAAAGCGGCGCTCGCTTGCTAATGGCGTAACCACGAGTTTCGGTGCGACGTGGCGGTAGACATGGGCCAGATCGGCACGGGCACTCTCCGAAATCGTGATGATCACCGCGGAACTGCGGATCGCCAGGGCCATGCTGGTGCGGTAGAAGAGCCTGCCGCGCCACGAAAGCATCGCCGGAAAGCGCCAGCCGATCAGATCGTAGATCGTGACGACCGATGGGCAGGGCAGGCCCAGGTACGGCTTGACGTAATAAGGCGAATGCAGCAGATCGAGGCTCAGGCGGCGGGCCAGGCGGGGTAGGGCCGCGTGTTGGACGATCCCAAACGGATCGGCTGGCAATGGCACCAGTTCGACCCCGGGCAGTTCGGCCAGGCTGGTGGGTTGATAGCGGCCAGGGGCGGTACGCGGATCATACAACAGGATCAGGTGATGGCCCTGATCGAGTTCGGCTAAGCCACGGGCCAGCCCGATCAGATACCGCCCGATCCCGGGAAAGTGATCACTGGTATACCGTACGTCGATTCCAATCCGCATAGATGGTATAGTACAACCAAATCCCATCCGAGGAGCAGAATCAATGCGTGATCTGCGTGAGCATTACCGCCACGATCTTAACGAGCTGCAGCGCGAACTGCTAGCCCTTGGTACCTTGGCCGACCAGGCCGTGCAACGAGCGCTCTGGGCGCTCCGCGAGGGTGCCCGTGGCGTGGCCCAGGCCGTGATTGAGGCTGATGATGAGCTTGACGATGCGGCCGATGCGCTGGTGCAACATGCCACGCGCCTGATTGCAACGCAGGGGCCAGTCGCTGGCGATCTGCGCTTGCTGAGTGCGTTTATGCAGTGTGCCAACGAGCTTGAACGGATCGGTGATTATGCCGAGGGGATTGCCAAACTCGTCTTGCGTCTGAATGGGCCACCACTGGGGG
>JBLWKA010000305.1:0-1593 GCA_048381555.1 Oscillochloridaceae bacterium umkhey_bin13
GGTCGTTGGTAGGTTGTGGCTGTTTGGGAACTACGTTCATGCTAGCCGACCTGCCGCAGTGCGTCAACCTGGCGAAGCGGATGCACGACATTGGGCACGTCCCAGGTTTTGGTATGGTTTGGCGGCGAAGCCGCCAAACCATACCAAAACCTTGTGGTGCGGCGTAGCTGCACCACACCCACCGCCGGAGGCGGACGTTGCAACAGCCTTGGGCAACCTGGTCACTGTTATAATAAGTTACTATCCTTAATATGCGTTGCTCTAGCCAATTATTTCCCAGATCAAGCGAGTACATCCCGTGGATCTTGCCTACCTCCAGCGTATTCTCACCAGTCGGGTTTATGATGTGGCCGTCGAGACTCCGCTCCAGCCTGCGCCGCGTCTGGCTGCCCGCCTGGGGGCTGAGGTCCTGTTTAAGCGTGAGGATCTTCAGCCGATCTTTTCGTTCAAGTTGCGTGGGGCCTATAACCGCATGGCCCACCTGAGTGCCGAGGAACGGGCGCGCGGGGTGATTACCGCCTCGGCGGGCAATCACGCGCAGGGTGTCGCCTTTTCGGGCCAGCGTTTAGGCGTGCGCGCCGTGATTGTGATGCCGGTGACGACACCCGAGATCAAGGTCAATGCTTGCCGCGCCCGGGGGGCCGAAGTGGTGCTGCACGGCGATAGTTACAGCGATGCCGAAGCCCACGCCTATGCGCTTCAGGCCGAGTTGGGGCTGAGCTTTGTGCATCCCTACGATGATCCGCTGGTGATCGCGGGCCAGGGCACGATTGGGCTCGAGATCTCGCAACAGATGCGCGTGCCCCGCTATCGGGTGTTTGTGCCGATTGGCGGGGGCGGGCTCGCCGCCGGGATCGCGGTCTTCCTTAAGAGTATCAGCCCTGAGGTCGAGGTGATCGGGGTTGAGCCTGATGATGCTGATGCGATGTACCAGAGTGTGCAGGCGGGTGAGCGGGTCACGCTGGCCCAGGTCGGGATTTTTGTGGACGGGGTGGCGGTGCGGCGGGTGGGTGCCCATACCTTTGACCTGGTGCGCCGTTATGTAGATACGATCGTGCGGGTCAACACCGACGAGGTCTGTGCTGCGATCAAGGATGTGTTTGATGATACACGGGCCATCCAGGAGCCGGCTGGTGCCCTCGCGGTGGCTGGCCTGAAACGTTATGTCGCCGATTACGGTGTGGACGAGCGGCCGTTGGTGGCCCTGACTTGTGGCGCAAATGTCAATTTTGGGCGGCTGCGCCATGTGGTCGAACGGGCCGAAATTGGCGAACAGCGCGAAGCCCTGCTGGCAGTCACGATCCCTGAACAGCCCGGCTCGTTCAAGCGCTTTTGCCGCGATCTTGGGCGGCACAATATCACCGAGTTCAACTATCGGTATGCGCCGCGGGCTGATGCGCGCATCTTCGTGGGGATCGAACTGGCCCGTCCCGAAGAACGGATCACGACGGTTGAGCGCCTGCGGGCCACTGGGTACGAGGTACTTGACCTGACGGCGAATGAGTTGGCGATTGTCCATTTACGCCATATTGTGGGAGGCCGTGCCCCCGAAGCGGTCAACGAGCGGCTCTACAGTTTTCAGTTTCCTGACCG
>JBLWKA010000306.1:0-1465 GCA_048381555.1 Oscillochloridaceae bacterium umkhey_bin13
CAGTGCGATCCGCGTTCTCTTGCGGACGATTGCCCAAGCCCTGCGGATCGGGCGTACGACTGGTTTACAAGCGGTCTTGCGCAATGCTACAATCTAGCTCGCAGTGGCTATCGGTAGGCTTCCTTCTTTCCTTCTTGAACAGTAGCGTACCGGCTCTCCGCTGCCTGATGATCTGCGTGCCCCTGTGCTGGCAGGGGCGCTGCTGTTTGGAGGAAGCTGGGCGATGCGGCATGCCATCTATGTTCGCCACCGGAACCGGGTGCTTGTGCCGCCCGGTGATGGCGGTGCGCCCCCGCAATACCTCGCCAGCCTGCTCAAGAACCTGGAGCGTCTGGGCTTTACGGCGAGCGCCGCACTGATCACGCATCTCCAGACCTGTTCGGTCGAACAGTTGGCCCGCCTCGCCGACGATCTCGTCCCGGCGCTGCGGTCGCTCGTCGGCGCAAACGTGGCCTACACGCCGATGTACCCCACCTTCCCGGCCCAGGTGATGGAGGCCAGCCTCGCTGATCTGTACCTCAACGCGATTCTGCACTATCTGACCCATGGCCTCCCGCCAACGGTCAAGCACCAGCGCACGCCGCTGATCGAGCGGACAGATCTGCGGGTGATCGACCTGGGTGATGAGGCTGACTTTCAGGCGATCTGCACGACGCTGCTGGCAGCGAAGAGCGCCTTGTCGCCCGCTGATCGCGCCGACGTGGCTTGGTTCTTCCAGACCTACGGCGATGCGGCGCTGGCGCTGATTCCGGCGACGGTGCCTCAGCGTGAGCACGCCGCACTGCTCGGGGCACTGCTGATTCGTCATACCTCGCGTGGGGCCGAGCGGCTTCCGACCTACATCACCACCGCGACTGACGTGCTGCGCCTCGCCGTCGCCCTGTCCGATGGTGATGTCAGTCTGGCAACGCCCACGAAGTTTCGTAGCTTCGCCCGCGCCGAGCGCCGCCTGCTGCTCGAACTGCTAGAGGCGTGTGGGAACAGCATTGAGGACATGTTGCGCTACCCTGAACCGTGGAAGCGCTTGGGCGAGCGGTTGCATCCTGGCGAGTATCAGGCCCGTTTTCCTCAGTCTGCCGCAGCCTTCGACGTGATCCGCAACGACCGACCCATCGCGACCTTCCGTTCCAAGGTTGAAGGGGCAATCCAGGCTGGGCAGATTGACACGGCGCTGACCCTGCTGCGCGGGCGACCGGGCGAGTTGGCGCGGCGGCTCGATCACCTGCTGCGCCAAGCGGATCAACCCGAAACGGTCGTCACGACCTTCGGCGATGTTGCCGCAAACGTCTCAACCCCGGTGCTGCTCCAATTGTTGGCCCATTTCACCCAGCGACCGGCGGGCCACCCGTTGCGCAGCTTCTTCCCCAAAGGCATATGGAACGCAGAACGCAGAACGCAGAACGCAGGCACAGCATGCTGCGAGATAATGAACTCATGAACGATCTTCCTTCCTTCATGGCATACA
>JBLWKA010000307.1:0-1202 GCA_048381555.1 Oscillochloridaceae bacterium umkhey_bin13
GTGATCAGTTGGGAAGTGATCAACGAGCCAGAATGGGGCATCTTCGAAGCTGGGGCTATTCACGCGTCTATCAAGCAGCCCGTGACCCTGGGCGAAATGCAGCGTTTTATTGCCGAGACGGCAGGTACGATCCACCGCAACTCGAACCAGTTGGTGACGGTGGGCGCAGCGGCGATGAAGTGGAATACGGCGGCGGCCCCTGGCTCGGTTGGCAACTGGTACAGTGATGCTGCCCTGACCCGCTTCGATCCACAGGGCTACCTGGACTACTACCAGATCCACTACTATGGTTGGGCCAATGGTGATAGCAATTGGACCTTTTCGCCGCTCAGGGTGCGCTGGGAAGGGGCCTTCGACAAGCCAGTCGTGATTGGCGAGTATCCGGCGAACGCGGCTGGGTTAGGGGTTTCCTTAGACGATCTGTTCAAGGGGATCTATGGCAATTGTTACGCTGGAGCCTGGGGCTGGACCTACGAAGGCAATGATCACGAGGGTAACTGGGGTTCGATGCGTGATGCGATCACCCGCTTTCATGTCGGGAAAGAGGCCGTCTTGCGCATTGGCGGCGGTAGCAATGTACCTGCACCCCAACCACCAACGGCAACGCCCGCCCCGCCCGCCCCGCCCACGGCAACGCCCGTCCCGCCAACCGCAACCCCAGCCCCGGCTCCACCTCCGCCGAGTGCGCCCAGTCCTGGTGAACTGGTGTTATTCGGTGATGGGCTGGCGGCGGGCTGGATGGACTGGTCCTGGAATACAACCGTGAATCAGCGCGAGAGTGGTGTGGTGCAGAGTGGCAGTCATGCGCTTGCGGTGACCCATCGGGGCAGTTGGGCGGGCCTGAAACTCCGCGCCTCGACTGCGCTCACAACCAGTGGCTTCAGTCGGCTGCGTTTCTGGCTGCACGGTGGCCCCCAGGGTGGGCAGAGCCTGAATATCTATACAGTGGATCGCAATGGGCGGGCCAGTCCGAGTGTGCGCCTGACCCCGCCAACCGCCAACACCTGGGCTCAATTCGAGTTGCCCCTGAGCCTGTTGGGCAACCCGAGTGATCTCATCGAGGTGATTGTGCAAGAGGCCGGGGGCGCGACCGGGCGGATCTTCTATCTTGATCAGATCGCGCTGGTGCCCGCAGCAACGAGTGCCCCGGCCCCGTTGCCACCGACGGCGACCCCGTTGCCACCGACGGCGACCCCGTTGCC
>JBLWKA010000308.1:0-1202 GCA_048381555.1 Oscillochloridaceae bacterium umkhey_bin13
GCGTTTGGCGATCTGGTCGTGCCCTTCAAAGCCCACTTCGTGATCGATCTCGCCCAGCATCCAGAAACATTTGTTTCTGATCATCATCGGCGCAATATTCAGCGGGCCTTAAACGCGGTGGATGTTGCGGTATGTGACGAGCCCCAGCTATGGCTTGGCGCGTGGAATCAGCTCTACGCGAATCTGATCGAGCGCCACGCGATTCGGGGGATTGCAAGATTCTCACCGGAGTCATTCGCCCAACAAATCGCCACGCCAGGCTTGGTGATGTTTCGGGCCACTCATCAGGGCGAGGTTGTCGGGTTGATCCTGTGGTATTGCCAGGGTGATGTGGGTTACTACCATTTGGCAGCGTACAGCGAGCAGGGCTATGCCCTGCGGAGTTCCTTCGCCCTTTTCTGGTATGCGATTACCTATTTTGCATCCCAGGGGTTAGGTTGGCTTAGCCTTGGGGCCGGGGCTGGCGTGGGACAGCCCGGCAATGACGGCTTGACCCGCTTCAAGCAAGGATGGTCTACCGGAACCCGCATGGCCTACTTCTGCGGCCGCATTTTTGATCAGTCTCGCTACCGCTTGCTGACCGAATCAAAGGGCGGCGCTCCAAGCTCCTATTTTCCCGCCTATCGGCGGGGAGAGTTCGGTTAAACCCAGGACTACGTTAGTCGCACTATGAGAGGAGAGATGAGAATGTATGCTCGATCCGCTCAATTCTACGATGCGCTGTACCATTTCAAGGATTACGCCGCTGCCACCACGCAACTGCGTTCGCTCGTTGAGCGCTACCATCCCACCGCACGATCATTGCTCGACGTCGGTTGTGGCACCGGTCTGCACCTCGTGCATCTGCGCCAGCACTTTGAGGTCGAGGGTCTTGACGTGAGCCCCGAGATGCTGGCGGTCGCACGCGAGCGCTGTGCCGATATCCCGTTGCACGAGCATAGCATGGTGGATTTCCAGCTCGATCACCGTTTCGACGTGATTGGCTGCTTGTTCAGTTCGATCGCCTATGTCAAAACCGCAGCCAACATGCGTCAAGCAGTAGCGACAATGGCGAAGCATCTGCAGCCGGGTGGGCTGTTGATCGTTGAGCCGTGGTTTTCGCCCGAGAGCTACTGGGTTGGGCGTGTGACCGCCAACTTTGTCGATCAGCCCGATCTCAAGATTGCATGGATGTATATCAGTGAGCGTGAGGGCTTGCTGAC